>DASWIG010000055.1:0-5650 GCA_036397835.1 Thermoanaerobaculia bacterium
CGACGCTGTGCGCCCGATTCGGCGGGAGGGCGCAAGGCCTTGCGTCCCTACATCCGGCTCCGCGACCCTTGCACCGGCCACCGGCACGTTTGTGCCGCCGACCGCGGACCTTTGCTTCGGCCGCCGGCGGCATCCCGCCACTGAGTGCGGACAATTGCTTCGGCCGGTGGCTGCATGCCGCCACCGGCCGCGGACAATTGCACCAGCCGCCGGCGGCATCCCGCCACCGACTGCGGACAGTTGCACCGGCCACCGGCGGCATCCCGCGACCGAGTGCGGACATTTGCTTCGGCCCCCGGCGGCATCCCGCCACCGGCCGCGGACAATTGCTTCGGCCGCCGGCGGAATCCCGCGACCGGCCGCGGACAATTGCTTCGACCGCCGGCGGCATCCCGCCACCGAGTGCGGACAATTGCTTCGGCCACCGGCGGCATCCCGCCACCGAGTGCGGCAACTCGCTTCGCCCGCCGGCGGAATCCCGCCACCAGTGCGGACATTTGCTTCGGCTACCGGCGGCTTCCCGTCACCGAGTGCGGCGACTTGCTTCGGCCGCTGGCGGCTTCCCGCCGCCCCCGCGGACATTTGTCCCGACCACCGGCGGAATCCCGCCATCGACTGTGGAGGTTTGCTTCGACCGATTGCGGAATCCCGCCACCGACTGCGGACGTTTGCTTCGACCGATTGCGGAATCCCGCCACCGACTGCGGACGTTTGCTTCGACCGCCGGCGGAATCCCGCCGCCCCCGAGGACACTTGCCCCGGCCACCGGCGGCTCCCTGCCACCGTCAGGGACAAACAAAAAAAGCCCCCCGGCCAGGTGGCCGGGGGGCGAAACGAGTTGGGATCAGAGCGGATCAGGGAGTCGTCGGTTCAGTGACGGTCCCCGGGTCGGTCTCCGTCCCCGGATCGACCGGCTCTTGCTCGAGCCGGCGGCGGAGGCGGCGCAGGGTGGCCCGGAAGCGGGACGCCAGATCGCGACGGCCGGGTGACGCCATGTTGGTATCCTCCTTTCAGGAGTGGGTTGTCGTTTGCCGCCGACGTCGGCGTCGGCTGTCGGCGGCGCGTGTACTGTGAGGAGGATACGTAAGAGAGACGCGCCGACCCGTCTTCATTTCATTGGACGATTCGTGCGGGATCGGACGGTCCGCGGATTCGAAGACGTCTTCATTTGATTGGACGATTCGTGCAGAGCCGCTCCCGGTGCGGGTTTGCGGCGCCTCGGCAGGACGCCGGAGGCCGGCGGCAGGCTCGTAGCGCCGAGCCTGGCACGACGCTTGCGGTGAGCGGGTCGAAGGTATAGAGTTCCCCTGATCAACCGGCAGCGACGCTCCGTCAGAGAGCCACCGATGATGCGGCATACCCGACTCCACAGTCACGCCCACCGCCACGCCGGGACGGTGGTCTGGGTCCTGGCCGCGGCGGCGCTGATCGGCCTCGGCGGCGAGGCTCTCCGCTCGGGTCACCACGTCCATCTCGGCGACGAAGAGCTGCACCACCACCACTTCTTCGTCGGCGACCACGACCACGCCAGCTCGATCGAGCGCGCTCACGGCCATCACCACGACGAGGATCGCGCGTACCGGCACGACGTCGACCAGGACGACGGAGGACGGCCCGAGCCGGCGCCCGACCAGGATGCGAGCCCCGGTCTGACCGCCGCCGGTTTCGCGTTCGACGCCTCGAGCCCTGACGCCGGCTTTACGGCGTCTCTCCCGGCGACGGCGTCGGTCCGGTTCGACTCAGGGACCCCCGTCCTCGAAAACCCCGCGCGTCTTCCCGGCGGCGCTCGCGGGCCGCCCTCGTCCTCTCTCGTCTGACGCCCCCCTACCGGCCACTGGGCAAGCTCGGCCGTCCCGCGGGACGCGTCCGAGACTGCCCCGCGCGTACCGATTCCCGCGGCGAGGGCCGCGCTCGTCATTCGCGGCCCGCCGTTGCGGGCCTAAGAGAGAGGTTCCGGAACATGACGTCCATCGCTGCCGTTCTGCTCGTGCTCCTGACGCTCGGCGCTCCCGGCGACGAGCCCCCAGATTCCCCACCCGTTCCGCCCGACGACCCCCTCCGCGTCTACGAGGAGATCGAGGTCCGCGAACGCGCCGACGACCTGGTCGGGATCGCGGACTCCGCCACCGAGGGGTCGACCGGCCGGCTCGACCTCGCCCGGCGGCCGATCCTGCGCCCCGGCGAGCTGATCGAGACCACCCCCGGCGTCGTCGCCACCCAGCACTCGGGGGGCGGCAAGGCCAACCAGTTCTTCGTCCGCGGCTTCAACCTCGACCACGGCACCGACTTCAGCGTCCGCGTCGCCGGCGTGCCGGTCAACATGCCGACCCACGGCCACGGCCAGGGCTACGCCGACCTGAGCTTCCTCATCCCCGAGCTGGTCGAACGGGTCCGCTACCGCAAGGGGCCCTACTACGCCGACGCCGGCGATTTCTCCGCCGCGGGCAGCATCGACATGGCGATCGTCCGCGAGCTGCCCGAGCGGCTGCTGGCGTTTACCGGCGGGTCCTATGGCTACGGCCGCGCGCTGTGGGCCGACAGCTTCGAGGTCGACGGCGGCGGCGACGTCGTCGCTGCCGTGGAGGGCTTCCACGAGGACGGCCCATGGACCCGCGACCAGGACTACCAGGGCTGGAAAGGGCTCGCGCGCTACAGCGCGGGCGACGCCCAACGCGGCCATTCCCTGACGTTCATGGGCTACGCCGCCGACTGGCTGTCCACCGACCAGATCCCGCGCCGCGCCGTCGACTCGGGCCTCATCGACCGCTTCGACCTGATCGATCCCGGCCCCCGCGGCGACACCGCGCGCCTCAGCCTGTCGGCCGAGCGGCACCGCGGAAGCGACGACGCCTTGACCGAGCTCAGCGGCTATCTGCTCTACTACGACTTCGGCCTCGTCTCGAACTTCACCTACTTCCTCGACAACCCCGAGGACGGCGATCAGTTCGAGCAGGCGGACCGGCGGTGGGTCGGCGGCCTGGACCTGCGCCGCTCGTGGCTCGCCGCGTGGGGGGATCGCCGCGTCGAGACGAGCGCCGGCGCCGGCCTGCGCTACGACGACGTGAGCAACGGCCTCTTCCGCACCCGCGACCTCGAGCGCACGGCCACCGTGCGCCGCGACGACGTCCGGCAAATCGGCGGCGGCGTCTGGGCGGACGCCCTCGTCCATTGGAACGACAAGGTCCGCACGCGCTTCGGCCTGCGGGGCGACGTCTTCTCGGCCGACGTCGCGAGCGACCTCGCCGCCAACTCCGGCTCCGAGGACGACGCCTTGCTCAGCCCGAAGCTGAGCCTCATCCTCGGACCGTGGAATTCGACCGAGGTCTACCTCAACGCCGGCTACGGCCACCACTCGAACGACGCCCGCGGCGCCGTCATCGCCGTCGACCCGACCTCGGGCGAAGCGGCGACGCCGGTCGATCCGCTGGTGCGGGCCAGGGGCGTCGACGTGGGCCTGCGGACCACGCTCCTTCCCGGCCTGCACACCACGCTCACCGTCTTCGCCCTCGAGCTCGACTCCGAGCTGGTCTTCGTGGGCGACGGCGGCGCCACGGAGGCCAGCCGTCCGAGCCGGCGGGTGGGCGTCGAGTGGACCAACTTCTACCAGGCGACGCCCCACGTAGCCCTCGACCTCGACGTGACGCTGACCGACGCCACCTTCACCGACACTGCAGATCTCCCCCCTCGATCCCCCCAGGGGGACGCGCCCGAGGGCGACGAGATCCCCGGCGCCATCGGCACCACGATCGCCGCCGGCCTGTCGTTCGACGACGTGGGCGCGTTCTTCGGCGCGCTGCGCTGGCGCTACTTCGGCGACGTGCCCCTGATCGAGGACGGCTCGCTCGAGTGGGAATCCGCCTCCCTCGTCAACGCCCGCGTCGGCTACCGCTTCGCGAGCGGCCTGGAGCTCGTGCTCGACGTCTTCAACCTCTTCGACTCCGACGACTCGGACATCCAGTACTTCTATGCCTCGCGTTTGCCGGGCGAGCCCATCGAAGGCGTCGAGGACGTCCACTTCCATCCGATGGAGAGCCGTTCGGCGCGTCTGTCGATCGCCTGGCGACGATGACGGACCGGACGTCCGATCGGCGCATCCATACCCGAGTCGTCTGCCTGCACGGCTTCACGGGCGCCCCGGAGTCCTGGGACGACGTCGTGACCGAGCTCGACGTCGACGTCGACCGTCCTCATCTCCTCGGTCACGACCCCGGCGACGCCATCGGCTCCCTGACCTTCGAGGAGGAGGTCGACCGCCTCGCTCGCCGCATCCGCGAGCGCGGCAGGAGCGGCCTCCACCTGGCCGGCTACTCGCTGGGCGGGCGTCTGGCCGTCGGCCTGCTGGCTCGCCACCGCGGCCTCTTCGCCGCGGCGACGCTGATCGGCGCCTCCGCGGGGCTCGACTCGGAGGACGCCCGCCAGAAACGCCGCGCCGAAGACGAACGGCTGGCGCGGCTGCTGGAGGACGACGGGATCGAGTGCTTCCTCGAGCATTGGGAGGGGCTCCCGCTCTTCGCCTCGCAGCGCCGGCTGCCGGCGTCGCGGCTCGCGGCCCAGCGGACGCTGCGGTCGCGCCATCGCCCCGCCGCCCTGGCGCGGGCGTTGCGCGTCCTCGGGCTGGGCAGCATGCCCGACTATTGGAGGGAGCTGCCGGCGATCGACCTCCCCGTCCACCTCATGGCCGGAGAGCTCGACGCGAAGTTCACCGCCCTGGCGGGGCGGATGGCCGCGCTGCTGCCGCGCGCCACCGTCGAGATCGTGCCGGGGGCGGGGCACAACCTGCCGCTCGAAGCGCCGCGGCGGGTGGCCGAGGCGATTCAGGGAACCCTCACCCCCGGCCCCTCTCCCAGGGGGAGAGGGGAGTAAGCCAGGGTGTGCTAGGCTCCGCCGTCCGATGACGACGCAGACCGTTCTGATCACCGGTGGGGCGGGGTTCATCGGCTCCCACCTGGCCGACGCCTTCGTGGCGCGCGGCGACCGCGTGCTCGTCGTCGACGACCTGTCGAGCGGGCGCCGCGCCCAGGTGCCGGCGGCGGCCGAATTCCACCAGCTCGACGTGCGCTCGGAGGCGGCGGCGAAGCTGGTGGAGGGCGCGGGGGTCCACCTGCTCGTCCACCAGGCGGCGCAGATGGACGTCCGCCGCTCGGTGCGCGACCCGCTCTTCGACGCCGACGTCAACGTGCTCGGCACTCTCAACCTGCTCGAGGCGGCGCGTCGCGGCGGCGTGCGCCAGGTGCTCTTCGCCTCCACCGGGGGCGCCATCTACGGCGAGCAGGAGCGCTTCCCCGCCGGCGAGGACCACCCGCTGCGGCCGGTCTCGCCCTACGGCGTCAGCAAGCTGGCGGTCGAGCGCTACCTGTACTTCTACCACGCGGCCCACGGCCTCGACGCCGTGTGCCTGCGCTACGCCAACGTCTATGGAGCGCGCCAGAGCCCGCACGGCGAGGCCGGCGTGGTGGCCATCTTCCTCGACCGGCTGCTCGCCGGCGAGCCGGCGACCATCAACGGCGACGGGGAGCAGACGCGCGACTACGTCCACGTGGCCGACGTGGTGCGCGCCAACCTGGCGGCGGCCGGCCGCCGCGGCTTCGCGGTCTACAACGTGGGCACCGGGCGCGAGACCTCGGTGGTCGAGCTCTACCGGCTGCTGGCG
>DASWIG010000056.1:0-18627 GCA_036397835.1 Thermoanaerobaculia bacterium
TCGCTCCATGAACGGCGCCTGGCGCTTCGCTTGGTCGCCGAGCCCCGCCACCCGCCCGCGCGGCTTCGAGGACGCCGGCTTCGACGACTCGGCCTGGGCAACGCTGCCGGTGCCGTCGAACTGGCAGCTCCACGGTTTCGACGTCCCGATCTACACCAACAGCAAGTACCCCTTCGAAATCGACCTCGAGCGTCCCCGCGTGCCCCATGACGACAACCCCGTCGGGTCCTACCGCACGCGCTTCGAGGTCCCCGCGGACTGGCAGAGACGCCGGGTGCTGCTGGCGTTCGAAGGCGTCGACTCGGCCTTCTACGCCTGGGTCAACGGCGAGAGCGTCGGCTACAGCGAGGACTCGCGCCTGACCGTCGAATTCGACGTGACGGACCTCGTGACGCCGGGCGTCAACGTGCTCGCCGTCGAGGTCTACCGTTGGAGCGACGGCTCGATCCTCGAGGACCAGGACATGTGGCGTCTCAGCGGCATCTTCCGCGACGTCTACGTCCGGAGCGCGGGCCGCGTCCACGTGCGGGACGTGGAGGTGCGCACGGATCTCGACGACGCCTACGCCGACGCGTCGCTGTCCGTGTCGGCCTGGGTCGAGAACCGCGGCGACGGGGGGGCCGCGGGCTCCGTCGCCCTTGAGCTGCGCGATCCGGACGGAGGGCCTGTCCTGGCGTCGGGGAGCCAGGAATTCAACGCGGACGCGGGCCGCGAGTCCGTCGTCCGGCAGACGCTGGCGGTGGCGCGGCCGGAGCTGTGGACGGCCGAGACGCCGGCGCTCTACGAGCTGCTGGTGACGCTGAAGGACGCGAGCGGGACGGTCGTCGAAGTGGTTCCGGTGTCCGTCGGCTTCCGCGAGGTGGAGGTCCGCGGCGGCCGCCTGCTCGTCAACGGACGCGCCGTGCTGCTCAAGGGCGTCAACCGCCACGAGCACGACCGGACAGCGGACACCACGTGAGCCGCGAGTCGATGCTGCGCGACGTCTTTCTCATGAAGCGGCACAACGTCAACGCGGTGCGGACGTCCCACTATCCTGACGATCCCGAGTGGCTGGAGCTTTGCGACCGCTACGGCCTGTACGTGATCGGCGAAGCGAATATCGAGACCCACGAATTCGGGACGGAGCCGACGAACCTGATCGCCAACGACCCGACCTGGCGGCCGGCGATCCTCGACCGCGCCGCGCGCATGGTCGAGCGGGACAAGAACCATCCCTCGATCATCCTCTGGTCGATGGGCAACGAGGCGGGCGACGGACCGAGCTTCGCGGACGCCTACGCGCTGCTCCGCGAGCGCGACCCGTCGCGGCCGGTCCACTACGAGGGGTCGACGCGGCACGGCGGCTCGTCCGCCGACGTCAACTCCTTCATGTATCCGAGCGCCGAGCGGACGGCGGCCCTGGCGGACCAGCGCCCGGAGATGCCCCTGCTGCTGTGCGAGTACTCCCACGCCATGGGCAACAGCTCGGGCGGCCTCGAGGAGTACTGGGACCTCTTCTACGCGGGGACCAACGCGCAGGGCGCGTTCGTGTGGGATTGGGTGGACCAGGGCCTGCGCCAGCCGGTGCCGGCCACCTATCGCACGTCTGACCGCGACACGTTCCTCGCCTACGGCGGCTGGTGGGAGGACCGGGCCGGCAAGTTCAACGACGGCAACTTCTGCATGAACGGCCTGGTGTCGGCGGACCGCGAGCCGCACCCCGGCCTCAAGGCGATCCAGTACGTCTACCGCTACGTCCACGCGTCGCCGGCCGCGTCCGACCCCACGCGCGTGCGGGTCCGCAACCGCTTCGACTTCATCGACGCTTCGGAGCTGGTGGAGGGACGCTGGAGCGTCAGCGGCGACGGCCGCCGGCTGGTGTCGGGCCGTTTGCCGGAGCTGGACGTTCCGCCCGGCGAGGAACGCGAGTACGCCCTGGAGATCCCGGACCTCCGTGAAGCCGGAGCGCGGGAGCTGTTTCTCGATCTGAGCTTCGTCCTCTCGCGCGACACGCCGTGGGCTCCGCGGGGTCACGAGCTGTCGTGGGAGCAGTGGCCGCTCGCCGTCCCTGAGCCGCCCGCCGAGCCCGCGGAGACGGTGCCGCCCCTGCGCGTCGTCGACGGCGGCGCGACGATCCACTTCTCGGGGCCCGAGTTCGCCGCGGTCTTCGACCGTCTGCGGGCCGTCCTCACCGGCTACAGCTTCCGCGGCGTGCCGCTGCTCGAGCGGGGGCCGGTGCCGGACTTCTGGCGCGCGTCCACGGACAACGACCTGGGCGCGCGCAAGTCCTGGTGGGACCCGGCGGCCGTGGCCGTGTCCGACGTCACCACCTGGCGCGACGCCGCCGCCACCTTCCGCGCCGTGGAAATCAAGCTGGAGCGTAAGGACGACTCCCACGCGTCGCTGACGGTCGAGGGCGAGCTGGCCCTGGTGGGCGCCAGGTACTCGACGACCTACCTCGTCGCCGGCGACGGCCGCATCGACGTCAAGGTCTCCTACACGCCGGGCCCGAAGACGCCCGCGATGCTTCCGCGTTTCGGCACCGAGCTGGTGGTGAGCCCCGGGCTGGAGCGGCTCACCTGGTACGGCCGCGGGCCCGCGCCCACCTACGTCGACCGCGCTTTCGAGCGCGTGGGCGCCTACGACTCGACCGTCACGGACGAATGGGTGGACTACTCCCGTCCGCAGGAGAACGGCAACAAGGTGGACGTGCGCTGGGTGGCGCTGACGAACGACGCGGGCGTCGGGCTGCTGGCCGAGGGGATGCCGCTCTTGAGCGTCGGCGCCCGCCACGTCACCAAGGCCGACATGGAGCAGGCGCGCTACTCCTTCGAGCTGCCGACCCGCGCCGAGACCTACCTCAACCTCGACCTGGCGCAGATGGGCGTCGGCGGGATCGACTCCTGGTCGTCGCTCGCCTATCCGCTTCCGGCCTATCGCATCCCCGCCGACCGGCCGCACAGTTTCAGCTACCGCCTGCGTCCTCTCGCCGACGGGCCACCGCTGACGGGGGACTGACGTGCTAGGCTGCTCCAGGCCCCCGATTTCGGCCGTGGAGGAATGGGCGATCATGAAGACACTGAGCGCGAAAGTCCTGGATCCCAAACACTTGGAGCTCGCCGAGCCACTTCCCTCGACGACGGGAGAATGGATCCGGATCGTCATACCGGACGCTGACGACGAGACTTCGGATTGGCGGCTGGTGAGTATTCGATGACCTCGGCTATGGCAAGTACGATCTCTTCCATCGTGACGGATGAAACTCTCCCTAGCCGGCGCACGACCGCGGGCCCGCCCGGTTCCTTGGATTTGGTACCATGGGCCACTCCGGAGCAGGATAGGAGCTCAGGAGCTTCACGGAGGTGGCCGGCCCGAAATGCTGAACGCCCTGATGGCAGCCGAGGCCCTCAAGGTCGTCTTCGACCACGGCTTCGAGATCAAGGACGAGAACTTCGTCGAGCTGACCTTCGAGCAGTACGCTGCCCTCGAAGGACAAGGCACCGACATCTCGAGGCGATGGTTCCGACTGACCCGCGGGATCTTCGAAGACCGCAACAACCCGCCCGACGAGATCCCGATCGTCGACGAGAACGAGAAGGAGCGGATCGTGGCCGCGGTGCAGCTCGTCCACGACATGACGAGTCGGGCGGACCGTGCCTTCGGCGACTTCCGCGAACGTCTCGCCTGGCTCTCCGAAAGGCTCCCCGAGGCGATCACGGGAAAGCCGGCACCGCTCCGAGCCAGCCGCCGACAAGCGCTGCCAAGAAAGAGCACTTCGAGCGGCCGCAGGAACCAGTGAAGGTAGAGAGCTGGCAGGCAGTCTGGTCTTCGAGCCCGCAGGGCGTAAGCCGGTAGCCGGGGATATTAATCCCCGGCGGCGGTCGGCGCCAGGAGCCGGGGGTTGAAACCCCCGGCTACCGGCTGTCGCCCTGCGGGCTAAAGGACGTTTGGCGAGCCAGCGAGCTAAGTTCCGAGCGAGCTATGTTCCATCCGATGCCCGTGGGAAGTGCGTAACGCCTCGAGGTCAGAGCCGCTCCCCGCGCAGGTGGAACGAGATCTGCGAGCCCGTCACCATGCTGCGGCCCGTGTAGAGAAAGATCAGGATCCACACCCCCTGCAGGAACAGGATCGCCACCGGATTCCACAAGCTCGCCAGTCCTGCCCCGAGGTCCGCGGCGACGGCGGACGCGCCGCCGAAGAACGGGACGAGCGCCGCCACGTAGACGATCGAGATCACGCTGAACCACTGGTAGGCGGTGATGCGGCCGCCGCCGCGCGCGTCGGCGCGGAGCTGCTCGGAGACGATCCGCCAGACCAGCGAGCCGACGAGCGTGACGAAGAGCGCCGTCAGCGGACGAGCGCGAAGCACCAGCCAAGCGCCCGCCAGCGACAGCACCGTGAGCACCACCGACGTCAAGGCCTGGATCGGCACCACCGGGACGCCCTCGAGCCCCGAGGCGTAGGAGATCTTGCGCGTCTTGCCCCGGAAGGTGAAGCCGAAGCGCGCGAAGAGCCGGCGCAGCGGCGCCGGCAGGCCGGCCAGCGGCTTGCCGTAGCAACAGCCGAAGCTGATGCAGGCCAGACGCCCGAAGCCCTCGCCGAGGACGAACGCCACCGCCATAGCCGCCGTCAGCGGCATCACGTGACCCGCGTCGGTCACCGTCAGGACCAGCCACGGCGCCGCCAGGATGCCGACGAAGCCGCCGCCCGAGACCGTGAAGGTGGCCGCGTTGCGCTCCACGACCCTGGCGACGAGGCGCGCCGCCGGCGCCGAGAACGCCAGGATCAGCGCGACCAGCAGCAACGCGCGCCCGAGGGGCAGGGCGAGCGCGCGCGCCAGCACCAGGTAGACGGCGAGGCCGAGCGCGTAAGCGGTGGCCGAGAGCAGGCCGTAGTAGGTGAGGTTGAGGCCCTGCCAGCCGCCGTTCTCGGCGGGGCGCAGGGGCACCGAGGCCAGGATCTGCCAGCGCTCCCGCGGCAGCACGCGGAAGGCCCACGTGAAGACGGCGGCGAGCAGCAAGGCGAGCGTGAGGACGAAGGTCTCAGGCGTCATTCGTGATCCTCGTGGCGATGGTCGAGCGCACCGGCACGTCGGTCTCCACCAGGGGACGCGCGAAGGCGTGCGAGAAGTGGCTGGCGACGTCGGCGCGGGCGAGGTTGCGCAGGAGGTCGTCGGCGAAACGCACGCGGCCGGGCTCGAAGAGCAGGACGTCGGTGCTGCTGCCCGGACGGTAGAGGCTCTTGGGAAGGCCCTTGTCGAGGAAGTCGCCGACGGCGATGGGCGCCGGATCGTCGTAGCGCTCGGCGCTGTAGCACTGGCGCACTTCGCCGATCATCAGCGCCGCCACCTCGATCATCGCCAGGCGGCCGACGCCGGTGCCGCCCTCGACGTCGGTGTCGAAGACGGTGACGACCCGCTTGTTCTTGGAGTAGGGCGTCACCATCTCGACGACCGCGGCGGGATGGCACGAGTGATAGGTGCCCGCCACCTCGTAGAGGTCGACCACCCGGCCCGCGACGGGCGTGTGGTTGTAGTGGTATTTGTCGGGGGTCAGGCGGAAGACGGCGAAGTCGCCGTGACGGAAGACGTCCGGCCACGGCGAGCCGGCGCCGAGCAGCTCGTCGAGGTCGAAGAACTTGCCCTTGAGGAAGACGTGGGACTCGCTCGCCAGCGAGCCTACGATCACCCGCGCGTCGGCCGGCGCCGCCACGTGCCCGGCGTCGGTCGACATCGGGCGGCTGTCCCAGTAGCGGATGCGGCGCTCGAAGATCTTGCGCGGCGTGTCGAAAAAATCGGGCGGCTCCGCGCACTCCGACAGGTCGACCCCCACCGAACGCAGGAAGCCGCGGCTGCCGAGGAGGCGCGGCGCCAGGGGCAGGTCGAACTGGACGGCTCCGAGCAGCCACGAGACGCGGCGGCTGGTCAAAGCGCGGAAGAGGACCGGCGCGCTCTCGCGGGCGCGCGAGTAGAGGAAGCGCACCACGCGGTCGCCGAAGAGCTGCTCGTCGACGACGCGCCGGGTCGTCCTCTCGACGTAGGCGTGGCGGCTCAACCCACGGCCTCCAGCCGCGCCGCCGGAGCGTTCTGCTCGAGGTGCTCGGCCCACACGAAGACGTGGACGAGCCGCCGCAGCTCCTCGGCCGTCAGGCGCTCGTCGGCGAGGTCGCCGCGGCTGCGCAGCAGGTGCTCGCGCAGCTTGACCGGCAGATAGAGGGATATGCGCGGGTCGAAGACGCCGAGCTCTTCGAGGTCGCGCTTCAGGCGCTCGCCGTTGCCGAGGCGGCCGTCGAGGGCCGGGCTCTCGTCGGTCGACATCAGGGCCACGGGATAGTCCATCAGGCGGAAGTCGGGCACGAAATCGCCGCGCAGGCGGAAGAGCGCGCTCGCCGCGCGGTCGAGCCACGGCGGCCCGAACGGCGTCAGCGGACGACCGAGCACCCGGTTCCTCGCCTTCTTCTTCCATCGCCGCCAGATCATGCGCAGGTGGGTGTAGTCGAGCTCGTGGGGCAGGAAGCCGAGCGCCCGCTCGGGATGGAAGTCGTGGAACGCGAGGCGGTAGGGCGCCGCGCTGTAGGTGCCGACGAAAAGCGGCAGGAAGTGCTCGACGACCTTGATCACGAGGTCGCCGAGGTGCTTTTCGTGGGCCGCGTCGAAGGCCGAGCCGGAGGCGAGGAGGGCGCCGAGCTTGCGGCTGCCCAGGCTCACGTGGGTGCCGTTGTTGGCGAGGCTGGTGTCGGAGCCGCGCGGCAGCAGGGCCAGGTTGTTGAGCAGGATGCCGGCGTCGCAGAGCTTGGCCACGGCGTTCAGGTGGCTGCGGCCGAGGGCCTGGTGGCAGAGCACCATGTACTGCTGCTTGGCCTCGCCGTCCTCCCACGGCAGGCAGGGGCTGATGAAGAGCTCGCGATAGAAGTTGTCGGAGAGGGTGCGGTTGAGCAGCTTCTGGCGCTGCGGCGTGTTGGGCGAGAAGAAGACCATCGCCTGCTGGCCGCCGCGGCGCAGGCCGAATTTCTCGTTGGCGTAGGCCACCAGCAGGTGGCTCAGGAGGAAGCGCTTGGCCGTCTCGCGGGCGAGCTCGCGGCCCGGCGGGGCGCAGCGCACCACGTGCAACGACAACGTCTCGGGCGACGTGTTGTCGTTGAGGAAACGCGTCAGCATCGCCTGTCCCGTCGCTTCCACCTGCGGCGGCAGCGTGCTGTTGCCGCCCAGCGCGTCGACGAGGGCGAGGTTCAGGAGGTAGCTGATCGGCACCCGCACGGCCTCGCGGCCGTCGGTCTCCAGGATGAAGCGGCCGGCGTCGCCGCGGCGGGGGGAGTCCGGGTTCGTGCGCTCGGCGCGCAGGTCCTCGTGCAGCATGCGGCACGCCGAACGTTCCAGGAGGGCTTTGGGAAAGCGCACCCAACTGTTCTCCCACACGCCTTCCGGGTTGTCGCTCAGGTACTCCTCGAGCCCGCGGATCTGGCTCTGCGGGGTCTCGCCGGCGCGGATCCGTTTCTGCACGTTGGCGAGGTAGCGCGAGCGCTCGATCACCCGCGGCCATGGGCTCAACCTAGCCGACGAAGATAAATACCGCGTGAGCGCGGCATGAAAGGTAGCACCGTTTTCCCTTGCGCGACCGGACGACCGGAGCCCTCGCCGCCCGCACGCGTCTGCTCACCCAGGAGCAGTCGATGCTCGCCGGCGGCTTCCGCGCCGGCCGCGACTTCCGGCTCGAGCCGCTGCTGGGCGGGCGCCGGCTCTTCGTCGAGGCCAGCCGCACCATGGTCCACCCGGACTACCGCGGGACGAACGCCGTCCTCGCCCTGTGGTCGGGAGTAGAGCCCTTTCTCGTCGACTACGGCTACGACCATCTCTTCACCGCGGTGGAGATCCCGCTGAGCGCGGGTCCCGGGGCGGTGCGGGCTCTCGTCCGCGACCTGCTGGACGAGCGCGGCTGTCCGCCGGAGCTGCGGGTGGCGCCGCGGCTGCCGTTGCCCAACATGTGCCGCGGCCAGGTGCCGGCGTGCGCGCCGCCCGCCGGGCTGGATGCCTTGCGGTGCCGCGGCGCGCGGGTCTGCGGCGAGGCGTCCTGGGATCCGCGGAGAGGGAGCGCGGTCGTCCTCTTGTTGCTCGACGGCCAGGAACGACCGGCCGATTCTACTCGGAGTTGGGACATGCCTCCCAGCCACTCCCGTCGCCGGTAGGCGCGCCGCCATCCTTGCTCGCGAGCGGCTTCTCCAGGAGCCGTGCGCAGGGGCTCGCTCATGAAGCCACCCGCACCAGACCATCAAGACTCGGCCCGCTGCGCTGAACGCGATGGATTTCGTCGCGATAGGTGGCCTGGCGCGCGAGCCAGGTGCGATAGACGCTGGCCCATTCGGCGAAGTACGGTTCCGGCTCGCGCGCTTGCGCTCCGAGAGCGTGAAGTACGGGCAAGCGAAGAGGAGGTACGCCGCCTCGCAGGCTTCCAGGTAGCTCCCGGCGGTGTCGGCGGCGATGCCGGTGGCACCCGCCACGCGCCGGAGGCTCATCTCGGAGCCCGCCGACTCGTAGGCCATCTGCGCCCGGAGAGGTAATCGTCGAGCGTCGCGTCCGCGACGCCTCTCGTCGAGATCGCGTAGACTTCCCGCACCGCCGAACGCCCTGGATGGCGAGACAGAGCGAGTCGCGCAGCGCGTGGGGAAGGTCGATGTCCCGCGGGACGGACGCCGGCACCGGGCGGTCCCAGAAGCTCCAAGTGCCGGCGACTTCGAGGACGTCGAGATCCAAAGTGACGAGTGTACTCGACGGTTTCGTTCTTGTCGAGTACGGTCGACGCTCGTTACCTGGTCCTCGACCTGCTCGAGGAGTCGTGGCGTCGCCGGGCACCCAAGGGTCTGGTCGCGCGGCTTGAAGCTGTCCAGAGCCTCTGATGGCGGTCCCGAGCCCTCAATCCGCGGATTCAGCCGCCCTGACGCCGTCCAAATCCTCCCCGGCCCCCTCCTTTCACTAAAGGAGGGGGAGCAAGCTCCTCGCTTCCTGTCCCTCGGAGTGGCTTCGGTGCTCCCGGCCTCGCAGCTCCCGAGCGCTAGCGCGGCGAGGAGCAGCGGCGTCAAGAACCGATGAGGACCTGTCGTACATGCCTACTCGCCGGACTTCTCCGGACTTCTCCGGGCTGTACTTCACCGAGGGCCCGCTCCAGCTCCGGAATCAACGGAAGGAGAAACTCGATCTTGTTGCGGTGCGCCACCAGCACAATCACGGCGATGGCGAAGCTGGCGACAGACTGCTGAAAGCTCAAGCGCTGATCTGTGGTCACGAGGGCGTCAAACTCACCTTCGGCCAAGCGCAACAACTCACCGTTCTTCTTTGAAGCCCATCCCATCTGCGGAACTGTCTGGACGGCATGGTCTGTGAGCGCGTGTCGAAGGCGTTGTGGTACACACTCGTCAAGCAGCACGCGCAATCATCGCCTCCTTGGCGAGCTCGAGGACTTGGATGGCGTGCTCGCGGCTCACGGTCGGGAAGTCTTCGAGGAACTCATCGAGACGGCCGCCTTCTTCGAGATAGTCCATCAGAGTCTGGACGGGCACCCGCGTGCCCGCGAAGACAACCGCCCCGCTCATGACGTCCGGGGAGCGCGTAATCAGGGGGGACGGAAGTGCCATGTCCGATCTCCTCATGGTTGGGGCCCGCAGTCGAGCTGCGACCAGCCGCTGACCAGCGGCAACGGCAATGACGCCAGCATAGCACATGGCCGTGGGCCGTCACGTAGGATGGTCCGGCGGCCCACTCCTCCCACCCACCTTCACCAGCCGTTCCCGATCGGGCGGTTGACGCGCCGACGCGGTGGCGGAGAAGATGTCCGCCCTCATGACCGAGGAGTACCTCGAGACGCGCGCCGAACGCGGCAGCCGAGAGAAGTTCGAAGCGGCGCTACGGAAGGTGGGTCAGCGACGCCAGGCCAAGGGCAGCTTCTACGCTGCGCCAGTCGAACGCGGTGACGCTCCGGTCGTCATGGACGGCGAAGAACGCTCCGGCCGCGAAGGCCGACGTGGGGCTCGGAGTGAGCCAGACGCCGTCGGTATTGGCGGTCAGCTCGCCGGAGAACGTGCCAAGGTACTCGAAGGTCCGGCGGTCGAAGACGTGGAACCGGCGAGCCGCCAGCGGAAGCGCTTGACCCGCTCGCCGAGCTCCGCCGGCGGCGGGATCTGCTCGTCGGGCGTCTCGTCGTTGTCGGTCACGAAGAGGTCGTGGACGCCGTCGGCGCCGGGCAGGACGGCGAGGCCGTAGGGACGGCGTAGCACGTCGCCGCCCGCGGTGCCCACGGGCTCGAAATCCGGCAGGCGCAGGAACTGGACGCGGCGGTTGTCGCGCTCGACGACCAACGCCAGGTCGCCGGCGACGGCGTGGCCTTGGCGGTGGCGATCAGCCACTCGCCGGCGTCGCCCTTCCAGAAAGCCACGGAGTCGACGTCGTCGTCGGGCAGCCGCGGCGTCTCGAACGTCTCCGCCACCGTCTTCACGTCGACGTCCGGCTCGGGTGTCGTCGCCGGCGCGGGAGGCTCCGGCGAGGGCTGCGAGCAGCCGAGGAGCCCCGACGCCAGGACGGCGACCGCGAACCGGCGCATCAGAAGCTCACCTTGAAGCCGAGCGTGCCCCACCAGGAATAATACTCGACCTGGATCGGACGATCCGGCACGCCCTCGTAGACCCAGAACGGCTCGTCGATGAGGTTGAGCAGCTCGAGGTAGAGGCTCCAGCGGTCGTTGATGCGCTGGTGGGCGGAGAGGTCGAGCTGCCGGCGCTCGTCGACGAAGACGTCCTCGGCGGCCTCCTCTCCCACCTTGAGCAGGTACTCGCCGTGGAAGTTCAGCGACAGGCGGCCCGAGAAGCCGCGGCGCTCGTAGGAGATCGAGGCGTTGCCCACGTAGTCGGCCTGGCCGGGCAGGCGCACGGTGCGCTCCGGCAGGGTGCCCTCGGAGTCGGCCCAGGTGTAGTTGAAGTAGACGCCGAGGCCCGAGAGCGCGCCGGGCAGACGCCGGAAAGTATTCTGGTAGACCAGCTCGAAGCCGGTCAGCTCGCCGTCGTCGCCGTTGAAGGGCTGGAGAACGTCGTAATCCTCGCCGCGGAAGGGCTCCTCGAACCGCGCCAGGAAGATCACGTCGGAGAGCGACTTGTAGAAGACGCCGGCCGAGAGCACGCCCACCGAGGTGAAGTAGCGCTCGTAGAGCAAGTCGACGTTCCAGGCCGTGGTGACGTCGAGATCAGGATTCCCGCGCTCGATCTCCCGGTCTTCCTGGAGGATCAGCTCGTAGGGCGCCAGGTCGCTGAAGTTGGGCCGCGACAGCGTGCGCGTCACCGCCAGGCGCACGTTGGAGTCCTCGTCGACGGCGTAGCGCAGGTGGGCCATGGGCAAGAGCTCGTCGTAGGAGTCGCCGCCGGTGACCGGGTTGAGCTCGGCGAAGTCTCCCTCGTCGTCGAAGACGAGTTGGAAGGCCGAGTATGACGTGTCGGTCGACTCGAGGCGGGCGCCGAAGAGCAGCGACAGGTCGCCGGCGAAAGCGAGCTCGACCATGCCGTAGGCCGCGGCGGTCTCTTCCGAGGCGTCGTAGTCGGCGAGCTCCTCCTCGACGTCCTGCTCGCTCTCGAGGCTCGCCAGCAGGTCGCGGGCCGCGCCCGCCCCCACGAACGGACCGATCTGGTAGCGGCCGTCGAGGAAGGTGCCGGCGTCGAAATCGTCGAGGAAGTCGGCGAGGAAGACGTCGTCGCCCTCGAAGACGAAGACCTGGTCGTCGCGGTCCTTCGACTTGTCGCGGTACTTGGCGCCGACCTTCCACAGGCCGCTGGTCGCGCCGCGGGTGAACGGCCGCTGCAGATTGACCGCGAAGACGAGCTCGTCGTCGGTGGTGACGTTGTCGGCGAAGACGGCGTCGTCGAGGGTGAAGGCGCCGATGTCCTGCCCGATCGGATTGGCCTGGATGTCGTCAGGGTCGATCGAGCCCGGCGAGACGTTGGGGTCGAAACCGACGTCCTCCTGGACGAAAGTCGTTTCAAGGCTCTGCTGCTCCTCCTCCTCGCCGTAGGAGTACGACACGCGGTAGTCGACGAGGAGCGAGCTCGAGAGGAGGTACTCGCCGCCGGCGGTCAGCGAGTAGATGCGCTGGATCTCGTAGCGGTCCTGTAGCCGGCGCCGAGGTCGAAGGTCAGGCGTTGGCGCTCGGGCGGCCGTGGGCGTCGAGCCCGAAGGAACGGTCCTGCGCGACTTTCTCCTGAAGATGATACGTCACTGGTATCGTCATCCTCTCAGCGTGACGGATACGCTTCCCGAGAGCAGCCTTGTGCTGGTCCGTTACGACGATCTCGTCAGAGACTCGGAAGCGGCGGTCCAAAAGATCTACCGCCGCTTCGGTTTCACGATCGGTCCGGTTCTCGCCGCCAGCCTGCGGCTGGCGGCGGATCGGGCCCGGCACTATCGCAGCCGTCACCGGACCGTCTCGAGGAGTTGGGGCTCGACCGCGACCGAATCGAATCTTGACGGATTACCGAGACGTGTTCGATCGATTCGGATTTGCGCCTGACTTGCCGCGTCCTTTTCAAAAGCGCTCGACGGTTGATCGTTCTGAACCTGCCGGAGCTCGCGTCGAGCATCTGCTCCACCTCGAGCTCGCGGGCGCGCTCGAAGGCCCGGATCGCCCCTGGCGTGTCGGCGCGCGAGTCCTCGCCGCGGAAGGGCTCCTGCCGCGGCGAGGACTCGCGAACCCACCACGCCGCTACGGCGTACTACTCTTCGTGCCATCCATCCCGGATGGCCGATCAAGGAGAGAAACATGAGGTACAAGCGACTCGCGGTGCTTTGACCCTGTCACTGGCGTTCCTGCTCCCGCTGCAAGCCGGGGCCGAGGGCTTCGAGGCGGGCTTCGGCGCGGGCGGCATCGAGCTCGACGACGAGCTCGGCGGCGAGACCGAGCTCCGCGTCGACGGCCGGTTCGGCTACTTCCCGACCGACGCGGTCGAGATCGAGGGCCAGTTCATCCGCGCCACCGGCAGCCGCTTTTTCTTTGCCAACGCCAGGCGCCTCGCCTTCCGCGTGGAGCTGTCGGGGCTGGGCGAGGAGACCTTCGGCGAGAGCTCGAACCACCTCAGCCTGACCGGCGGACTGACCTGGCGGTTCGGCAACTGAGAAACCGGCTCTTGGCGGGAGGGGTCGACCCTCCCGCTCTGTCCCATCTCGGCGCACGGCTCGGGGCTGCCGGCTTGCTCGACGAGCGAAGTCGGACTCAGTCCTGACGTCCGCGTTGCGCCTTGAGCTGCTCCTTGAAGCGTCTGAGCTCCCCTTCGGCGGCCAAGGCCCTGGCCTCGGCGGCCTTGCGGGCCCCAGCCTCTCGTTCCGCTCTCTCCTCCGCGGCCTCTGCCCGCGCCGCTTCCTCTTGCCCCGTCAACAGACGCTCGCCCGTCGCGGCGTCGAAGACCTCGATCCGCCGGCCTCCGGGATCCGACCAGAAGAGCAGTCCCGTCGTCTGCGAGAGAATCCGCCCTTTCTCGTCGGGCTCGATCTCCGTGTACTCGGGACCGCCCTCGAGGCGGTAGCCCAGCAACTGAAGAGGCCCCGGCGAGCGGCGCCCGATCGGATTGACGATCAGGTACTCCCGGACCCCCGCCCGCGCGTAGATCTCGCGGTTGATCGCCAGGTCCTTCCGGCGCAGACGCCCGTGCTCGGGCGAGACCACCTCGATCACCAGGTGCGGCCGCCTGCCGATCGCCGCGACGTCGAAGCAACCCTCCACCCGCTCCATGATCTCCTCGCGAGTGCCTTCGAGGCCGGCCACCACGGCCACGTCGGGACCGGAATCGGGCAACCCGAGCTTGTCCCATTGGAAGAGAAGGTCGGTGAAGACCGCGACGCCGGGGACGCGCTCCAGCCTCCGCAGGCGTTCGAGCAGGGAGCTGAGAAAGAAGCCGTGGAAATCGCTCTGGGTCACCTTGTCGCCTTCGCGGGGATCGAGCAGGAGCTCGATGGTCAAAGGGAGCTGCTGCACCTCGACCCTCCCGTCGGCGAGCTCCACCGGCCGCAGGACGTAGCCTTCCGGCTCCTCGTCCGCAAGGAAAGTCGCTTCGGCGTCGGACTCGGAGCTGAGGGCAGGTAGCGGCATGCGCGGATTATAGCAGACCCCGGAGGTGTAAAGAGCCCGTAAAAGCGGCTGAAATCCGAAGGCCCGGCAGCCGCCCAAGTGTATCCTTCCGGAGGACGCCCGCCGTCTCTTCGGGAGCCGGTGCGCGAGCGAAAGACCCTCACATGGAACCTCTGACGAGACTTGCCGGCGCACTGGGAACGCTGTCCCTCGCGGTGACGCTCGCCGCCTGCGTGCCTGGCGAGAAAGAGGGCGCGGAAGACCGCGGCCCGCAGGCCGTCCCCGCCGTCGAGGCGCTGCCGGCGCGCTCCGGCACCCTGCCGCTCGAGGAGCGGGTGAGCGGGCGGGTGAGGTCGCACAACCAGGTGGTGATCCGCGCCGAGATCGAGGCGCCGATCGTCGAGGTGATGGCGGCCAGCGGCGCCGCCGTCGAACGCGGCCAGCCGCTCGTGCGCCTCGACGACAATGCCTTGCGCGAGCAGCTCCGCCAGGCCGAGGCCAACCTGCGATTGACCGAGGCGGAGGCGGCCGAAGCCCGCGCCCGCGTCGCCGAGCTCGAGGCCCAGGTGGTGCGCACCCGCGCGCTCGCCGCCGAGGAGCTGGTCAGCGAGCTCGAGCTCGAGACCCAGGAGGCCCGCCGCGCCGCCGGCAAGGCCGGCGCCGAGGCGGCCGAGGCCCGCGTCGACCAGGCCCGCGCCACCGTCGACGAGCGGCGCGACGCCCTCGGCAAGACCCTGGTGCGTGCCCCGGTCTCCGGCCACGTGGGCCAGCGCAACGCCGAGGTGGGCATGATCGCCGACCCCGCGACGCCGCTCTTCGTGGTCGGCGACCTCAGCGAGCTGATCGTCGAGATCCCGCTGACCGAGAGCATGCTCAGCTACGTGCGTTCAGGGCTGCCCGTGCGCGTCACCGCGCAGTCGCTGGCGCAGCCGCTGCGCGCCGAGCTCTCGCGCGTCTCGCCCTTCCTCGCCGCGGGCAGCTTCAGCACCGTCGGCGAGATCGACGTCGCCAACCCCGACGGACGCCTGCAGCCCGGCATGTTCGTCACCGTCGACGTGCTCTACGGCGAGAGCGAAAGCGCCACCCTGGTGCCGTCGAGCGCCCTGTGGGAAGACCCCCGCACCGGCGTCGTCGGCGTCTACGTGGTCGACATGGCGGGAGCGGTGCCCGCGTCGACCGAGCTTTCCGACGAGGAGCGCGGCGTCGAGTTCCGGCCGGTCGACGTGCTCGCCGAGGGCGCCGCCACCGTGGGCCTGCGCGGCGTCGAGCAGGACGAGTGGGTCGTCATCGTCGGCCAGCACCTCCTCCACGGCCAGGACGCGACGAGCGCCCGTGTGCGGCCCACGACCTGGGAGCGCGTGCTCGAGCTCCAGGGCCTCCAGCGTGAAGACGTGCTCCGCGGCTTCCTCGACAAACAGCAGCGGCTGGCGCGCACCCGCGGCGCCGAGCCGCCGACCAACCGTGAATTCCTGAACGCCGGACCGTAGCGATGGCTTCTCTCACCCAGGTCTCGATCCGGCGCCCGGTGGCGACGTCGATGTTCTTCCTCATCCTCGTCGTCGTCGGCGTCGTCTCCTTCCGCACCCTGCCGGTCGACCTGCTGCCGCGCATCGAGTTCACCCAGCTCACCGTGCGCGTGCGCTACCCCAACGTCGGCCCCGAAGAGATCGAGCAGATCATCACCGACCGCATCGAGAACGCGGTCTCCGGCCTGCCCAACCTCGAGCGCGTCACCTCGGAGTCCGAGGAAGGGTCGAGCCGGGTGCGCCTCGAGTTCGGGCGCGGCACCGACATCGACGAGGCCGCCAACGACCTGCGCGCCGCCCTCGACCGGCTGCGCGACGAGCTGCCGGTGGAGGCCGACGCCCCCGAGATCTTCAAGCTCGACCTCGACCGCGCCGAAATCGTGAGCCTCGCCGCCACCTCGACGCGCGACCTCGAGGAGCTGACCCGCATCCTCGAGAACGACCTCGCGCGCCGCTTCGAGCAGATCCCCGGCGTGGGGGCGATCGAGGTCCGCGGCGGCATCTACCGCGAGATCCGCGTCGACCTCGACCGCGACCGCCTGCGCGCCGCCGGCCTCACCGCCCTCGACGTCCAGGAGGCCCTGGCGCGCGAGAACGTCACGTTGCCCGGCGGCAACGTCAAGAGCGGCCTTTCCGACCTCTACGTGCGCTCGCTCGGCGAGTACCAGACGGTGGAAGAGGTGGCGCGCACCGTGATCGTCACCGCCGGCGGCCAACCCGTGCGCATCCGCGACGTCGCCGAGGTGCGCGACGACTACGAGGACGCGCGCTTCCTGGCCGAGATCAACGGCATGCCGTCGGTGAGCCTCGGCATCCAGAAACAGAGCGGCGCCAATACCGTCGCCGTGGCCGCGGCGATCCGCGACGAAGTCGCGCGCGTCAACGCGTCGCGCGACGACATCCGGCTCACGATCGTCGCCGACCAGAGCGAGTTCATCGAGCAGTCGATCGCCAGCGTCCGCAGCGCGGCGCTGTGGGGCTCGCTGCTCGCCGTCCTCGTGCTCTACCTCTTCCTGCGCAACCGTTCGAGCACCGGCATCATCGCGCTGTCGATCCCGATCTCGGTGATCTCCAGCTTCGGCTTGCTCTACTTCGGCGGCCTGACCCTGAACCAGATGACCTTCGGCGGTCTCGCCCTGGGCGTCGGGCTCATCGTCGACAACGCCATCGTGGTGCTCGAGTCGATCGTGCGCAAGCGCGAGGAGCACGACGCCCCGCCCATGGACGCGGCGCGCGCCGGCACCCTGGAGGTGGCGGGCGCGATCGTCGCGTCGACGCTCACCACCTGCGTGATCTTCTTGCCGGTGGTCTTTACCCGCACCACCAGCGGCGCGCTTTTCCAGGCCCTGGCGCTGGTGGTGGTCTTCGCGCTCGCCTGCTCGCTCTTCGTGGCCCTGACGCTGGTGCCGATGCTGGCGGCACGCTTCCTGCGCGTGGCGCCTCAGGCCGAGCGCCGGCGCCTGCGCACCGTGCGTCTCTTCGGGCGCCTCGAACAGTGGTACGTGGGGCGCCTGCGCGCCGCCGTCGTCCACCGCGCCCGCGTCTTCCTGGTCACCGGCGGCCTGCTGGCGGCGGCGGTGGCCCTGTGGCCGCTGATCCCGATGGAGCTGGCGCCGCAGACCGACACCGACGAGATCGAGATCGACGTCGAGATGGCCCAGGGCACCAACATCGCGGTGGTGCGCGCCTACCTCGACGAGCTCGAGGCGCGGGTGCGCGAGACGTTGCCCGCCGACCACGTCCGCCTCGTCTCCACCGAGATTCGCGGCGGCAACGCCGACATCGAGCTCAGCCTGGTGCCCGAAGCCGAGCGCTCGATCCCCGCCACCCAGATCGCCGACGACCTGCGCGCCGCCGTCGACGGCCACGTCCCCGGCGTCGAGCTCCGCGTGCAGGCGCAATCCGGACTGTGGATCCTGCGCCGCATCTTCCGCTCCGGCGGCGGCGAGGAAGCCATCGAGATCGAGCTGCGGGGCTGGGACCTCGAGCAGGCCGACGCGGTCGCCGCCGACATCCGCCAGCGCATGGAGCGGGTACACGGCGTCGCCGACGTGCGCGTGAGCCGGCGCGAGGGGCAGCCCGAGGAGAGCCTGATCTTCGACCGCGAGCGCATCGCCGCCCTCGGGCTGTCGGTGCGCGAGGTCGCCGAGACGGTGCAGGCCAACGTCGCCGGCATCGAGGTCGGCCGCTTCCGCGAGGGCGGCGACGAGTACCCGATCGTCGTGCGGCTGCGGCCGGAGGACCGTCTGACGGCGCAGGACCTGCGCAACGTGGCGCTGCGCACGCCCGAGGGCGCGGCGGTGCCGTTGTCGAGCGTCGTCACCCGCCGCCACGGCCGCGTGCCCACCGCGATCAACCGCGTCGACGGCCAGCGGGTGACCTACGTCTCGGCCGGCCTCGAGCAGGGCACGGCGCTCGGCGAGGCGGTGGAAGGGATCCAGCGCGAGCTTGCCGACCTGCGACTCCCGGAGGACTTCTCGATCCTCTACGGCGGCGAGTACCGCGAGCAGATCGAGGCGCGCCGCGACTTCACGATCGCCATCCTGATGGCGCTGGTGCTCGTCTACATGGTGATGGCGGGGCAGTTCGAACGCTTCCTCGATCCCCTGATCGTGATGCTCGCGGTGCCGATGGCGCTCGTCGGCGTGGTGCCGATGCTGCTGCTGACCGGCACGACGCTCAACATCCAGAGCGTGATGGGCCTGGTGATGCTGATCGGCATCGTGGTCAACAACGCGATCCTGCTCGTCGACGCGATCAACCACTTGCGCCGCGAGGGCCACCTCGGCGCCGTCGAGGCGGTGGTCGAGGCGGGCCGGCTGCGCCTGCGGCCGATCCTGATGACCGCCTCGACCACCGTCCTCGCGATGGTGCCCATGGCTCTGGGATGGGGCGCCGGGGCGGAGATCCAGGCGGCGCTGGCGCGCGTCGTCATCGGCGGCCTGATGGCGTCGACGCTGGTGACCCTGGTGCTGATCCCGGTGGCCTACACCGCGGCGGCGGCGGTGGTGGCGAAGGCGAAGGCGGGACGCTGG
>DASWIG010000057.1:0-3753 GCA_036397835.1 Thermoanaerobaculia bacterium
TGAGCCCACCGATCCGCGACAGCGGGTACAGATTCCGGAGCTCGCTCAAGCCTTCGTCCAGTCCTCAGTGGGCAGCCACTCAAGGTAATCGAAATCGCGGTCCGTAGTGAGAATTGTCAAATTCATCTGTCGGGCAAGGGCGGCACTCATCATATCGACTTGTGACAAGACCTTCCCGCGGCTTTTCAGATCGTGATAAATGTCGGCGAAGATTCGAGCCGTCATCTCGTCGAGAGGCCAAAGCGGGATCCGCGTCAGGAATCGAGCGAGGATTTTCCGATAGAGGTTGGGATCCTTCACCTGGCTCGCACCAACCTCCAGCTCGCAAAGAACCGGCACACAAGTGCCTATTCTGTCTCCCTTTTCACGATGTCGGCGGATCCTTTGGCGGACGATGGATCCCGGCTTGACGGCGGCGCTGAGGTGGTTGGTATCGAGAAGATAACGCGACGCCATCAGGTCAGTTCCATCTGACGTCGGACAAGGTCTTTGGCCTCGCAATCTGCTTCAGCCAAGGCCGCGTCAACGCGATCGAAGTCCTCCGGCGGCAACGCCGCCGCCAGATCGTCGATCTCCCGCGACCATCCCTCCAGGTCCCACAGCTCGTCGGGGCACGGGGCCTCGATGACGACAAGGTCCCGGCCATCCGACCAACTGGGGGGCACCTGCGAAAGGAGCCGTATCGATCCATTCTCCAATACTGCTCTGACCATCGATTCCTCCTCGAGCCGCTCTCGTTCCAAACTCTATCACGTCGTCAACCGCGTCGCCTCGGAGGGGTGGTGGGCTATGCACCCGACAGGTCACCCCGTCTTCTCCACCTGCACCCGGGCGTCGTTGAAGCACGCGCCGCCCGCCAGGTCGGTGAGCGTCGACGGCGCCAGGGCGTTGCTGGTGGCGCCGTTCAAGGTGTTGTGGCTCCACAGGCCCTTGGGCAGCATCGCCACCCCGGGCCGCAGGTCGCGCGCCACCCGCGCCCGGCAGCGCACCTCGCCGAGCTCGTTCCACACCCGCACCTCGTCGCCGCCGGCAATGCCGCGCGCCGCGGCGTCGTCGGGGTGGAGCTCGAGCGCCGCCTGCTTGCGGTAGAGCTGGCCCAGGGTGGAGCTGATGGTGCGGTTGGTGGCCGGTGAGACCAGCGCCAGGGGGAAGCGCGGCGTCGCCGGGTCGCCCTGGTAGGCGTAGAGGCCGTGCGGCGCCTCGTGGTCGAGATCCTCGGGCACGAGCCGGATCTTGCCGTCGGACGTCCGCGGCCGCACGTCCACCATCTGCACCGGCGGCGCCTCGTCGTATCCCAGCACCGTGCCGCCGCGCGCCGCGAGCGCGGCGACCAGCTCGTCGCCGCGGCGGCTCGAGGCGAAGAGCGCCGAAGCGAGGGCGTCGGCGTCGTCCAGGTCGCCCTCGCGCTCGAGGCCGAGGCGGCGGCAGAGCTCGGCGAAGACCTCGTGGTTGGAGCGCGACTCGCCCACCGGCGCGATGGCCGGCCGGGCGTCGTGGAGCACCATGGCGCCGTAGCCGCGCGACACCTCGCGGCGCTCGAGGAACGTCGTGGCGGGGAGCACCACGTCGGCGTAGCGGGCCGTGTCGGTCATCACCTGGTCGAACACCACCGTGAAGAGGTCCTCGCGCGCCAGGCCGGCGCGCACCCGTTCCTGGTCCGGCATGGTGGCGAGCGGGTTGCAGTTGTAGACGAAGAGGAGCTTCACCGGCGGCTCGCCGCTGCCGGTCAGCACCTGCCCCAGGCGGTTCATGTTGACGATCCGCGTCGGCGCCGGCGGCGCGCCCGGAAGCTCCGCGGTGCTCAGGTCCCAGAGGCTCGAGTTGCTCTGGGTGAAGCCGCCGCCGCGCACGGCGAACTTGCCCGCCACCGCCGGCAGGGCCAGCACCGCGGCCACCGCCGAGCCGCCGTTGCGGTTGCGCTCGAGCCCCCAGCCGCAGCGGACGACGGCGGGCGAGCTCTCGGCGTAGAGGCGCGCGAACGCCTCCAGGTCCGCCACTGCGACCTCGGCCTCGGCCGCCGCGCGCTCGAGCGTCCACGGCTCGGCCCGGCGCCGCAGCTCCTCCCAGCCGGTGGCGTGGGCGGCGAGGAAGCCGAGGTCCGCGGCGCCGCTCGCGAACAGCCAGCGGTGGACGGCCAGGGCCACCGGCAGGTCGGTTCCGGGCCTCAGCGCCAGGTGCAGGTCGGCCTGGCCGGCCAGCGGCGTGCGCCGCGGGTCGACGACCACCAGCCGCGCCCCCCGGCGCCGCGCCTCCTGGACGTAAGGCACCAGGTGGATGCTCGAAACCGATGGGTTGGCGCCCCACACCACCACCAGCCGCGCGTGGACGTAGTCCTCCGGCGCCACCCCGGGCATGCGGCCGTAGAGCCCGGCGTACGCCCGGCCCGCCGCCGCGGCGCACACGGTGCGCGCCAGGCGCGAGGCCCCGAGGCGGCGAAAGAGGCGGGCGTCGGTGGTGTCCTGCGACAGGTAGCCGTTCGAGCCGCCGTAGCAGAAGGGCAGCACCGCCTCGCCGCCGTGGCGCTCCACGGTGGCCCGCAGGCGCTCGGCCACGAGGTCGAGGGCCTCGTCCCAGGAGGCGGGGCGGAAGCGGCCCTCGCCGCGCCCGCCCACCCGCAGGGCCGGGTGGAGCAGGCGCTCCGGGCCGTAGAGGTGCTCGGGAAGCGCGCGCACCTTGGAGCAGATGAAGCCGGCAGTCACCGGGTTGCGCGCCGAGCCCTCGACCCTGGTCACCCGGCCGCCGGATACCGTGACGTCGAGACTGCAGGAGTCGGGGCAGTCCAGGGGGCAGGCGCTGGGCAGGACCTGGGCGGCGGCGTCCGTCATGATACGTTCTCCGGCCGTGCGGTGAGGGGCACGGCTCGAGGCGAGCCTATCGCGTCAGGGCAGGAAGCGCAGCCGTGAAGATCGAATTCGCCGATCCCGACCTCGCCGGGGCCCTCGACCGCATCAGCCGCAAAGTGGCGGGCGCCGGCGGACGCGCCCTGGTGGTCGGCGGCGCGGTGCGCGACGCGCTCCTCGGCCGGCCGGCCCACGACCTCGACGTCGAGGTCTACGGCCTCGCCCCCGGGCGCCTCAAAGCGCTGCTCGCCGCGGACTTCGACCTCGACCTGGTGGGCCAGAGCTTCGGCGTGATCAAGGTCCGCCGCCTGCCGATCGACGTCTCCCTGCCGCGCCGCGAGTCGAAGCGCGGCCTCGGCCACAAGGGCTTCGAGGTCTGGTCCGACCCGTCGCTCAGCGTGGCCGAGGCGGCCACGCGCCGCGATTTCACGATCAACGCCATCGCCTGGGACCCCTTGACCGGCGAGGTGCTCGACCCGGCCGGCGGCGCCCGCGACCTGGAGGCGGGCGTGCTGCGCCACGTCTCGGAGAAGTTCGCCGAGGACCCGTTACGGGTGCTGCGGGGCATGCAGCTCGCGGCCCGCTTCGAGCTCGACGTCGCGCCCGCCACGGTGGCGCTGTGCCGCGCCATCGAGCCCGAAGGCCTCGCCCGCGAGCGGATCTTCGAGGAGTGGCGCAAGCTCCTCGTCCTCGGACGACGCCCGTCGCGCGGCCTCGCCTTCCTGCGCGCCAGCGGCTGGCTGGCCTACTACCCGGAGCTGGCGGCCCTCGTCGACTGCCCGCAGGACCCCGAGTGGCACCCCGAGGGCGACGTCTGGACGCACACCCTGCACGTGATGGACGCCTACGCCGACGAACGCGCGGGCGACGCCTGGGAGGACCTCGTGGTCGGCTTCGGCTGCCTGTGCCACGA
>DASWIG010000058.1:0-1805 GCA_036397835.1 Thermoanaerobaculia bacterium
TGGCCGCCGGCGTGGCGGTAGATCGGGCAGACGTTGAGGCAGGCGCCGCAGCGGATGCAGTGGAGCGCCTCGCGCAGCTCGGGGTCGGCGAGCAGACGCGAGCGCCCGTTGTCGAGGATCACGAGGTGGAAACGCTCGGGGCCGTCCTCCTCGCCGCCGCGCCGCGGCCCGGTGATCAGCGACACGTAGCTCGACGCCTTCTGCCCCGTGGCGCTGCGCGCCAGGACCTTGAGGAAGACGGCCAGGGACGCCAGGTCGGGCACCACCTTCTCCATGCCCATCACCGCCACGTGGACGCGCGGCAGCGACGTCGAAAGCCGCGCGTTGCCCTCGTTCTCCACGATGACGACGGTGCCGGTCGCGGCGACCGCGAAGTTGACGCCGGAGATCCCGATCCCGGCGCGGCGGAAGCGCTGGCGAAGCAGGCGCCGGGCCTCGCGGGTGAGCTCGTCGTGGCGCTCGAGGCGCGGCGAGCCGAGCCGGGCGGCGAAGAGCTCGGTGACGTCCTCCCGCGTCTTGTGGATGGCGGGAGCGATGATGTGCGACGGGGTCTCGCCGGCGAGCTGGACGATGAATTCGCCGAGGTCGGTCTCCACCGTCTCGACGCCGGCCGCTTCCAGCGCCTCGTTCAAGGCGATCTCCTCCGTCGTCATCGACTTGCTCTTGACCGCCAGCCGCGCGTCGTAGGCCCGCGCCAGGTCGACGACGATTTGCCGCGCCTCGGCGGCGTCGGCGGCCCAGTGGACGACGCCGCCCGTCCTCTCCACGGAGTCCGCCAGCTCGCCCAGGTAGCGGTCGAGGGAGCCGATCGTGTGTACCTTGACGTCCCGCGCCAGGTCGCGGAGGGCCTCGCCCTCGGGATAGGCGTCGAAGGCGAGGGCGCGGGCCTCCTGGAATCGTCCCGTGGCCTGTGCCAGGGCGTCCTGGAGGCGCTCGTCGCCGAGGGCGCGGCGGACGTTGGCGGAGAACCGCTCCGAGGAGACGTTCATCGTCCTTCCCAGGCCAGGATCTCGGCGACGTGGAGCGTCCTCAGCGGGCTCTTGCGGCGCTTCAGGGCGCCGCGCAGGTGCACCAGGCAGCCGCAGTCGGCGGCGGCGAGCACGTCGGCGCCGCTCGCCTCGGCGGCGGCGAGCTTGTCGTCGAGCATGGCGGCCGAGAGGTCCGCCATCTTCACCGCGAAAGCGCCGCCGAAGCCGCAGCAGACGTCGGCGCCGGCGAGCTCCACGAGCTCGACGCCCGGCACGGCGCCGAGCAGCTTGCGCGGCGCGTCGGCGACGCCGAGGTCGCGCAGCAGGTGGCAGGAGAGGTGGCAGGCCACCTTGCCGGCGAAGGTCGAGACGCCGGCGTCGAAGCCTTCGCGGTCGAGGAGCTCGGTGAGCTCGAAGACCTTCGCCGCGAGACGGCGGGCGCGCTGGTGCCATTCGGGATCGTCCGCCAGCAGCTCCGGGAAGTGGAGGCGCGCCATGGCGGCGCAGGAGCCCGAGGGGACGACGACCTCGTCGTAGGGCTCGAAGACCTCGACCGTGCGGCGGGCGAGGCCGCGGGCCTCGTCGCGGTAGCCCATGTTGAAGGCGGGCTGGCCGCAGCAGGTCTGGGCCGTCGGGAACTCGACCCGGCGTCCGCGGCGCTCGAGCAGGCGGACGGCCGCCTCGCCGACCTCGGGGAAGAACTGGTCGACGAGGCAGGAGACGAAGAGGGCGGTGCGCGGCATCTCCAGCCCGACATTACAGGAATCGGCGTAGGGGCGCACGGCGTGCGCGCGGCCCCTACGGGGCCGTCCGGACGGGCGCGAGGCCTTGGGCTCA
>DASWIG010000059.1:0-46123 GCA_036397835.1 Thermoanaerobaculia bacterium
CGCGCCGGCGCGCGGCACCAGGTAGGCGACGAGGCGCGGGTCGCCGCCGTCGTCACGGCAGAGCACCACGGCCTCGCGCACCGAAGGGTGGGCGGCGAGGGTGGCCTCGATGTCGCCGAGCTCGATGCGCTGGCCGCGCAGCTTGACCTGGAAGTCGAGGCGTCCCAGGTACTCGACGGCGCCGCCGGCGAGGTGGCGCGACAGGTCGCCGGTCTTGTAGAGCCGGCCCCCCGGCTCCTCGCTCAGGGGATCGGGAATGAACCTCTCGGCGGTCAGGCCGCCGCGGCCGAGGTAGCCGCGCGCCAGTTGCACGCCGCCGACGTGCAGCTCGCCGTGCCCGCCGATCGGCGCCGGCCGCAGGTCGCGGTCGAAGACGTGGACGGCGGTGTTGGCCACCGGCCGCCCGATCGCCACCGGGCGGCGCCGCGGCGACGGCGCGCACGGCTGGTAGGTGACGTCGACGGCCGCTTCCGTCGGTCCGTATAGGTTGTGGAGCTCGGCGCCGAGGCGCGCGAAGAAGCGCTGCTCGAGCTCGTAGGGCAGGGCCTCGCCGCTGGCGATCACCCGTCGCAGCGAGTGGCAGCTTTGGGCGCCCGGCTGCTCGAGGAAGACCTGGAGCATCGACGGCACGAAGTGCAGCGTGGTGATCCCCTCGCGCACGATCAGCCGCACCAGGTAGGCGGCGTCCTGATGGCCGCCGGGGCGCGCCACCACCAGGCGGGCGCCGACCATCAGCGGCCAGAAGAGCTCCCAGACCGAGACGTCGAAGGAGAACGGCGTCTTCTGCAGCACCCGGTCCTCCGGCGTCAGGCCGTAGGCCGCCTGCATCCACAGGAGACGGTTGACGATGGCGCGGTGACTGTTCATGGCGCCCTTGGGCCGGCCGGTCGAGCCCGAGGTGAAGATGGCGTAGGCGAGGCTGTCGGGCGTCCCGCGCCACGGCGGGCGGGCGGGCGTCGTGGGGACGCCGGCGTCGAGCGTCACCGTCGTGGCCGAGTGCTCGGGCAGCACGTCGCGCAGGTGTTCCTGGGTGAGGAGCACGGGCGCGCCCGCGTCCTCCGTCATGAAGGCCAGACGCTCGCGGGGATACGTGGGATCGAGCGGCACGTAGGCGCCGCCGGCCTTGAGGATCGCCAGGAGCCCGACCACCAGCTCGAGGGAGCGCTCGGCGCAGATCCCCACCAGGATGTCGGGGCCGACGCCCAGCTCTCCCAGGCGCCGGGCGAGCGCGTCGGCGCGGGCGTCGAGCGCGCGGTAGCTCAGCCGGCGGTCCTCGTAGACCAGGGCCACGGCGTCGGGGGCGCGCGCCACCTGCTCCTCGATGAGCTGGTGGAGGCCGGGAGCGGGCGGCCAGGCGACGCGCGAGTCGTTCCACTCGCGGAGCAGTTGGTGGCGCTCGCCGGCGCCGAGCAGCGGCAGGGCGCCGACGCGCTGCTCGGGGCGGGCGGCGGCTCCGGCGAGCAGCGTCACGTAGTGGTCCACCAGGCGGCGGACCGTGGTGGGGTCGAAGAGGTCGGTGCTGTATTCCAGGGCGCCCGCCAGCCCGTCCGGGATCTCCGCCGCCGTCAGCAGCAGGTCGAAGCGGGCCGTGCCGGCGTCGCCGGCGACCGGCTCGATCGTCAGGCCGGGAAGCTCCAGGGCCGACGGCGGAGCGTTCTGGAGCACGAGCATGACCTGGAAGAAGGGCGTGCGGGTGAGGTCGCGCCGCGGCTGCAGCTCCTCCACGAGTCGCTCGAAGGGCAGGTCCTGGTGGGCATAGGCGGCCAGCGCCGTCCGCCGCGTGCGTTCGAGGAGCTCGGCGAACGTCGACGTCCCCGACGGGTCGCCGCGCAGCACCAGGGTGTTGACGAAGACGCCGATGAGCCCTTCGACCTCGAGGCGGCCGCGGCCGGCGACCGGCGTGCCCACGAGCACGTCGCGCTGCCCGGTGGCGCGGTAGAGGAGGGCCTGGAAGCCCGCCAGCAGCGTCATGAAGAGGGTGGCGCCGTGCGCGCGCCCCACCGCGCGCAGTGGGCCGACGAGGCCGCCAGGGAAGTCGAATTCGAGGCGGGCGCCGCGTCCCGTCCACACCGCCGGCCGCGGCCGGTCGGTGGGCAGGTCGAGGGCGGCCGGCGCGTCCGCGAGCTGCCGGCGCCAGAAGTCGAGCTGCGCGCCGAGGACCTCCTCGCCGAGCCGGCGGCGCTGCCACACGGCGAAGTCGGCGTACTGCACCGGCAGCGGCGGCAACGCCTCGGACGCGGGCTCGCCACGAAGGCAGGCGCCGTAGAGAGCCGCCATCTCGCGGACGAAGACGCCCAGGGACCACCCGTCGGAGACCACGTGGTGCATCACCACCAGCGCCGCGTACACGGCCGCGTCTAGCTCCAGCAGCAGGGTGCGCAGCAGCGGCCCGCGGTCGAGGCGGAAGGGCCGCCGGGTCTCGCGCGCGATCAAGCGCCGGGCCTCGGCGCGCCGCGTGTCCGCGGCGAGAGCGCGCAGGTCGACCCGGGCGAGCGGCGAGCCGGCGGCGGGCGCGATCCGCTGCACCGGGCGACCCTCGACGGCGTGGAACGTGGTGCGCAGAGCCTCGTGACGGCGGACGATCTCGGCGAGGGCGCGGTCGAGGGCGTCCACGTCCAGCGAGCCGGTGAGGCGCAGGGCGCTCGGCATGTTGTAGGCGGCGCTCTCGGTCTCGAGGTTGGCGAGGAACCAGAGGCGCTCCTGGGAGAAGGAGAGCGGCAGCGGACCGTCCCGTTCGGCCGGCCGGATCGGCGGCGTCTCCACGCCCTGATGCCGTCGCCGGGCCGCCTCGACCTCGGCCGCCAGACCCGCCGGCGTCGGCGCCGCGAAGAGCTGGCGCACCGAAAGCTCGACGCCGAGGACGGCGCGCAGCCGGGCCAGGGCCCGGGTGGCCAGGAGCGAATGGCCGCCGAGGTCGAAGAAGTCCGCGTCGGAGGGCACCCGGTCGAGGGCCAGGAGCTCCGCGAAGATCCCGGCCACCACCTCTTCGACGGGGCTGCGCGGGCTCGCGTCGCCGGCCGCTTCGTAGGAGCGCCGCTCCGGCGCCGGCAAGGCGCGCCGGTCGACCTTGCCGCTCGGCGAGAGCGGCAGGGCGTCGAGCGTCACGAAGGCCCGCGGCACCATGTAGTCCGGCAGCCGTTCTCGCAGATGAGCCGAAAGCTCCTCCCGCGCCGGCGCGGTCCGGCCCGGCCGCGCCACCACGTACGCGGTCAGGCCTGAAGCGTCGTCGCGCAGCAGGACGACGGCCGCGGCCACCGCCGGGTGCGCGCCCAGGGCCGCCTCGATCTCCGCGAGCTCGACGCGGAAGCCGCGGATCTTCACCTGCTGGTCGGCGCGGCCGAGGAACTCGACGTCGCCGCTCGGCAGGTAGCGGCCGAGGTCGCCGGTGCGGTAGAGGCGGTCGCCGCCCTCGCTGGTCCACGGGTTGGCCGGGAAGCGCGCGCGGGTGAGCTCGGGATCGTTCAGGTAGCCCGCCGCCAGGTAGGGCGTGCGGATCGCGATCTCGCCGCGCTCGCCGATGCCGGCGAGAGCGCCGGCGGCGTTGGTCACCAGCAGTTGGACGTCGGCGATCCCCCGCCCCACCGGGACCGTCGGGCGGTCGAAGGCGTCGGGCACCCGGAAGAAGCCCATGGCCTGGGGCGTCTCGGTGGCGCCGTAGAAGGCCACGCAGGCGGCCCGGGGCGCGATCCGGCGGACCTGAGCCAGGTCCTGGCGGGCGAGGGCCTCGGCGCCGAAGAAGAGATAGCGCAGGCTCGGCAGCTCGGCGCTCTCGCCTTCGACGAGCAGCCGTCCCATGGCCGGCGTCAGGTGGGCGACGCTGACCTGGCGGCGGCGCACCCACGCGGCCAGCCAGCCCGGCGTCCCCATCTCGTCGGCATCGGGGACGACCAGGGTCGCTCCCAGCCACAAGGGCGTGAAGAGGTCGCGGAGCAGCGGATCGTGGGCCAGGCCCGAGAGCATGCTGAAGCGGTCCTCCGCCGTCAGGCCGAAGGTCGCGGCGTGCCAGTCGAGGAAGTGGCTCACGGGGCCGTGGCCGCCGACGATGCCCTTGGGCACGCCGGTGGAGCCGGAGGTGAAGGCGACGTAGGCCGGATCCTCCGGCGTCACCCGCGAAGCCGGCCGCTCGTCCGGCGGCGCCGCCGTTTTCGGCGGCGGCTCGAAGCGCCGGCACTCCGCCGCCAGGGCCGCCTCCAGCTCGGCGCAGGCGGGGGCCCCGGGGATGCGCAGCCAGCCCCGCGGACGCGCCTGGCGGACGATCGCGAGCGTCCGCGCCGGCGGATAGGCCGGGTCGAGGATCAGGAAAGCGGCGCCGCTCGCCAGCACGCCGACCACCGCCGGCGCCAGGGCGGCGGCGCGCCGGGCGTGGAGGGCCACCACGTCGCCGGGACCGATGCCGGCCGCGGCGAGCCGGAGCGCCAGGGTCTCGGCCGCCGCCGCCAGCTCGCCGTAGGTCCAGGTCTCGTCCTCGTCGACCGCCGCCGCGCGTCCGGGCGCGGCGCGCGCCCGCGCCAGCACGCGCTCGTGCAGGGCGCCGGGCCACGCCACCGCGAGGGCGCGGCGCGGGTCGGGCAGCAGCGCGGCGGCCCGCGGCGTCACCAGCGAGAGCCGGCCGATCGTCTCGTCCGGGTCGGCGGCGACCCGCGTCAGCAGGCCCCGGTACTGCTCCAGCATCTCTTCGATGCGCTCGCCGTCGAAGAGGTCGGCGTTGTAGACCAGGTCGAGGCCGATCTCGCCGCCGCTCTCCGCCACGTAGAGGGTGAGGTCGAACTTCGACGGCAGCTCCACCTGCGAGCCGAGCTCCAGGGTCAGGCCGGGCAGGCGGAGCTCGTGCCGCGGGAAGTTGAGCATGTTGAAGAGCACCTGGAAGACCGGGGTGCGGCTCAGGTCACGCTCCGGTCGGAGCTCCTCGAGCAGCAGCTCGAAGGGGACGTCCTGGTGGGCGTAAGCGCCCAGGGCGGACTCGCGCACCCGCGCCAGGACCTCGCGGAACGTCGCCTCCGCGGTCAGGCGGGTCCGCAGCGCCAGGGTGTTGAGGAAGAGGCCGATCAGGCCCTCGACCTCGGGCTGGTTGCGGCCGGCGATGGGAAAGCCCACGACCACGTCGTCCTGGCCGCTCAGGCGGTGGAGCAGCACCTTGAACGTCGCCAGCAGGGTCATGAACAGCGTCGCTCCGTGGCCGCGGCTCAGGGCGCGGAGGCCGTCCGCGAGCTCTCGCGGCAGGGTCAGCGAACGGCGGCCGCCGCGGTAGGTCTGGACCGCCGGCCGCGGACGGTCGAGGGGCAGGTCGAGGACCGGCAGCTCGCCGCCGAGCCGCTCGCGCCACCAGGCGAGCTGCCGCTCCCTCGCCTCGCCCTGAAGCCGGCGGCGTTGCCAGCGGGCGAAGTCGGCGTACTGGACCGGCAGCTCCGGAAGGTCCGCAGGGCGTCCTGTCGCGTACGCCTCGTAGAGCGTCCCCAGCTCACGGACCAGCACGCCGAAGGACCAGCCGTCGGCGATCACGTGGTGGACGTTGAGGACGAAGAGGTGCTCCTCGGGGGCGAGCCGCAGGAGCAGGACGCGCAGCAGCGGTCCGGCGCCGAGGTCGAAGGAGCGCAGCTCCTCGGCCGCCTCCAGGCGCGCGGCCTCGCGCTCGCGCCGGTCCGGAGCGAGGCCCGCGAGGTCGACGAGCGGCACGGGCAGCGCCAGGCGCTCCGCCGCCTCCGGCACCGGCCGGCCGTCGACCTGGCGGAAGGTGGTGCGCAGGACCTGGTGACGGCGCGTCACCTCGTCGAGGCCGCGCTCGAGGCGGCCGGGGTCGAGCGCGCCCCGCAGGCGGACGGCGGCGGGCATGTTGTAGGCCGGGCTGCCGGGATCGAGCCGGTCGAGGAACCACAGCCGCTCTTGGGCGAACGAGGCCTCCGTCCGGCCCTCGGGGTCGGCGGCGAGCGGCGGGACCGTCTCGTCCTCGGCCGGGGCCGCGAGGAGCTCCGCGAACGCCCGCGGCGTCGGCGCGTCGAAGAGGCAGGCGAGCGGCAGGCTCGCCCCGAAGGCGCCGCGCACCCGGGAGATCAGGCGCGTCGCCAGCAGCGAGTGGCCGCCGAGCTCGAAGAAGTCGTCGTCGACGCCGACCCGCTCCTCCTCCAGCACCTGCGCCCAGATGCCGCAGAGGACCTCCTCGGCCGGGGTGCGGGGCGCGGCGGAGGCCCGCGCGCCGGCGTCCGGCAGGGCGTGACGGCCGAGGGCTGCCCGGTCGACCTTGCCGTTGGGGGTCAGGGGGAAGGCGTCGAGGACGACGACGGCGGCGGGCACCATGTAACGGGGCAGCGTCTCCTCGAGGTGCCGGCGCAGCTCGGCCGTGTCCGGCGGCGCGCCCGCGGCGACGAGGAAGGCCACGAGCTGCTTGCCGTCGGCGGCGTCGCGCGCCAGCACCACGGCCTGGGCCACCGCCGGGTGGCGGGCGAGGGCCGCCTCGATCTCGCCCGGCTCGATGCGGAAGCCGCGGACCTTCACCTGCGCGTCGCGCCGGCCGAGGAATGCCACTCTGCCGTCGGCGAGGTGGCGGGCGAGGTCCCCGGTGCGGTAGAGGCGCTCGCCGGGCGCGCGGCTCAGCGGGTCGGGTATGAAGGCCGCGGCCGTGAGCGCGGGCCGCGCGAAGTAGCCGCGCGCCAGGCCGTCGCCGCCCGTGTGGAGCATGCCGGCGACGCCGGCGGGCACCGGCCTGAGCCCGCCGTCGAGGAGGCGGACGCGGGAGGCGGCGATCGGGCGGCCGATCGGCACCGACGCGGCCGCCGGCGCCGGCCCGGCGAGCGGGGCGCAGCAGGTGAAGGTGGTGTTCTCGGTCGGCCCGTAGCCGTTGACCAGCCGGCAGCCCGGCAGCTCGCTGAGGAGGCGGCGGACGTGGGAGGGCGAGAGCACGTCGCCGCCCGCCAGGAGCTGGTGAAGCGGCGCCAGCCCCGCGAGGTTTGCTTCCACCATCTGGTGGAAGAGCCCGGCGGTGAGCCACAGCGTGGTCACCCGCTCGCGGACCAGGCACGCGGCCAGCTCCTCGAGCGACGGCGCACGGCCGTCGAAGAGCACCAGCTTGCCGCCGTTGGCGAGGGGGCCCCAGATCTCCAGGGTGGCGGCGTCGAAGGAGACCGAGGCGAGCTGCAGGAAGGTCTGGCGCTCGCCGAGGTCGGCGAAGCCGGCTTCCCGCACCAGCCGCAGCACCGCCCGGTGGGGCACGGCGACGCCTTTCGGCACGCCGGTGGTCCCGGAGGTGTACATCACGTAGCAGAGGCCCTCGGGCCGCGACGTCACGCCGGAATCGTCGTTCGTCCGTTCATGCCCCACCGTCTCCCGGTCCAGCACCACGGGCGAGCGGCTCTCGGCGATCAGCAGCTCGAGGCGTCGCCGCGGGTAGCTCGGATCGAGCGGAAGATACGCCGCGCCGGCCTTGAGGACGCCGAGGATGCCGATCACCAGCTCGGGGCAGCGCTCCATGACGAGCGGCACCAGCGTCTCCGGCCCGACGCCCCGGCGGCGCAGGTCGTGGGCGAGGGCGTCGGCCCGCCGATCGAGCTCGCGGTAGGTCAGGGCCGCCGCGCCGCAGACCAGGGCCACGGCGTCGGGCCGGCGCCGCGCCTGCCCGGCGAAAACGTCGTGGACGCAGGCGTCGCGCGGGTAGCCGCTCTCGGTGTCGTTCCATTCGGTGAGGAGCTGATGGCGCTCGGCCGGCGACGTCAGGCCCAGGGTCGAGATCGGCGCCAGCGGGCACGCCGCCGCGGCCTCGAGCAGGACCCGGAGGTGAGCCGCCAAACGGTCGACGGTCGTCGCGTCCCAGAGGTCCGTGTCGTATTCGACGAAGCCTTCGAGCTCGGGCGTCAGGCTCAGGGTGAGGTCGAACTTCGCCGTGCCGCTGTCGGCCGGCAAGGGGCTCAGGGTCAGCTCCGGCAGCTCGAGCGGCGCCATCGGCGCGTTCTGCAGCGCCAGCGCCACCTGGAACAGGGGCGTGCGGCCGCGATCGCGCCGCGGCTCGAGCTCCTCGACGAGCTGCTCGAACGGCACGTCCTGGTGGGCATAAGCCGCCAGCGCCGTCTCCCGCACGCGTCCCAGCAGCTCGCGAAACGGGGGGTCCCCCGCCAGGTCGGCGCGCAGCACCAGGGTATTGACGAAGAAGCCGATGAGCCCTTCGACCTCGGCCCAGCGGCGGCCGGCGATGGGCGATCCCACGGCCAGGTCCCGCTGCCCGCTGTAGCGGTAGAGGAGCGTCGCGAAGGCGGCGAGCAGGGCCATGAAAAGCGTGGCCCCGTGCTCGCGGCTTAGGGCCTCGAGGGAGCGCGCGAGCTCCGGCGGCAGGGCCACCGGCCGCTGCGCGCCGCGCGCCGCGCGCACCGCCGGACGCGGCCGGTCGGTGGGCAGGTCGAGGGCGGCCGGGAGGTCGGCGAGCTGCCGCCGCCAGTAGGCGAGCTGGCTCTCCAGCACCTCCCCGCGCAGCCACTGCCGCTGCCAGCAGGCGAAGTCGGCGTACTGGACGGGCAGCTCGGCGAGCCCGGGGTCGCGGCCGGCGGCGAAGGCCTGGTAGAAGGCCCCCATCTCGCGGACGAAGATCCCGGCGGACCAGCCGTCGGAGACGACGTGGTGCTGGTTGAAGAGGAGCACGTGCTCGCCCGTCCCGAGCGCCAGCAGGTGGACGCGGAAGAGCGGGCCGCGGGCCAGGTCGAAGGGCCGCCGGGCCTCCGCCGCGGTCAGCCGCGCGGTCTCGGCCTCCCGCCGCTGCGCCGGCAGCCGCCGCAGGTCGACGGTGAGCAGCCGCACGGCCGGCTCCGCGTCGACGATCTGGACGGGACTCCCCTCGACCTCGGCGAAGCGGGTCCGCAGGGTCTCGTGGCGCCGGGCCAAGGCGTCGAGCGCCCGCCGCAGGGCGGCTACCTCGAGGTGACCCCCGACGGCCAGGGCCATCGGCATGTTGTATTCCGGGTTGTCAGGCTCGAGTTGGGCGAGGAACCAGAGCCTTTGCTGGGCGAAGGAGAGAGGCATCGGGCCTTCCCGCTCCACGCGCGCCAGCCGCGGCGCGGCCGGCCGCGGCGTCGAGCGCCGGGCCTCCTCCACGGCGGCCGCCAGCTCCGACAGCCTGGGGGCGGCGAAGAGCCGGTGGACCGGCAGCTCGACGCCGAACGCGTCGCGCACCCGGGCGAGCACCCGGGTCGCCAGCAGCGAGTGGCCGCCGACGTCGAAGAAGTCGTCGTCGGCTCCGATCCGCGGGACGTCCCGGGCGCCGAGGACCTCCGCCCAGATCCCGGCCAGCACCTCCTCGACCGCGGTGCGGGGAGCCACGAACGCGGCCGCGGAGACCGAGGCCGGGGTCTGCCGGGCGAGCGCCGCCCGGTCGACCTTGCGGTTGGGGGTGAGCGGCATCTCCTCCAGCTCGACGATCGTCGCCGGCACCATGTATTCGGGCAGCCTTTCGCGGAGAAAGCCCCGGAGTGCCCCTCCGTCGCCTTCGAGGACGACGTAGGCCACCAGCCGCGGGCCGCCGGCGGCGTCCGCGAGCGCCAGGACGGCGGCGTCGCGCACCGCCGGATGCCGGCCGAGCACGGCCTCCACCTCCCCCAGCTCGATGCGGAAACCGCGGACCTTCACCTGGTGGTCGATGCGGCCGAGGAAGCCCACGTTGCCGTCCGGCAGGAAGCGGGCCAGATCCCCGGTGCGGTAGGCGCGCCCGCCGGGCTCCGTCGCGGCGGCGTCGGGCAGGAACCTCTCCGCGGTCAGCCCCGGCCGGTCGAGATAGCCGCGGGCCAGCCCCTGGCCGGCCATGTGGAGCTCCCCAACCACGCCGACCGGCACCGGCCGCAGGGCGCGGTCGAGCACATAGAGCCGCGAGCCGCCGACCGGCCGGCCGACGTGAGGCTCGCGCCCGCCGTCGCGGTCGACGCGGGTGAAGGTCGAGTAGGTGGTGTCCTCCGACGGGCCATAGAGGTTCCACACCTCCTCGACGCCGGTGCCGTAGATCGCGTCGGCGAGCTGCCGGCGCAGCGGCTCCCCCGCCAGGTTGACGACGCCGGAGGAGCGCGGCACGGCGCCGAGTCGCACCAACTCCGCCATCGCCGAGGGCACGGTGTTGATCAGCGTGACTCGCGCGGCTTGCGGCATGGAGGAAAGGGAGAGGGCGTTGTCGGCTAGCACTACCCGGCCGCCGCGGCTCAGAGGCAGGAAGAGCTCGAAGATCGAGAGGTCGAAGCAGATCGACGTGGAGGCCAGCACGTGGCGCAGCCGCTCGCCGGGGTAGACCCGGCCGGCCCACGCGAGCAAGGCCGCGGCGCTGCGGTGGGCGATGGCCACCCCCTTCGGACGCCCGGTGGAGCCCGAAGTGTAGATCACGTAGGCGAGCGCGTCCGGATCCCCCGCCGACTCCCCGCCGCCGTAGGGGCAGGGACGCGCCAGCGTCCCCTCCTCCCCCACCGTATCGAGGCACAGCACCCGAGAAACGCGGGAGAGCACCGGGAGACGGTCGCGCAGGCGCTCCTGAGTCAGCAGCACCTCCACGGCGGCGTCCTCGAGCATGAAGGCCAGCCGCTGCGCCGGATACTCCGGATCGAGCGGCACGTAGGCGCCGCCGGCCATGAGGACGCCCAGCAGGCCCGTCACGATCTCCGGCGAGCGCTCGCAGCACACGCCCACCCGCGCGTCCGGCCCGACCCCGAGGCTGCGCAACCGCCCGCCGAGCCGTCCGGCGCGCTCGACGAGCTCGCGATAGCTCAGGCAGGCGCCGCCGCAGTCAACCGCCACCGCCTCGGGGGTCCGCGCCGCCTGCGCCGCCACCAGCTCGTGGAGACAGTGCCTGGCGGCCTCGCGGCCGGTGTCGTTCCACTCCACGAGCAATTGGAACCGCTCGCCCGGCGTCAACAGCGGCAGCGCCTCGAGGGGCGAGTCGGGCGCCGCCGCGACGCCGGCGAGCAGGGTCTGGAAGTGCGTCACGAACCGCGCGATCGTGGCGCGGTCGAAGAGGTCCGTGGCGAACTCCAGCGAGCCCGTGAGCGGCTCGCCCCGGCTCTCCGACATGCTCAGCAGCAGGTCGAACTTGGCGGTGCCGGTGTCGAGCTCGACGGGCGTCAGGGTCAAGCCCGGCAGCTCCAGCTCCGCGAAGCGCGAGCTGTTGAGCACGAACATCACCTGGAACAGCGGCGTGCGGCTCTGGTCGCGGGCCGGATGGAGCACCTCCACCAGACGCTCGAAGGGCAGGTCCTGGTGGGCGTAGGCGGCCAGGGTCCGCGCGCGCACCTGCTCCAGGAGCCGGCGGAAGGTGAGTCCTTCCCGCGGCGAGGCGCGCACCACCAGGGTGTTGACGAAGAACCCGATCAGGCCCTCGATCTCGGGCCGGTTGCGGTTGGCGATCGGCGTGCCGAGCAGGAAGTCGCGGCTGCCGGAGAGGCGGCCGAGGAGGCTCTGGAAGGCCGCCAGCAGCGTCATGAAGAGGCTCGCCCCCTGCCGCCGTCCGAGGGCCGCGAGAGCCGCGGAGACCGCGGCGGAGCACGCGAAGCGCCGCACCGCGCCGCGAAAGCTCTGCAACGCGGGGCGGGGACGGTCGCCGGGCAGCTCGAGGGTCGTGGGGGCGCCCGCGAGCTGCTCCTTCCAGAAAGCGAGCTGAGTTTCCAGCACCTCCCCGGTCAGCCACCGGCGCTGCCAGGCGGCGAAGTCCGCGTACTGGATCGGCGGCTCCGGCAGCGGCGAGCCCCGGCCGCCGGCGAAGGCCCGGTACAGCGCCGCCAGCTCGCGGATCAGGACCTCCATCGACCAGCCGTCGGAGACGACGTGGTGCAGGGTAAGCAGCAGCAGGCGCTCGTCGCCGCCGAGCTCCACCAGGGCGGCTCGCCACAGGGGTCCGCGCCCGATGTCGAAGGGCGTCCGGGCCTCCACGCTCACCCGGCGCCGCACCTCGGCCTCCCGCGGCGACGGTGGCAGCCGCCGCAGGTCGATCCGCGGCAAGGCCACGGCGAGGGTCGCGAGCCGGCGCAGCACCGGACGGCCGGCGACGCCGGCGAAGCACACCCGCAGGCTCTCGTGACGGCGCGCGACCTCGGCCAGGCCACGGAGGAGGGCGGAGACGTCGAGACGGCCGCTGAGGCGCACGGCGGAGGGGACGTTGTAGGCGGCGCTGCCCGGCTCGAGCTGATCGAGGAACCACATCCGCTCCTGGGCGAAGGAGAGCGGCAGCTCGGCGCGGTCCGCCCGGCGCGGGACGGACTCGGCCCGCGACTCGTCGACCTCCTCCTCCGCCAGCATCAGGTCGAGGAGCTCGAGCTGTTCGGCGGACAGGCCGACTTCCGCCTCTTCGGCGAATCGCGGCTCAGCCATGCGCGCCCACCTCCTGTCGCTTGCGCGCCAGGGCCTGACGCACGTCCTCGGCCGACATGGCGCGGACCTTGAGCAAGGCGCGGGCGATCTTCTCCGTCTGCCCCGGACGCGGCTCGCTCGCGGCCAGCAGCCGCGCCATCGCCGCCACCGTGGTCGCCTCGAAGAGGGCGGCGAGCGGCAGCTCGACGCGGAAGGCCTTGCGGATGCGCGAGATGAGCTGGGTGGCCAGCAGCGAGTGCCCGCCGAGCTCGAAGAAGTCGTCCTCGACGCCGACGCGGTCGAGCCCCAAGGCCTCGCTCCAGATCCCCGCCAGCACTTCCTCCACGGCGTCGCGGGGCGCCACGAAGGAGGCCTCCGGCGCCGGCCGCTCACCGCCGGGAGCGGGCAGGGCCCGACGGTCCACCTTGCCGTTGGCGTTCAGGGGCAGGGCGTCGAGCCGGACGAAGAGGGCGGGCACCATGTATTCGGGCAACGTCTTCTTGAGGAAATCGCGCAGCTCGCCGGGCTCGGCTTCGCCGTCGCCGGCGACCACGTACGCAACCAGCCGCCTGTCTCCCGGCTGCCTGTCGCCCGCGACGTCCTCTCGCGCGACCACCGCGGCCGAGGCCACCGCGGGATGCCGGCCGAGGACCGCCTCGATCTCGCCGAGCTCGATGCGGAAGCCGCGCACCTTGACCTGGGTGTCGCGGCGGCCCAGGAACTCCGCGTTGCCGTCCGGGAGGTGGCGGGCGAGGTCGCCCGTGCGGTAGAGCCGGCCGCCGGGGGCGGCGCCGCGAGGATCGGGGACGAAAGTCTCGGCCGTGCGCGCGGGCCGCTCGAAATAGCCCCGGGCCAGACCGTCGCCGCCGGCGTAGAGCATCCCGGCGACGCCGATGGGCACCGGCTCCAGCCGCCGGTCGAGCATCCGGATCCAACTGTCGGCGATCGGCCGGCCGATGGGCACCGGAGACGTCACAGTCTGCGCCGGCCGCATCCGGTAGCAGCAGGTGAAGGTCGTGTTCTCGGTCGGACCGTAGCCGTTGACGAGCGTGCCCTCCAGCTCGCCGAGGACCTTGCGCACGTGGGCGGGAGAAAGGACGTCGCCGCCGGCCAGGAGCTGGGAGAGCGGCGCCAGGCTCGCGGGCCGCGCCTCGACCATCTGGTGGAACAGCCCGGCGGTGAGCCACAACGTGCTGACGCGGTGGCGCGCCAGCGTCTCCCCGATCTCCTCCGGCGCCGCCAGACGGCCCGAGTGGAGCACGAGCCGGCCACCGTTGACGAGCGGTCCCCAGAGCTCCAACGTCGAGGCGTCGAAGGAGACGGGGGCGAGCGCCAGAAAGACCTCGCGGTCCGTCAGGCAGGCGTAGTCGCTCTCGCGCACCAGGCGGACCACCGCCCGATGCGGCACCGCGACCCCCTTGGGCCGGCCGGTGGTCCCCGAGGTGACCATCACGTAACACAGGCGCTCGGCCGCCGCCGTCACGCCCGGGCTCGCGTCGGGCTCGCCGGCGAGCCTCTCCCAGTCCTCATCCAGGCGCAGCAGCGGCGCGGCTTGCGGCAGCGCGCCGGCCACGGCCGCCTCGGTGAGGACCACCGGCGTGCGCGCCTCTTCGATCTGCGCGGCGAGGCGCTCCGGCGGCGACCCGAGGTCCAGGGGCAAGTAGGCGCCGCCGGCCTTGAGCACGGCGAGGATTCCCACCACCATCTCCGGCGAGCGCTCGACGGCGAGCGCCACCAGCCCCTCCGGTTCCAGCCCCAGCCGGAGAAGCCGGTGGGCGAGTCGGTTGGCCCGCCGGTCGAGCTCGCCGTAGGAGAGCTGCCGCGGCGTCCCCTCCGCGACCAGCGCCACGGAGTCGGGCGTGCGCCGGGCCTGGAGCTCGAAGAGCTCGTGGATCGCCGCCTGGCGGGGATAGGGGGTGGAGGTGGCCGTCCACTCGCGGAGGAGCTGGTGCCGCTCGGCCGCCGTCATCAGCTCGAGCCCGTCGATCCGGCCCTCCGGATGCGCCACCATGGAATCCACGAGCGCGGCGAAGTGCCGCGTCAGGCGCGCGACGGTGGCGCCGTCGAAGAGGTCGCAGGCGTACTCGAAGCTGCCGGCCAGCCCCCGGGGCTCGCGCCTCATGATCAGGGTCAGGTCGAACTTGGCCGTGCCGCTGTCGGTCTCGACCGGCTCGAGGCGCAGGTCCGCGACTCCGAGGTCGGCCGGCTCCACGACCTCGGCCGGGACGTTCTCGAGGGCGAAGACCACCTGGAACAGCGGCGTCTGTCCGCGGCTACGTTCCGGCTGCAGCTCCTCGAGCAGCTTCTCGAAGGGCAGCTCCTGGTGGGCGAAGGCGCCCAGCGCCACCTCCCGGGTCCGGTCGAGGGCCGCCAGCGCGGAGACGCGGCCGCCGGCCGGGGCCGACAGGTCGATGCGCAGCGCCAGGGTGTTGACGAAGAAGCCGATCAGGCCTTCGAGCTCGGAACGGTTGCGGCCGGCGATCGGCGAGCCCACCACGACGTCCCGCTGACCGCTGTGCCGGTAAAGGAGGATCACGAAGGCCGCCAGCACGGTCATGAAGAGGGTCGCCCGCCGCTGCCGGGCCAACGCCTCGAGACCGGCGGCCAGCCGGTCCGGGAGCACGAAGTAGTGGTTGGCCCCACGGGAGCTCGGCTGCGCCGGCCGCCGCCGGTCGGTGGGAAGCTCCAGGGCCACGGGCGAGCCGGCGAGGTGCCGGCGCCAGTATTCGAGCAGCGACTCCAGGGTCTCGCCGGCGAGGTGACGCCGCTGCCAGTAGGCGAAATCGGCGTACTGGATCGGCAGCTCGGCGAGAGCGGCGGGCTCGCCGGCGGCGAACGCCCGGTAGAGGGCCTGGGTCTCGCGGACGAAGATGCCCGTCGACCAGGCGTCGGAGCAGACGTGGTGGAAGGTCACGAGCAGCGCGTGCTCGTCGTCGCCGAGCCGCAGCAGCAGGGCACGGACCACCGGCCCGCGCTCGAGGTCGAAGGGGCGTCGCGCCTCCTCTCCGATCAGCCGCAGCGCCTCGCCCTGGCCCGCGGCCGCCGGCAACGGCCGCAGGTCCACCCACGGCAGCGGCAACGCGTACGCAGGGGCGATCACCTGGAAGGGCCGCCCTTCGACGGCGCTGAACGTGGTGCGCAGCGTCTCGTGACGGCCCACGATCGCGTTCAGGCTGCGCTCCAGAGCCGCGACCGACAGCCGTCCGCCGAGGCGCACGGCCAGGGGGATGTTGTAGCGCGGCGAGCCGGGGTCCAGTTGATCGATGAACCACAGCCGCTGCTGGGCGAAGGAGAGCTCGGCGGGCGCGTCGGCCGGCCGCCGCGGCAGAGACGGCGCCGCGGCCTTGCGCTTCGTCCACTTGTCGAGCAGCGCCCTCTGCGCGGCCGACAGGCCGGCGCGGCGCCGCGAGACTTCCTCCTGGCGCTTGGTGACCGCGCCGCGGGCGTCCGCCGCGGTCTCCGCCCCGCTCTTCGCGGCGGCGAGCAGGGGATCCCGAGCCACCCGTTTCAAGGCCGTCAGCTCCGAGAGCGGCCGGCCGGGCGCCGCGGCGACCTCTTCCAGGAGCTCCTTGTAATAGCCGATCATGCGGTCGATCGTCGCCGCCTCGAAGAGGTCGGTCGCGTATTCCACGACGCCGATCAGCGTCCCCTCGACGACGCCCATCCCCAGGGTCAGCTCGAATTTCGCCGTCGTCGAATCCGTGGGCACGAGGCTCACTTCCTGGCCCTCGAGCCGCAGCTCCGCGAGCGAGGCGTCCTGGTAGTCGAAGAGCACCTGGAACAGCGGATGACGGCTCGGGTCGCGCTTCTTCTGCAGCGCTTCGACGACCTTGTCGAACGGGGCGTCCTGGTGGTCGTAGGCTTCCAGCGTCACCTGGCGTACGCGGGCCAGCAGCGCACGGAAATCGGGATCGCCGGTCAGGTCGGCGCGGAGGACCAGGGTGTTGACGAAAAGCCCGATCAGGTCTTCGACCTCGGCGCGGTTGCGTCCGGCGACGGGCGTGCCCAAGAGGAAGGTCTCCTGACCCGAATAGCGCGACAGGAGGGTCTGGAACGCCGCCAGGAAAGTGACGTGGGGCGTCGTCCTCTCCTGGCGGCCGAGGGCCTCCAGCGCCGCCCGCAGCTCCGCCGACAGCTCGAAGGACCGGCGGGCTCCGGCGGCGCTCGGGGTCGCCGGGCGCGGCCGGTCCGTGGGCAGGGCCAGGGGCGGGGGATTCTCGCCGAGCTGCCGCCGCCAGTAGTCCAGGTGTGCACCCAGCGCCTCGCCCGAGAGCCAGCGCCGCTGCCAGCAGGCGAAGTCGGCGTAGGCGAGCGGCAGCTCGGGCAGCGGCGAAGGCCCGCCGCGGCGAAAGGCGTTGTAGAGCGCGGCCAGCTCGCTCATGAGAACGCCCATCGACCAGCCGTCGGAGACGATATGGTGCACCGACAGCCAGAAGACGTGATCCTCCGCGGCCCGACGCACCAGGCCGGCGCGCAGCAAAGGTCCGGCGGCGAGGTCGAAGGGCCGCTCGAGCTCGCCGGCCAGCAGGCGCTCCACGGCGCCGCCGCCCTCCCCGCCGAGGCTCGTCCGCTGCAGCGTGAGCTCCCGCGGCGGCAGGATTCGCCGCAACGGCTGGCCGGCGGCCGCGGGGAAGACGGTCCGCAAGCTCTCGTGGCGGCGCACGATCTCCGCGAGGCCGCGCTCGAGCGCCGCGTCGTCGAGCTCGCCGCGCAGACGGATCGCGGCGAAGACGTTGTAGCTCGGGTCCCCCGGATGGTAGCGGTCGAGGAGCCACATCCGCTGCTCGGCGAAGGAGAGCGGGAGCTCCGTGCCCGCGGCTCGCGGCACCGGCTCCGGCGGCGGCACCTCGAGCCCCTTCGCCTCCCGCCGCAACGCCTCGACGCGCCGCGCCAACGCGGTCACGGTAGGCTGGTTGAAGACGTCCTGCGGCGAAAGCTCGACCTGGAAGCTGAGGCGCACCCGGGAAACGAGGCGCAGCGCGAGCAGGGAATTGCCCCCGAGGCGGAAGAAGTCGTCCATCGCCCCCACGCGCTCGAGGCCCACGACGTCGGCCCAGATCGCCGCCAGGGTCTTCTCCGTCGAGGTGCGCGGCGCCACGAAGCCCCTGGTCGTCTCAGCCTCTTCCCTCCGCGCGAGACGGTCCAGCGCGGCCCGATCGACCTTGCCGTTCGGCGTCAGCGGCAGGGCGTCGAGCACCGTGAACGAGGCCGGGATCATGTACGCGGGCAGGAGGCGGCCGAGGTGCTCGCGGAGAGCGGCGATACGCGGGAGCCTCGCCGGGGCCGCGACCACGTAGGCCGCCAGCTTCCGCGCGCCGTTCTTCGTGGCCACGACGACCGCCTGACTCACCGCCGGATGGGCTTCGAGGGCGGCTTCGATCTCGCCCAGCTCGATGCGGAATCCGCGCAGCTTCACCTGCTGGTCCACCCGCCCCAGGAAGTCGAGACGGCCGTCCGCCAGCCACCGCGCCTGGTCCCCGGTGCGGTACAGCCGGCCCCCGGAGATACCGCTCAGCGGGTCGGGCACGAAGCTCCGCGCCGTGAGGGCCGGGCGGTTCGCATAGCCGCGCGCCAGGCCATCGCCTCCGGTGCAGAGCTCGCCGGCGACGCCGGCGCCCACCGGCCGCAACCGGTCGCCCACCACGTGGACCCGGGTGTTGGCGATGGGCCGGCCGATCGGCAGCGGGCCGCCTGCCGCGCCCGAGTCCTTCATGAGGTGGCAGGAGGTGAACGTGGTGTTCTCGGTGGGTCCGTAGGCGTTGGTCACCGTGCACCCGACGAGCTCCCGCAGGGCCTTCCGCGCGTGGCGAGCCGAGACCACGTCGCCCCCGGTCAGGAGCTGACGCAGCCCGCCCAGGCCGGTCAGGCCGTCGGCGGCCAGCTCGTGGAACAGGCCCGAGGTGAGGAACAGGGTCGTCACCCGGTGGCGCTCCATGGTCTCGCGCAGCTCTTGCAGCGACGGCGCGTGAGGAGGAAAGACCACCAGTCGGCCGCCGTTGACGAGCGCCCCCCAGACTTCCAGCGTCGCGGCGTCAAAGGAGATCGGAGCGAGGTGCGCGAAGACCGGGGGCGGGTCCAGCTCGATGGTGCCCGTGTCGCGGACCAGCCGGATCACGCCACGGTGGGAGACGGCGACCCCTTTGGGGCGGCCGGTGGAGCCCGAAGTGAACATGACGTAAGCCAGGTTGTCGGCTGTGACCACGGAGGGCGGCGTCTCCTCGCCGAGGCCGCGGGAGGCCGCGAGCGGGATCACCTTCGCCACCGGCGCCAGGCCCTCGGCAAACCGCGCCTGGGCCACGACCGCGGGCATGCGAAGGTCCATTGCCATGAGCGCCAGCCGTGCGTCGGGAAGGCCCGGATCCAGGGGGACGTAGGCGCCGCCGGCCTTGAGGATGCCGAGCATCCCCACCACCAGCTCCGCCGACCGCTCGGCGCACAGGCCGACGCAGGCCTCCGCGTCGATCCCGTGCTCGCGCAGCCTGCGCGCCAGCGCGCAGGCTTGCCGGTCGAGCTCGCGGTAGCTCAGGTGCGCCGTGCCGAAGGTCACCGCCACGGCTTCGGGCGTCGCCGCGGCCCGGGCCTCGAAGAGCTCCTGGAGCGACGCCTCGCGGGGATAGGACGCCTCGGTGTCGTTCCATTCCCGGAGGAGCTGCTGCGTCTCTGCGTCGCTGAGGAGCGCCGTCGACGAGAGCCGTTGGTCCGGATCGGTCGTCACGGCCTCGAGCAGGATCTGAAAGCGCCTCATCATCCGGCGGACGGTGGAGGCGTCGAAGAGATCGGCGTTGTATTCCGCCGTCACGGTCAGTCCTTCCCCGAAACCCCGGAGGAAGAGCGTGAGGTCGAACTTCGCCGTGCCGGTGTCGAGCTCGTGCATGGTCAGGCCGACGTCGGGGGCCAGCGCCGGCGGCCGCTCGTTCTGCCACACGATCAACGTCTGGAAGAACGGTGCTTGGGTCTCCGCGGCCTCGGGCCGCAGCGCTTCCACCAGGCGGTGAAAAGGCATGTCTCCGTGGGCGAAGGCGTCCAGACAGACCTCCCGCACGCGGGCTATCCATCGCGCGAAGGGCGGGTCGCCGGCAAGGTCGATCCGCAGGACCAGGGAATTCAGAAAGTAGCCGATCAGGTCCTCGATCTCCCTGCGGGTACGGTTGGCGATCGGCGTGCCGACGACCACGTCCCGCTGCCCGGTGTGACGGAAGAGCCAGGCGGCGAAGACGGCGAGCAAGACCATGAAGGTGGTCGCCCCGTGCCGGCGGCCCAGCGCCTCCACCCGGGCGGCGAGAGACGGCGGCAGATCGAGCGAGCACCGCGCCCCCCGCGAGCTCCATTGCGCCGGCCGCGGCCGGTCCGCCGGCAGCTCGAGGCTTGCCGGCGCGTCCTGCAACCGCGGCCGCCACCAGCCCAGGAGCTCCTGGATCGCCTCGGCGCTGAGGTGACGGCGCTGCCAGGCCACGAAGTCGCGGTAGGTGAAGGGGAGCCTGGCCAAGGGCGAGGCGACTGGGCCCCGCCTGCCGTCGGTGGCGCGGCATGCCTGGTACAGGGCCGAGAGCTCTCGGAGCAACACCTGATGCGACCAGTCGTCGGTGACGATGTGGTGCATCGCCAGCAGCAGGACGCTCTCGCCGTCGTCGAGCCGCGCCAAGTGGGCGCGCGCGAGCGGGCCGGCGGCAAGGTCGATGGGCCGGCGCGCCTCGTGCGCGAGCCGCCGCTCACTCTCCGGGCGGCGCGCCGCCGGCGGCAGCCCGCGAAGGTCGAAGACGGTGAGCGGCAATCCCCGCGGAGGCGCCACGCGCAGACGGGGAAGGCCGTCCACCGCGGTGAAGGTGGCGCGCAACGTCTCGTGGCGGCGCTCGATCTCGTCGAGGCTGGCCGCCAGGGCACCCACGTCCACGGGGCCGCTGAGGTCCAGGGCGAGGGGCACGTTGTAGGTCGGGGTGCCGGGCCGCCAGCGGTCGAGGAAATAGACGTTCTCCTGGCCCAAGGACGCGGCCGTCTCGTCCTCGCCGGGGTACTCACTCGCTGCCAGCGCGACGATCCGTGCCCGCCGCGCCGCCGCCACCGCCGCGGCCAGGCCGGCCAGGGTCGGCTCCCTGAACGGCGCCGACGGCGACAGCTCCACCCCGAGGACGCTGCGCAGCCGGGTCAACACCCGGGAAGCGGTCAAGGAGTCGCCGCCGAGGTCGAAGAAGTTGTCGTGGGCGCCGACCGGCCCGCACCCCAGCACCTCCGCCCAGATCGCGGCCACCGCGGTCTCCACCGGCCCCAGCGGGGCCACGAAGGCGGCGGTCGCCGGCCGCACCCGCGCGGGCGCCGGCAACGCCCGCCGGTCGACCTTGCCGCTGGCGGTCAACGGCAGCGCCTCCAGGAGGACGAAGGCCCGCGGCATCATGTACGCGGGCAGGATCGGAGCGAGGAATTCGCGCAGCTCGCCCACCGTGGGGGAGGCCGGCGGCTCGGGCACCACGTAGGCCGCCAGATAGCGGTCGCCGGCTTCGTCCTCGCGGGCGGCGACCGCCGCCGCCCGCACCGCCGGATGGCGGTCGAGCGCCGCCTCGACCTCCCCGAGCTCGATGCGGAAACCGTGGACCTTGACCTGTTGGTCGGCCCGGCCGACGAAGTGGAGCTGGCCGTCCGGCCGCTGGCGGACCAGGTCGCCGGTGCGGTAGAGACGGGTGCCCGCGCCGTCCGCGAACGGATCGGGCAGGAACGCCGCCGCGGTCCGTCCCGGCCGGTTGAGGTAGCCGCGCGCCACGCCGGCTCCGCCCAGGTAGAGCTCACCCGTAGCGCCGGAGTCCACCGGCCGCAGCTTCGGATCCAGCACACGGGCGCTGGTGCCGGCGATCGGCCGGCCGATCGCCGGCTCGTCCTCCCCGTCTCCGGCGATCTGCGCCGCCGTCGAGTACGTCGTGGTCTCCGACGGAGCATAGAGATTGACGACCCGCGCGCCGCGGCTGCGCGCGGCGATCCGTTTCACCAGCTCGCGGCGCAGGGGCTCGCCTGCCAGGCCCAACGTGCGCACCGACTCCGGCAGCGGCGACGAACGCACCAGCTCGGCACAGACCGAAGGCACGGTGTTGACGAAGGTCACCTCGGAAGCGGCGGGGATACGGGGGAGGTCGAGCGCGGTGTCGGCGAGGATCACCTTGCCGCCCACGGCGAGCGGGACGAAGAGCTCGAAGACCGAGAGGTCGAAGTTGATCGACGTCCCCGCCAGGATGCCGGCGAGCTCGCCGGCCGCGAAAGCCCTCGTCGCCCACAGCACGAGGTTGACGGCGTTGCGGTGCTCGATCGCCACGCCCTTGGGCCGGCCGGTGGAGCCGGAGGTGTAGATGAGGTACGCCAGATTGCCGGGCGACGGCCCGGGGCCGGGGGCGCCGGCCCCGGCGATCGCGGCGGCATCGCGGTCCACGCACACCACCGACGCCGCCGTGGCCGGCAAGGTCCTCGCCAGCCCGGTGCGGGTCAGCACGACGGCCGGAGCCGCGTCGTCGACGATCGACGCGCCGCGCTCGCTCGGATAGGCCGGATCGAGCGGCACGTAGGCGCCTCCGGCCTTGAGCACCGCGAGGATCGCCGTCACCACCGCCGGCGAACGCTCCAGGCAGACGGCCACCCGCGTCTCGGGACCGACCCCCTTCGCCCGCAAGTAGCCCGCGAGCTCGCGGGCGCGCCGGTCGAGCTCGCCGTAGGTGAGGCGGCGGCGCCCCCAAACCAGAGCCACCGCTTCCGCGCCGCGCGCGGCCTGGGACTCGAAGAGCCCCGGCAACGTCGCGCTCACGGCCGGCTCGCCGCGCCCGACCTCGACGGCCGGCTCCGCGGATTCGACGACGGTCCTCATAAGAGCGCCTCGATCTCCTGCTCGCTGAGCGCCTCCACCCGGGCGATCAACGCTTCTTCGATCCACAGGCCCAGCTCCGCGACGGTCGGCAGCTCGAAGAACGTGCGCAGGGGCAGCTCCACCTCGAAGGTCTCCCGCACCCGGGAGATCACCTGCGTCGCCAGCAGCGAGTGCCCGCCGAGGGCGAAGAAATCGTCGCCGACGCCCACCCGCGGGGCGCCGGTGACCTGTTGGAAGATCTCCGCGAGCGCTTCTTCGATGTCCGTCCGGGGAGCGGTGGGCTCCGTCGCCCCCGTCTCCGCCCCCGCGGGCGCCGGCAGCCGGCGCCGGTCGACCTTGTTGTTCTCATTCAAAGGCAGGGCGTCAAGGCTGATGAAGACGGCGGGGACCATGTAGTCGGGCAGCCGCTCCTTGAGGAACCGGCGCAGCTCGCCCGCCTCGGGAGGGCGGGCCGCGGAAGGACGGGCGACCACGTAGGCCGCGAGGTAGCGGTTGCCGGGCACGTCCTCGCGCGCGATCACCACGGCCTGGGCCACGTCCGGGTGCTCGTCAAGGCTCGCCTCGATCTCGCCGGGCTCGATGCGGAAGCCGCGGATCTTCACCTGGAAGTCGACCCGGCCCAGGAAATCGACGTTGCCGTCGTGCAGGGAGCGCACCCGGTCGCCGGTGCGGTAGATCCGCGCTCCGGGCACGTCGCCCAGAGCGTCAGGGACGAACTTCCGCGCCGTCGCCGCCGGCTGCCCGTAATAGCCCCGCGCCACCCCGGCGCCGCCGATGCACATCTCCCCCACGGCCCCGGGCGGGACGGCGAGTCCCTGGCGGTCCAGGAGGTAGAGCGGATTGCCGGCGAAGGGCCGGCCGGCTGGCACGTAGGCGTCGAGCGGCAGGCTCGTCGCGGCGTCGCGGAAGGCGCTCTGGAAGGTCGTCGAGTCGATGTTGACCTCGGTGACGCCGTAGGTGCCGCTGACCCGGGCGCGGGGGGCGAGCCGCCGGCGAAGCTCCTCGTACTCCCGCACGTACCAGACGTCGGAGGCGACGGCGATGAGGCGTATGAAGTCGAGGCCGGTCCCGGCGTCCTCGGCCTGCCGCACGAGGCCGCGCAGCACCGCCGGCACGAATTCCGCGGCGTTCGCGCGGTGCCGGCGCACGTACGCGAGGAGCTCGCCGGGGAGGAGCACGAGGTCGCGCGGGCACATCACCAGCTTGCCCCCCGTCCCCAGGGCGCGGGCCAGGTCGCCGGTGAAGACGTCGAAGGAGAAGCTGGCCATCTGCAGGTGGGCCATGCTCTCGTCCAGCCCGTAGGCCACGCGGTGACCGTGGACGATGTTCATCAGCGAGGCGTGGCTGATCATCACCCCCTTGGGCCGGCCGGTGGTGCCCGAGGTGTAGACCGTGTAGGCGAGGCTCGACGGCCGGGCGAGGGGGGCGAGGTTCTCGCCGTCCTCCCGAGAAGGCTCCCCGGCGTCCAGGAGGACGACGTGCGCCGCGAGATCGCCGGGGACGTCGTCCGCCAGGCTCTCCTGGGTCAGCACCACCGCGGCCCCTTGGGCCAGCTCGACGAGGCGCTGCCGCGCGTGGGCGGCGTCGAGCGGCACGAAGGCGCCGCCGGACTTCATCACGCCGAGGACGGCCACCACCATCTCCAACGAGTACTCGAGGAAGACGGCGACGCGGACCTCGGGGCCCACGCCGAGCCGCCGCAGAAGGCGGGCCAGCCGGTTGGCGCGGGCGTTGAGCTCCCCGTAGGAAAGCGCCGTCTCCTCGAGCACCACGGCGGTCGCCTCGGGGCCACGCTCGACCCGGCTCTCGAACAGCTCGTGGAAAAAGCCGGCGCCGTCCGCGCGCGGCGCCGGCACGTCGTTCCATTCCACGAAGAGCTGGTGGCGGGCCGCGGCGGGGAGCACCGGCAGCTCGGAGATGCGCTGCTCCGGACGGCGGACGACCGCCTCCAGCAGGGTCCGCAGCTCGCCGAAGGTCCGCAGCGCGCTGACGGCGTCGAAAAGAGTCGTGTTGTACTCGACGTACCCGGCGAGCCGACCGTCCTCCTCCCACGTCCAGAAGCCGAGGTCGGAGTTGGCCGCGGCGATCCCTCCGTAGTCGAGGACCGTGGCATCGAGCCCCGCCAGGTCGATGCCGGGCGCGGGGGTGTTCTGCACCACCGACATCACCTGGAAGAACGGCGCGTAGGCGAGCTCGCGCTCGGGCCGCAGGTCCGCGATCAGCCGCTCGAAAGGCAGCTCCTGGTGCGCGTAGGCGCCGAGCGCGGCCTGCCGCGTCCGCTCGAGGAGCGCGTCGAAGCCGGGATCGCCGCGGAGGTCGGCGCGCAGCACCAGGGTGTTGAGCAGATAGCCGATGAGGCTCTCCAGCTCGGGCCGGACCCGGTTGGCGATGACGGTGCCGACGCACAGGTCGCGCCGGCCGGTCAAACGCCAGAGGAGCACGTCGCAGGCCGCCAGGAGCGCCATGAAGAGCGTGACGCCGTGCTCGGTGCAGAGCCTCCTGAGAGCGCTCGTCAGGGCGGCGGACAACGCGACGCGGCGGCGCGCCCCGGTCTCGGTCCGGAACGGCGGGCGCGGCCGGTCGGTCGGCAGCGGCAACGCCCCGGGGACGCCGGCTAGCTGCCGGCGCCAGTAGCCGAGCAGGCCCTCCAGGGTCTCGCCTCGGAGCCGCTGCCGTTGCCAGTGGGCGAAATCCGCGTACTGGACGGCGGGCTCCGGCAGGGGCGAAGGCCGGCCGGCGGAAAAGGCCGCGTAGAGCGCCGCCATCTCGCCCAGGAAGACCCCCATCGACCAGCGGTCGAAGACCAGGTGATGGATGTTGACCAGGAAGACGTGCTCCGCCGCCGCAATCCGGAGAAGGAGAGTCCGGATCAGCGGTCCCCCCTTCAGGTCGAAGGTCCGGCGGGCCGAGCACAGGGCAAGCCGCTCGGTCACGCCCTCGCCGACCTCCCGGGGCAGACGCTCCAGGTCCACCACCGGCACGTCGAGGCGCTGCTCGCGGGCGATGACCTGGATCGGCTGGCCCGCCCGGGAGTCGAAGGTGGTGCGCAGGGACTCGTGGCGGCGGACCACCTCGTGCAGGCTCCGCCGCAGGGCGCCGACCTCCAGGGGACCGCGCAGGCGCGCCGCCTCCGGCAGGTGCCAGGCCGTGGTCCCGGGCTCGAGCTGCTCCAGGAACCAGATCCGCATCTGGGAGAAGGACAGGGGCAGCTCGCCGTCGCGGGGCGCGCGCCCTATCGGCTCGCCCCCGTCGTCGCCCGCCGCGCGCAGCACGGCGAGGACCTCCTGCTTGCGCCGCGCCAGCTCGGCCCGCAGGTCCACGGTCAGGGCGCCCTTGGGGGCGCTGAACCGGAGCTGGCCGTCCTCGGCTCGGAGTCGGACGTCGAGGCCCCGGAGGTGCGCGAGCAGCTCGAAGGTGCTCATTGCGGCCGGCGCCGTCATCTCCTGCGTCGTCATGTCAGTGCCTCGACCTCCTCCTCGGTCAGCGCTTCCACCCTGGCGATCAGCCGGTCTTCGATCGCCAGGGCGAGCTCGCCGATAGTCGGCGTTTCGAAGAAATCGCGCAGCGGCAGCTCGACCTCGAAGGTCTCGCGGATCCGCGACACGGCCTGGGTGGCGAGCAGCGAGTGGCCGCCAAGCTCGAAGAAGCTGTCGCGCACGCCCACCCGCGCCAGCCCCGTGAGCTCGCCGAAGATCTCCGCCAGGGTCTCCTCGATCGGCGTCGAGGCGGCTTCGACCTCCTCCTCGAGCCCGCGCTCCGGAGCCGGCAGCCGGCGGCGGTCCACCTTGCCGCTGGAAGAGAGGGGGAGGGCCTCGAGCGTCGTGAACGCCGCCGGCATCATGTAGTCGGGCAGGCGTTCCTTCAGATGCCGCCGCAGCTCCGCGGCGGTGACCGCCGAATCGGGCCGCGCCACGAGGTACGCCACCAGCCGCGTTCCGCCGGGCAGGTCGTCGCGTGCCACCACCACCGCTTCCTTCACCGCCGGATGCTCGCTGAGCACCGCCTCGATGCCGGCCGGCTCGATGCGGAAGCCGCGGATCTTCACCTGCGAATCGCGGCGGCCGAGAAGCTCGAGGTTGCCGTCGGCGAGGTGGCGGGCCAGGTCCCCGGTCCTGTAAAGGCGTCCACCCGGCGCCTCGCCGAAGGGATCGGGAACGAGCTTCTCCGCGGTCAGGGCCGGTTGCCCGAGGTAGCCCCTGGCCAGCCCGAGCCCTCCGAGGCACAGCTCCCCGGCCACGCCGCCGGGAACGAGCGCCAGCTCGGCCGTGAGCGGGTATGTCCGGGTGCCGGCGAACGGCCGGCCGATCGGGACCTGGGCCTCGGCCGGCAAGGCCGCCGCCGTGCCCTCGTAGAAGGACGAGTCGATCGTCACCTCGCTGAGGCCGTACGAGCTGATGCACCGGGTCCGCGGGCCGGCCAGGTGCCGGAGCTGCCGATACTCGCGCACGTGCCAGACGTCGGAGCCGACGACCAGCAGACGCATGAAGCCGAGCGCGCCACCGCGGCCGCGGAGCTCCTGCATCAACCCGCGGGCCACCGCCGGGACGAATTCGGCGGTGTCGATCCGCTGGCGCTGCATCAGCTCCAGAAGCTCGCGCGGCTCGAGCAGCGTCTCTCGCCGGCACACGACGAGCCGCCCTCCGGAGCCCAGGGCCCGCGCCAGGTCGCCGGCGAAGACGTCGAAGGAAAAGCTGGCCATCTGCAGGTGACGGCCCGGCTCCCGCTCCTGCCGCAGGCGGTAGGACTCCTCCCACGCGAGGTAGGCGTTGACCAGGCCCTCGTGGGTGACCATCACGCCCTTGGGCAGGCCGGTGGAGCCCGAGGTGTAGACGACGTAGGCGAGGCTCGCCGGCGCCGCCGCCGCGGCCGGGCCGGGGTCGACGGCGCCGCCGGGCTCGGCGCCCGGATCCAGGAGGACGGTCTCGACGTCGAGCCCGGACAGCTCGGCGGCGAGGCGCTCCGTCGTCAGCAGCACCCTGGCCCGCGCGGCCGCGAGCAGGTGCCGCAGGCGCTCGCGCGAGTGGGTGACGTCGAGCGGCAGGTAGGCGCCGCCGGCCTTGAGCACGGCGAGGGCGGCGACGATCATCTCGGCCGAGCGCTCGGCGAAGACGGCGGCCACCACGTCGGGGCCGATCCCCAGGCCCCGGAGACGGCAGGCGAGCCGACCCGCCCGCGAATCGAGCTCACCGTAGGTGAGCCGGCGCTCGTCGAAGACCACCGCCACGGCTTCGGGCGAGCCCGCCGCCACGGCTTCGAAAAGCTGATGGAACAACCCGGCGGGTCGCCGGACGCGGGTGTCGTTCCAGGCCGCCAGCGCCTGGTGACGGTCCGCCCGCGACAGGATCGGCAGCTCCGAGAGGCGGACGCCGGGGCGGGCGGCGAGACCCTCCAACAGCGTTCGCCAGTGCCCCAGCAGGCGGCGCATGGTGGTGGCGTCGAAGAGGTCGGTGTTGAAGTCGAGGTAGCCGTCGAGCCCTCCGCCTTCGCCTTCCCACAGCCACATCGTCCAGTCGACGTTGGCCCACACGCCCCCCTCGATCGCCCATCGGCGCACGGCGAGGCCGGGAAGCGCGAGGGCGGGCGCCGGGGTGTTCTGGAGGACCAGCATGACCTGGAAGAGGGGCGAGTGGCTCATCGCTCTTTCGGGTCTGACCTCCTCGAGCAGCCGCTCGAACGGCAGGTCCTGGTGGGCGTAGGCGCCCAGGGTCACGTCGCGCACCTGCCGCAGGAACGCGGCGAACTCGGGATCGCCCGTGATCGCCGTGCGCAGGCAGAGGCTGTTGACGAAAAAGCCGATCAGCCTCTCGACCTCGGGCCGGTTGCGGTTGGCGATGAACGTGCCGATGGTCAGGTCGCGCTGGCCGGTGTAGCGGCCCAGCAGCACGTTGGCGGCCGCCAGCAGGGTCATGAAGAGGGTCACGCCGTGGTCGCTGCTCACCTTCCGGAGCGCCTCCACCAGGGCGGCGGGCAGGCCGGCGGCGTGCTTGGCGCCGTGGTCGGTCCGCACCGCCGGCCGCGGGCGGTCGGTGGGCAGCCGCAGCACCGGCGGGGCGCCGCCGAGAAGGCGGCGCCAGTAGGCGAGGAGCGACTCCAGGACCTCGCCGCGCAGCCAGCGCCGCTGCCAGCTCGCGAAGTCCGCGTACTGCAGGCGGGGCTCGGGCAGCGGCGACGGCCGGCGGTGCAGGAAGGCCCCGTAGACGGCCGGTAGCTCGGTGAGGAAGACCCCCATCGACCAACGGTCGAAGACGATGTGGTGGATGTTGAGCAGGAAGACATGGTCTTCCTCGGCGAGCCGAAGCAAGTGGGCGCGGATCAGCGGGCCGCGGGTGAGGTCGAAGGGCATCGCCGCGAGCCTGGAGGCCAGGCGGGCGGCAGCCGTCTCGCGGCGGTCCGCGGCGAGGCGCCGCAGGTCCACCAGCGGGAGCGAGAGATCCGCGCGCGGCGAGATCACCTGGACCGGCCGGCCGGCGAGGGCCGTGAACGTGGTGCGCAGCGCCTCGTGGCGGCGGACCATCTCGCGCAGGCTCGCCTCCAGGGCGGCGGCGTCGAGCCGGCCCGAGAGCCGCACGGCCTCCGGAAGGTTGTAGGCCGGCGTCCCGGGCTCGAACTCGACCAGAAACCACAGGCGCTCCTGGGAGAACGACAGCAGGAGCTCGCCGCCGCGGGCCGCGCGCTCGATCGGCGCGCCCGCTTCGCCGCCCGCGGCACGGAGAAGCTCGAGGAGCGCGCCCTTGCGCCGGGTCAGCTCGGCGTGCAGCTCCGGCGTGAAGGCGCCCCTGGGCGCGTCGAAGCGCAGCCGTTCACCGTCGGCCCACAGCCGGACGTCCAGCTCCCGGAGATGGGCGAGGAGCTCGAAGCTGCCCAGGGCGGTGAGCTCAGATCTCGCCTTCATCACGGTCCCCTTCCGCGACCCCGACGGGCTGCGCGCTCCGGGCCGCCCATTGCAGGGTCTCGACGGTGGTGGCGAGACCGGCCACGGTGCCGTCGGCGAAAAGCTGCTCGAGCGAGATCCTCACCCCGAAGTCCTCGCGCAGCCGCGACAGGAGCTGGGTGGCGAGCAGCGAGTGGCCGCCCAGGTCCAGGAAGCTGTCGCGCACGCCCACCTCTTCGACCCGCAGCAGCTCCTGCCAGATCTCGGCCAGCCGGCGCTCGAGCTCGCTGCGGGGCGCCACGTACTCGGTGGTGATGTCGGGCCGGGAGTGGACGGTCGCGCGAGCCTCCGCCGCGGCCGGGATAGCGACGCCTGCCCCTCGCTCGATCACGTAGCGGTGGCGCTCGAACGGGTAACCCGGCAGGGACATGCGGCGGCGCTCCTGGCCGGCGTAGAAGCCGTGCCAATCGACCTCGGCGCCGGCCAGCCACAGCCGCCCGAGGGTGGTGAGCAGGAAGGCGGCGTCGTCAACCCGCTCGTGGCGCGAGCGCAGCGACGCGAGGACGACCCGCCGGAGCTTGCCGTCGCCGGCCGCGGCCGCCGCGGGGTGCTGAAGGGCCAGGGCTCCGAGCCCCTGGCCGGGACCGACCTCCAGCAGCAGCGGCTCGCTGCTCGCCGCCAGCGCCGTCAAGCCGTCGGCAAAGCGCACCGTGCGGCACAGGTGGCTCGTCCAGTAGTCGGGATCGGTGGCTTCGTCGTCGCGGATGAGCCGTCCGGTGACGTTGGAGACGAACGGGATCTCGGGAGCGCGGAGCTGGCACCGGCGCCACCCGCCCGCCAGCGCCTCGGCGGCCGGCTCCATCATCGGCGTGTGGAAGGCGTGGGCGCTCGGCAGCCGCCGGCAGGCGACGCCGCCTTCGGTCAGCCGCTCCTCGAGCGCCGCGACCGCCGCGCTCTCGCCCGCCACCACCGAGACCTCGGGGCCGTTGACCGCCGAGAGCCACACCCCGTCCCCGAGCAGCGCGCGCGCCTCGTCCTCGGGCAAGGTCACGGCGAGCATGGCGCCCCCCGGCAGCTCGTCGATCCGCCGCGCCCGCTCGACCACGAGCCGCAGCGCGTCCTCGAGCGGGATCACGCCCGCCAGGCAGGCCGCCACGTACTCGCCGAGGCTGTGGCCGATCATCGCCCGCGGCAGCACGCCCCAGCTCATCAACAGCCGCGCCAGGGCGTACTCGACCGCGAAGATCGCGGGGTGGACGTGGAGCGTGCGGTCGAGCTCGCCCATCGCCCCAGGACGCCCCGAACGGCCCAGCAGACCCTTGAGGTCGAGCTTCCCGTCTTCCGGCGACGCGTCCGGCGTCCCGATCAGCTCCCGCAGGTCGCGGCCGAGGTGGGGCTCGGCCAGGGCGGCGCAACGGTCGATCGCCTCGCGGTACGCCGGCTCCCGCTCGTAGAGGCCCCAGCCCATGCCCGGATAGTGCTCGCCGAGGCCTGGCAGGAGGAAGGCCACCGGGCGGACGAGGGCGGGAGCCGCGGACGTGTGCAGCCGCCCCGGCTCCGCGCCGGCGAGCGCCCTCGCCGCGTCCCCGCGGCCGCGGCAGACCAGCACCCGCCGGTGCTCGAAGGCGCGGCGCCCGACGTGGAGGGTGTAGGCGACGTCGGCGAGGCTCGCCTCCGGGGCACCCGCGAGGTGGGCGGCGAGCCCCTCGGTCGCCCGCGCCAGCGCCGCCGGGGTGCGCGCCGACAACGACAGCAGTTGCCATTGACGCGACGGCCCAGAAGGCGCGCGCCGCGGCGCCTCCTCGAGGATCACGTGAGCGTTGGTGCCGCCCATGCCGAAGGCGCTGACCCCGGCCCGGCGGGGCGCCTGGCCCGCCGGCCACTCCCGCAGCTCGCGCGCCACGTAGACCGGAGAGGACGCGAAATCGATCTTCGGATTGGGCTGCGTGAAGCTCACCGTGGGCGGGATCTGACGGTGCTCGAGGGCCAGCACGGTCTTGATCAGACCGCAGACGCCGGCCGCCACGTCGAGGTGGCCGACGTTGCTCTTCACCGAGCCGATGGCGCAGAAGCCCTTCTTGTCGGTGTGCTTGCGGAAGGCCCGGGTCAGGGCCTCGACCTCGATCGGATCGCCGAGCTGGGTGGCGGTGCCGTGGGCCTCGACGTAGGAGATCGACTCGGCCCCGACCCCGGCGACGGCGAGCGCCTCGGCGATGACCTGGGCCTGGCCTTCGAGGCCGGGAGCGGTATAGCCGGCGCGCAGGGCGCCGTCGTTGTTGACCGCCGAGCCCCGGATCACGGCGCGGATCGGGTCGCCGTCGGCGAGGGCGTCGGCGAGGCGCCGCAGCGCCACCACGCCGACGCCGGAGCCGAAAACCGTGCCGCGGGCGCCGGCGTCGAACGTCCGGCAGTGCCCGTCGGGCGAATAGACCGACTCCTCGCGGTACCGGTACCCCGCGCGCAGGCCGTAATTGATCGAGACGCCGCCCGCCAGCGCAATGTCGCACTCCTCGCTGAGCAGGCTCTCGCAGGCGAGGTGGACGGCGACGAGCGAGGTCGAGCACGCGCACTGGACCGTGAAGCTCGGGCCCCTGAGGTTGAGCTTGTACGAGACGCGGGTCGTGAGGGTGTCGCCGGCGTTGGCCACCAGGAGCTCCAGGGGATCCCAGCCCCCGCCGCCGGGCATCAGGTTGAAAAGCAAGTAGGTGCTCGTGGTGGCGCCGGCGAAGAGGCCGATCGCGGCGCCCTCGCTCTCCACGGCGTGACCGGCGTCCTCCAGGGCGTGCCAGGCGCATTCGAGCAGCACGCGGTGCTGCGGGTCGAGCAGCTCGGCCTCGCGGGGGTTGATGCCGAAGAAGGGCGCGTCGAAGGACTCGGCGTCCGCCATCTCGGCGATCGCCGCGACGTGGTCGGGGTCGCCCAGGGCCGCCGGGTCGCGGCCGCGCTCCAGGAGCTCCTCGTCGGAAAGGAAGCGGATCGACTCCTTCCCGTCGCGCAGGTTGCGCCACAGCTCCTCGACGTCGCGAGCTTCCGGAAACCGGCCGGCCATGCCGATCACGGCGATCAGGGAGTCATCCGCTGGGCTGGACATCCGCGTCACCTCCGGCCTAGAAGAAGAACGTCGACTTGACGATCAGCGATCGGTCGCGGACGTTGGGAACGCCCGGCGGCCGGTCCACCAGGTCCTGGAGCTCGTCGTAGACCACGTAGAAGGCGGCGCCCGGCTTGTAGGTCCACTTCAGCGCCGCGTTGACGGACAGGTTGTCGTCGTTTCGCCACTCGAGGAGCGCCCGGGTCGAGAGCCGCGGCGACAGGGAGTAGATGACCTTCACCGACAGGAGCTTGGCGATGAAGTCGCCCGCGGGCAGCTTGACGTCGGTGTGCTCGTAGGTGATCCGCGAGAAGAGCCCGGGCAGGGGACGGATCCTGGCGCCGACGAAATAGGTGTTGAAGGTCCCGTCGTAGAGGTCGCCGCCGAGGATCCTGCCGAAGGCGAAGAAGGGCTTGCCCGGGATCGACTGGATGCCGACGAAGTAATTGCTGTAGTCGTAGCGGCCCGGCGGGATGACGACGCCCGGATAGATCTCGAACGATGCGTCGAGGACTTCCACGTTGCTGAAGTATTTCATCGCCAGGACGACGTAGTTCTGCCATTGCAAGTCGACCTCCGCCCGGTTGTACTGCTCGCGCAGCTCGCCCTCCCGGTCGGTGATCTGGGTGAAGTCGTCGAGGATGATCATGTCGCGCAGCTTCCAGATCTTGGGCCGCGGCAGGAAGGTGACGTTGCCCCGGTACTCGCGGACGCCGGTGCGGGTGAAGAAACCCATCTCGGGATTGAAGTCCTCCCCGACCTCGGTGTAGGCGCCCTTGGCGAAGACGTACTTGCTGTCGAAGACGAGGTCGGTCTGGGCCGCCCAATCCTCGCCTTCCAGGCCCGGCGTGCGGGTCCGGGCGAGGAAACCGCCGGTCTTCACGCTCTTGCCCAGGGCGAAGTCCCAGTCGACGCCGGCGCCCTCGTTGTCGGGTCCGCCGGAGACCTCCTTGTTGAGCCCCATGACGCCGACGGACGACCCTGCGAACAGGTCCCGTTTGACGCGCAGCACCGTGTAGTTGGTCTCCGGCTCGAATCGCTCTTCGCCGTCGCGGTCGCGATAGGTGAGCTCTTCGGTGGTGAGGTTCAGGAAACCGAGGTCGAAGCCGCCGACCTTGCCGGCGACCTTGGCGCCGCCGAGCACGGGGATTTCCTGGCGGGCGTCCGCCGTCAGGCCGATCTGGCGGCTGAAGAAGAAGATCCTCTCCGGAGACTTGAGGTAATCCGGGCGCTCGCCGAAGTAGAAGAGGCTCGACCCCTCGAGGAAGAAATCGCGCTTCTCGGGGAAGAAGAGCTTGAAACGGCTCAGGTTGACCTGCTGGTTGTCGGCCTCCGCTTCGGCGAAGTCGAGGTTGTAGGTGAGGTCCAGAACGAGCTCCGAGGTGAGGTTCTTCTTCACGTCGATGCCGGCGTCGAGCGACGTGTCGTCGCCCGCCTCCGAATTGCTCTCGCCGCGGACGGCGACATAGGGCTTCAAGTCGAAGCGCCGGCCCTGCTCCAGGTCCCTGAGCCCCTTGAGCTCGCCCGCCTGCGAAAGCTTGAAGAGCGCCAGGCCGCTCGAGTAGCGGTCGATCGGCTTCCACAGCGTGTACTCGCGCTTGCTGATCACGGTGCGCTGGACGTTCAAGCCCCAGGTCTGCTCCTCCGCTGCGGGGAAGCGCACGGTGCGGAAGGGAATGGCGAGCTCGGCGCTCCAGCCGCCGCCGTCGCGCGCGGTCGCGGAGGTCCAGATGCCGTCCCAACTGAAATTGACCTCCTCGCCCTCGCCGCGCACCAGGGCATCGAACTGAGCGCCGAGCGGATTGACCGCGAAAAGAAAACCGCTTCGCTTGTCGAGGAACGTGTCGAGGACGATCTGCACCGAGTCCTCGTTGGCCAGCTCCCCGTCCCGATCCATCAGGACCGACGTGACCTTCTGCGAGTCGTGGCAGCGCACTGCGACATAGAGGGTCTTCGCGTCGTAGCCGATCCGGACCTCCGTCGCCTCGCTGGCCGGAGCGCCTTCCGTGGGCTCGAGCTGGGTGAAGGAGTCGAGCGCCGCGGCCTCGCTCCACGCCTGCTCGTCGAGGTTTCCGTCGATCGTGGGGGCCGAGCTCAGGCGGGGCGCCGTCACCACGAACCGCGAGGGTTCCTGTCCGTCGAGAGCGGCGCCCAGCCAGAACAGGGCCGCCAAGGCCACGATCCGTTTCATAGGCACTGACTCCTGTGTTCCGTTGATCCGAGATATCCGCAGGCCCGGTTGACCAGCGATCACGGCTCGATCTCCTCCGCCTGGCGCCGCCGCCGTCGGGCCCGGCGCCGCGCGCCCCGATCCTCACCCGCCGACGGCTGCGCCACCGACTCGTCTTCGCGGGCCAGGAGCCGGGCCAGGGAGCGCACGGTGGGCGCCTCGAAGAGGGCCACCGGCGACGCTTCGACGCCGAGCTCGGCCTTGATCCGCGCCGTCACCTTGAGGCCGATGAGCGAGTTGCCGCCGAGCTCGAAGAAACTGTCGTTGACGCCGACCTGGTCGAGGCCCAGGTGCTGCTGCCAGATCGCCGCCAGGCTCTTCTCGAGCTCGCTTTCAGGCGCGGCGTAGGCGCTGGCCAGGTCGGGCCGTGCATGGCCGGCGGTGGCCGCGGCGACGTCTTCGAGCTGCTCGGCCGGGCGGCCTTCGGCCTGGCTCGCCAGCCGCGCCACGAAATCCTCCCGCGACACCACCACCTGCGGGTAGGGACCCTGTAAGACGCGCGCGAAAGCCGCGACCCCCTGGCGCGGCGAAAGGCCCCGCCGTAGACGCTCCTGGCGCCACTCCCGCAGCCCCTCCGGTACTTGCGTGGCCGCCGCCATGCCGACCTCGCGCCAGGCGTCCCAGTCGATGGCTACGGTCCGGGCGCCACGGCGCGACGTCCGCTCGTGGGCGAAGGCGTCGAGAAAGGCGTTGGCCGCGGCGTAGTCGGCCTGGCCCAGCTCCGCCACCACGGCGGTGGTCGAGGAGAAAAGCACCCAGAAATCGAGCGGTCGCTCGCGGAAGATCGCGTCCAGCACCCGGGTGCCCTCGAATTTGGGCGCGAGCACCCGGCGAGCGCTCTCCCGCGTCTTGAGCTGCATGAGCTCGCCGCCCGCCACTCCCGCCGCATGGACGATGCCGTGGATCGCTCCGAAGCGCTCCTCGGCCGCGGCCACCACCGCCACCATCGCCTCCGGGTCGGCCACGTCGGCCGCCGCCGGCAACACCTCGGCGCCCAGGGCCTCGAGGGCGCGCAGGCGCCGGATCTTGCGGCTCACCGGATCGCCGTCGCCATGACTCGCCAGCCAGGCGTCCCAGCCCGGGCGCTCCGGCAGAGGGGAGCGGCCCACCAGGACCAGCCGCGCCTTCGCCTTCCGCGCCAGGTGCTCGGCCACCTCGAGTCCCAGGCCGCCGAGCCCGCCGGTGACCAGGTACACGCCCCGCTCGCGCAGCCGCGACGCGCCACCGCCGTCGAGGCGGACGGGCTCGAAGCTCTGCACCCAGCGACGCTGGCCGCGGTAGGCGATGGCCACCTCGGCAGGGTCGAGGCCCGCGGAGTCGAGGGCCGCCTCGTCGAGGATCCGTTCCACGATTCCGCCCGAAGTCGCGGCCACGTCGACCGAGCGGCAATCGAGGTGGGGGTACTCGCGGCCCATCACCCGGCAGGGGCCCAGCAGCGCGGCCTTCGCCGGCGCCAGCGCGTCCTCGCCGGTGACGTCGTGAAGCGTATCGGATACGGCGAGGATCCTCATCGGCGCTCGCCACCGCGGATCGCCGGCGCCGCGCCGGCCGCAGGCCTGAGCCAGCCACAGCAGGCTGTAGAAGCCGCGCTCGAGCGCGTCCGGCCCGGCCGCGGCCTCGCCGGTGACGCTCCACAGGTGGAGGACCTTTTGCGGCGGCGCGCCGAGGGCGGCGAGCAGCGCTTCGTAGTCCTCCGGCTGGCCCGGCCGGACCGTGAAGGCCCCCGGGCCCGTCGCCGCGTAGGCCTCCCCCGGCGTCACCGTGACCGCTTCCTGGCCCGCCGCGGTCAGCCGCTCGACGAGCAGCGCACCCAGACCGCCGCCGTCGGCGAAGACCAGCCAGCGCGCGGGCGTCGCCGGCCACTGCGGCGCCGGGACGGTGAGCGTCGACTGCTTCCATACCGGGACGTAGAACCAGTCGTCGACGTGCGGCGACACGCGCCGCCGGCCCCGTCCGGCGTCCTCGAGCGGCTCCACCCAGAAGCGCTGGCGCTCGAAGGGATAGGTGGGCAGCACCACGCGCCGCCGGCGCTCCTCGGCGTAGAAACCGGCGTCGTCGATCTCGACGCCGGCCAGCCACAGGCGGCCCAGGGTGTGGAGCAGGAAGTCGACGTCGGACCGGCGCTCGCGGGGATGGCGCAGCGACGGCACGGTCAACTGCCCGGCGCGGCGTGGGTGCTGGCGCACCGCGCTCGCCAGGGCGTGGCCGGGGCCGATCTCCACGAAGACCCGATTGGGCTCCGCCAGCAGCTCGCCGACGCCGTCGGCGAAGCGCACGGTGCCGCGCAATTGCCGCGCCCAATAGGCCGGATCGACGGCCTCCTGCGGCCGGATCCAGGTGCCGGTGACGTTCGACATGAACGGGATCTGGGGCGGCCGCCGGGTGGTCTTCGCGACCTCCTGGCGGAACGGCTCCAGGATCGGCTCCATCATCGGCGAGTGGAAGGCGTGCGAGGTGTGGAGGCGCCGGCCCTCCACGCCCATCGCGGACAGCCGCGCCTCGAGGCCGGCCATCGCCGTCTCGGGACCCGAGACCACGCAGGTGTCGAACCGGTTGACGGTGGCGAGCGCCAGCTCCGCTGAGAGCAGCGGAATCACGTCCGGCTCGGCCAGGGAGACGGCGAGCATGGCGCCGGGCGGCATCTGCTGCATGAGCTGCCCGCGGGCCGCCACCAGCCTCAAGGCGTCCTCGAGGGAGAAGACCCCGGCCAGACAGGCGGCGGCGAGCTCGCCGATCGAGTGCCCGATCATCGCCTGCGGATGCACCCCCCACTTCATCCACAACTGGGCCATGGCGTGCTCGACGGCGAAGAGCGCCGGCTGGGCGACGGCGGTCTGGGTGAGGGCCTCGGCGGCCTCGGCGGTCTCCTCGCCGGGGAAGATGAACGTGCGCAGGTCCCGCTCCTGCCAGAATGGCGAGGACCGGCGCAAGAGCTCCGCGCAGCGATCGATCTCGCGGCGGAAGACCGGCTCGCCGTCGTAGAGCTCCCGCGCCATGCCGGGATACTGCGAGCCCTGCCCGCTGAGCAGGAAGACCACGCTGCGATGCCCCTCCTCCACCAAGCTGGTGAAGACCCGCTCGCCGTCGCCGGAGGCGAGCGCCGCGGCGGCGTCGCCGCGGTCGCTCGCCACCACCATCCGCCGGTGCGGCATTTCCTTGCGTCCGGCGCGCAGGGTGAAGGCGACGTCGGCGAGGTCCGAGTCCTGGTGCCGGCGCAGGTAATCGGCCAGGCCGGCGGTGGCCGTCTCCAGCGCCGTGGCCGTCTTGGCCGAAAGGACCAGCAGTTGATGGGGCCGCGAGGGACCGGAGGGCTGCGCCTCCGGCGCCTCCTCGAGCACCACGTGGGTGTTGGTGCCGCCCATGCCGAGCGAGCTGACGCCGGCCCGGCGGGGCATCCCGCCATGGCTCTCGAAAGGACGCAGCCGGTCGTTGACGTAGAAGGGGCTCGCAGCGAAGTCGATCCTCGGGTTCGGCTTTTCGAAGTGCAGGCTGGGCGGAATCGTCTGGTGCCGCAGGCACAGGGCCGCCTTGATCAGCCCCGCCACCCCGGCTGCCGTGTCGAGGTGGCCGATGTTGGTCTTCAGCGAGCCGATGGCGCAAAAGCCCCGCCGCTCGGTGGAAACCCGGAAGGCCTGGGTCAGGGCGGCGACCTCGATCGGGTCTCCCATCAGGGTGCCGGTGCCGTGGGCCTCGAGGTAGCCGATCGTCTCGGCCGGCACGCCGGCCGCCTGCTGCGCCTGCACCACCACCTCGGCGTGACCGTCGACCGACGGCGCCATGTAGCTGACTTTGTGCGAGCCGTCGTTGTTGCAGGCCGAGCCCTTGATCACCGCGACGATCGAATCGCCGTCGGCGAGCGCCTCGGCGAGCCGCTTCAAGACCACGACGCCGGCGCCTTGGCCGCTGACGAAGCCCTGGGCGCCGGCGTCGAAAGTCCGGCAATGACCGTCGGGCGAGGTGATGCCGCCCTCGTGGTAGAAGTACCCGGACTTCTCCGGCAGGTGGATCGACACCCCTCCCGCCAGCGCCATCTCGCACTCGCCGTGGAGGAGGCTCTGGCAAGCGTAGTGGATCGCGGTCAGCGACGTCGACGACGAGGACTGGACGTTGACGCTCGGCCCCTTGAGGTTCATCCGGTAGGAGACCTCGGTGGTCAGGCTGTCCTTGTCGTTGCCGATCGCCGCCTCGAGACTGTCGACGGAGGCCACCAGGTCGATGTGGAAGTAGAGGTTGTTGAGCCAGTAGGTGTTCATGCTCTGGCCGGCGAAGACGCCGATCCGGCCGGTGTAGCGCTCGGCGTCGTAGCCGGCGTTTTCCAGGGCCTCCCAGGCGCACTCGAGAAAGACCCGGTGCTGGGGGTCCATGAGCTCGGCCACCCGCGGGTTGTGGCCGAAGAACTGCGCGTCGAAGAGGTCGACGTTGCCGAGGATGCCCTTGGCCTTGACGTAGTTGGGATTCGCGATGAGCTCGGCATCGATGCCCGCGGCCTCGAGCTCCTCGTCGGAAAAAAAGACGATCGACTCGATCCCTTCCACCAGGTTGCGCCACAGGGCGTCGACGCTGCCGGCGCCGGGAAAGCGGCCGCTCATGCCGACGATCGCGATGGCCGTATCGCCTCCTTCGACGTCGCGGCGCCGCGCCACCGGGCGGCCTTGCGCCGCCCTCCCCCGGGACTCCCGATCCAGGTGCGAGGCGAGGGCGCTGACCGTCGGGTATTGGTAGAGAGCGATCAGCGACAGCTCCCGCCCGACGACCTCGCGCAGCCTGGCATGGGCTTGGGCCAGCAGCAGCGAGTGGCCGCCGAGGTCGAAGAAGTTGTCGTGGATGCCCACCTTCTCCACCCCCAACACCTCCTGGAAGACGCCGGCGATGGCGCGCTCGAGCTCGTTCAACGGCGCCACGTGGGCCGCGGCGAGCTCGGGACGAAGCGGCGCCGGCTCCGGCAGGGCGCGGAAATCGACCTTGCCGTTGGGCAAGAGCGGCAGGGCCTCCAGGACCACGATCGCCGCCGGCACCATGTAGTCCGGCAGCCGCTGCCGCAGGTCGCCGAAGAGCTCGTCGAGCGGCGGCGACGCGCCGGCGCCAAAGGCCACGTAGGCGACCAGCCGCGCCTGCCCTCGCGGCTCCTGCGCGCCGTCGTAGCGCACCACGACCGCCGCCCGCCGCACCGCCGGATGCCGGACGAGCGCCCATTCGACCTCCCCCAGCTCGACGCGGAAGCCGCGGATCTGCACTTGCTGATCGCTGCGGCCCATGAACTCGAGATCGCCGCCGGCCAGCCAGCGGCCGAGGTCGCCGGTGCGGTACAGCCGGCCGCCGCGGATCAGCGGGTTGGGCACGAAGCGCTCCGCCGTCTTGCCGGGAGAGGCCAGGTAACCCCTGGCGACGCAGCGGCCGCCGATGTAGATCTCGCCCGGACAGCCGATGGGCTGCACCCGGAAGCGGCGGTTGACGACGTAGACCTGCTGGTCGGCGAGCGGCCGCCCGATGGAGATCTCGCGGCCCGAGGCGAGGTCGGCCGCCGCCAGCCGGTGGACGGTCGAGCAGACCGTGGTCTCGGTCAACCCGTAGCTGTTGACCACCGTCGCCTTGTCCATCAGCGCTTCGAGGGCGCCTGCCGCCAGGGCCTCGCCGCCGCTCAGGATCAGCCGCAGCTTCGGCAGCCGATCGTGGAGCGAGCCCAGGCGGGTGAGCACGGCGGGCACCGTCGACAGGATCGACACGCCATTGCGCGCGATCAGCTCGATCATGCCGGTGAAATCGATGAGCTGCTCCCGGTTCGGCAGGATCACGGCTCCCCCCGACGACAGCACCGGCAGGATCTCTCCCATGAAGCTCGCCGAGGTGATCGCCGTCACCGGCAAGATGCGGTCGCCGGGGCCGGGCCGGTAGCAGTCGAGGAAAGAAGCGATCAGCCGCAGCAAGTGACCGTGCTCGATGACCACGCCCTTGGGCTTGCCGGTGGAGCCCGAGGTGTAGATCACGCAGGCGGCGGTACGGCGCGAGACGTCCGGCTTCGCGAGCGCCGGGCCCTCCCCGTCGCCGCCGGGCTCCTCCGGCGAGATCACTTCGAGGTCGGGGAGGAGCGAGGCGAACGACACCGCCAGGTCCTCGCCGGTCACCAGCACTCTCGCCCCGGCGTCGCCCAGGATCCACGCCAGACGGGCCTGCGCAGACTCGGGAGCAAGCGCCACGTAGGCGCCGCCGGCCTTGAGGATCGCGAAGATGCTGACGATCAGGTCGAAGGATCGGGCGAGGCAGAGCCCCACCGTACGTTCCGGCCCCACGCCGAGCTCGCGCAGCCGCCGGGCCAGACGGTCGGAGCGCCGGTCGAGCTCGCCGTAAGTGAGACGCGCGCCTTCGAACGCCACCGCGAGGGCCGCGGGATCCCGCGCCGCCCGGAGCTCGAAGAGCTCGTGGACGGCGTGCCACGCCGGCGTCCCCTCGGCGGTGTCGTTCCATTCGACGAGCACATGCTGGCGCTCGCTGCGCGCCAGCACCGGCAACTGCGACAGCCGCTTCTCGGGGGCGTTCGCCGCCGCCTCGAGCAGCACCCGGAAGCAGCCGCCGAGCCGCACGATGGTGGTGCGGTCGAAAAGGTCCCGGCTGTAGTCGACGAGGGCCATGAGCGCGCCGTCCACCTCGCCCATCGACCGTAACTCGCCCATCGACAGTGTGAGGTCGAATTGGGCGATCCCCTGCTCGAGCGCCACCGATTCGAGGACCAGGTCGCCGAGGCGGACCCGGGCGCCGGCGACGCCGAGCGCGAACGCCGTCAGGTCCTGCTCGCCGAGACGCGGCGCGGTCGACAGCGCGAACATCGCCTGGAACAGGGGTGAACGGCTCGGGTCGCGGACCGGTTGAAGCTGCTCGACGAGGGTGGGAAAGGGATAGTCCTGGTGCTCGAACGCGGCGCCGGCGGTGGCCCGGGCCGCCGCGATGAACGCCGCCAGCGGCGGATCGCCGGCCAGCTCCGAGCTCAGCACCACCGGATTGACGAAATAGCCCACCAGGCCGGCCAGGCGGGCCTGGCCACGGCCCGCCGTAGGGGTGCCCACCAGCACCTGCCGCTGCCCCGTGAAGCGGTGCAGCAAGACCTGGTAGGCGGCGAGCAGGGTGACGAAAAGGGTCGTGTCGCAGCGCCGGCTCAGGCTCTTGAGACCGGCGGTGACCGCGGTGCCGAAGCGCACGCTGAAGGCCTCTCCCGCGGTGCTCTGGACCCGCGGCCGGAGCCGGTCGGCCGGCAGCTCGAGGGTCGGCAGCTCGCCCGCGAGCTGCCGCTGCCAGTAGCGCTGCAGGGCTTCCCCCCGCGGACCGGCGAGCATCTCGCTCTGCCAGCGGACGTAATCGGTGAACGCGAGGGGCAGCGGCGGCAGCTCCGCCGGCCTCCCCTCGCGGGCGGCGCGGTAGGCCTCGTCGAGCTCCCGCAGCAGCACCGCCAGCGACCAGAAATCGCTGACGACGTGATGCGTCGCCACCAGCAGGATCCGCTCGCCGGCCTCTTTGCTATCCGGCCGCGAGCGGCTCACCAGCGTGACCCGCAGCAGCGGACCGTTCTCGAGGTCGAAGGGCTGGTGGGCGAGCTCGTCGAGCCGCCGGCGGAAGTCCTCGTCGCTGCCTGCCGAAGCGACCTGCGCGGTGAAGCAGACCTCGTGCTCGGCGTGGATGCGCTGCACCGGCTCGCCGGCGGCGAAGCCGATCGTCGTGCGCAAGCAGGCGTGGCGGTCGACCAGGGTCTGGAAGGCGCGGCGCAGGGCCGCCACGTCGAGCTCGCCGTGGATCCGCACGGCGCCCGCGATGTTGTAGGCGGGGCTGTCCGGCTCGAGCTGGTGGAGGAACCAGAGCGCGCGCTGCCCCGGGGAAAGCGGCGCCTGGGCGGGCGGCTCGGGCGACGCCACCAGCTTGACCGGCTCCACCGCCCCCTGCGCCGCCCGCAGTTGCGCGGCCAGCTCTTCGAGGGTGCAGCCCTCGAAGAGGCGCTCGAGGGCGACGCAGACCCCGGACCTGGTCTCGATCTCGTGGGCGAGCTCGATCGCCGCCAGGGAGTCGAGGCCGTAATGGAGCAGCGACCTGCGGGGGTCGACCTTGCCCGGGTCGAGCCCCAGCCTGGCGGCGAGCCTCGCCACGAGCCACTTCGTCATCTCCTCGGCGCTCGCCGCCGCGGTCTCCTCGACGCTCGCCGCGCTCTCGCGCCACGCGGCCACGACCTGGAGCTCGCCCGCCAGGAAGTCTTGCCGGCACTTGCGGCGCTGGATCTTGCCGCTGGTGGTCTTGGGCAGCGTCCCTTGCCGGATCAGGACCAGGGCGTGGAGCTTGAGCTCGTGCTCCTCCGCGAGCGCCCGCCGCACCGCCCCGGCGATCTCGTCGACCTCCTCCGGCGCCGGCTCGCGGACCTGGCGCGACAGCTCCTGGACCACCACCAAGCGCTCGTCGCCGCCGTCGTCGGCCGCCAGCGAGAACGCCGCGCCGCAGCCCGGACGCAGCGCCGCATGGCACGTCTCCACCGTCGCTTCGACGTCCTGCGGATAATGATTCTGCCCGCGGACGATGATGAGGTCCTTGAGCCGGCCGGTGATGAAGAGCTCGCCGTCGTGCAGGAATCCGAGGTCGCCGGTTCGCAGGAAGGGCCCTTCGCCGCTGTCCGCGAGGGTGGCGCCGAAAGTCGCCGCCGTCTCCTCCGGCCGGTTCCAATAGCCCTGGCACACGCTCGGCCCGGCCACCCAGATCTCGCCCACCTCATCGGGCGCGCACTCGAGCAGCGTCTGCGGATGGACGATCGCCACCCGCAGATCGTCGAGCGCGTGGCCGCAGCCGACCAGCGGCCGCGCGTCGGCGCCCGCCGCCGACACCGCCCGGTGGCGCTCCAGCTCGCTCGCCCGGAGCCGCTCCACCACCGGCGCTTGCCGCTTGCCGCCGCCGGAGACGATCAGGGTCGTCTCGGCCATGCCATAGCACGGGAAGAACGCCTCGCGGCGGAAGCCGTACGGCGCGAAGGCTTCCGCGAAGCGCTCCAGGGTCTCCCAGCGCACCGGCTCGGCGCCGTTGAAAGCGACCTGCCAGGAGCTCAGGTCGAGCCGCTCCCGCTCCTCGGGCGCGATCTTGCGCACGCAGAGGTCGTAGGCGAAGTTGGGACCGCCGCTGGTATGGGCGCGGTAGCGGGTGATGGCCTCGAGCCAGCGGATCGGCCGCTGCAGGAAGGCGACCGGTGACATGAGCGTGCAGGGGGCGCCAATGTAGAGCGACTGGATGAGGTTACCGATCAGCCCCAGGTCGTGGTAGAGAGGCAGCCAGGAGACGCAAGGCGTCTCGCTGTGGTGCTCGCAGGCCCTCTTGATCAGCTCTTCGTTGTGCAGCAGGTTGCCGTGGCTGACCATCACCCCTTTGGGCGCTGCGGTGGAACCGGACGTGTATTGGAGGAAGGCCAGGGTGTCGCGCGTCACCCGCGGATCGCGCCAGGCCTCGGCCAGTGCGAGGTCGATCTCGTCGGTCGTGCGCCAGGTGAGGGCAGCGAGGTCCGGCAGCTCGGCGAGCTGCCGCTCCAGCTTGGCGTAGATCGCCCGCGTGGTCAGCACCACCGTGGCCTGTGCGTCGGTCACGATGGTGCGAATCCGCGGCATCGACCGCTGGGACCGCGGCGGATAGGCCGGCACGGCCGTGGTGTTGCCGTAGAGGCATCCGAAAAACGCCGCGACGTAGTCCGGACCCGCGGGGTAGAGCAGCAGGGCCGGCCGTCCACTCGCTCCCAGGTCCTGCAGCAGAGCGCCGATCGCCCGCGCGCGCCGGTCGAGCTCCCCGTAGGTGAGGTTCAGCTCCCGGGTTTCTCCATCCAGGAACGTATACGCCCCTCGCTCTCCCTGGTGCCGAGCTCGCCAGCGCAATAGCTCGACCAGCGAGGATGCCTCGACTCTCGGTTCAGTACTCGACCCCATTTCTGCCCCCTCGTGTTTGGTGGCACCAGAGCCCCCGGCTCCATATCCGGACAGGCGGACTCCTACCCGCCTTCACTGGAAACCTCAGCGAGTCGGTCCAGCCACGACGACCCGTCCTCCCCAAGGACGTGCCCTTTGCTCATTGAGGGCTAACTATCGAAGCGGCACGCTCGATGCTCGACCAGAAAGCTCGACTCGTTGAGTCGACCAGTGGATCATACTACACCCCGCACCGAGAGCCAACCTCGGAGGATCGATTTGCGCTATACCACCGCGTCAAGCGTTTCCGCTCCTCGGCCCGCTGCCGCGCCTTGGCCAGCATGTTGGGCGAGGGGTCGATCGCCGCGAGGCGGACGCCGGCCGGTAGAGGGACAGCGACAGATCGCGGCCGGCCGCGAATAAAGGGCGGACCGCGGTGTAGTCCTCCATGGAGCCGGCGTGAAAGGCTCCGGAGGCAGCCGTTGGAGACGCAGCCGTTGGAGACGGTCTTGGAGTGTAGCGACCCGAGCGACGAATCGCCGCTGGTGGAGCGCGCCCGAGGTGGCGACGCGGCCGCCTTCGGCGCCCTGGTCGAGCGCCACATGCGCCGCGCCTACCACTTGGCGCTGGGGCTGGTGGGCTCGCCCGAGGACGCTCTCGACCTGTCGCAGGACGCCTTCGTGCGCGCCTTCCGGGCGCGGCGGACGCTCGAATCCGGGCGTGCGTTCTACCCCTGGTACTACCAGATCCTGCGCCGCCGGTGCTTCAACTTCCTGCGTGACCGCCGCCGGCGGCGCGGCAGGCTCGAAGACGCCTCGCCGTGGCTCGTCGAGGCCGCGGCGCAGCGCGCGGCGGCGGGGCGCCCCGACCGGGCGGCGGAGCTGGCGGCCCTGCGCGCGCGGCTGGCGCGGGCGATCGACGGCTTGCCGGAGCACGAGCGCGAGGTCTTCGTGCTGCGCGAGTTCGAAGAGCTCAGGTATCGCGAGATTGCCGAGCTCGCCGGCATCCCGATCGGCACGGTCATGTCGCGTCTCTACTCGGCGCGGCGGCGGCTCGCCGCGGAATTGGACGGGCAGCGATGAACGGGCGAGCGATGAACGGACGCGACGAGCACGACGTGAGGGACCTGATGATGGCCGCCCTGGACGGCGAGCTGGCGCCGGCCGAGCGCGCCGAGCTCGAGCGCCGGCTCGCCGCCGATCCCGAGCTGAGCAAGGAATGGGAACGCCTGCAACGACTCAAGGAGCTGACCACGATGAGCAAGATCAAGAGCCCTCCCGAAGCGCAATGGGACCACTACCGGCGCTCCGTCTACAACCGCATCGAACGCGGCGTCGGGTGGATCCTGGTGTCGGTCGGCGCCGCGGTGCTGATCGGCTACGGGCTGTGGGAAGCGATTCAGAGCCTGCTCGCCGACACCTCGATGCCGGAGTACCTGAAGCTGGCGATCTTCGCCCTCGGTGCCGGCGCCGTGGTGCTGCTGATCTCGATCGTCCGCGAGAAGCTCTTCACCTACCGCCACGACCCCTACAAGGAGGTGGAACGATGATCCTGACGCCGGCGGCCACCATCGCGGGACAGCGCGTGAAGACGACCCTGGGGCTGGTCCGGGGCAACACCATCCGTGCCCGCCACGTCGGGCGCGACATCCTGGCCTTCCTCAAGGTCATCGTCGGCGGCGAGATCGAGGAGTACACGAAGATGATGGGCGAGGCGCGCGAGCAGGCGCTCGACCGCATGGCCGCCGAGGCCGAGAGCCTGGGCGCCGACGCCGTGACCGACGTGCGCTTCTCGACCTCGTTCCTGATGAGCGGCGCCGCCGAGATCCTGGTCTACGGCAACGCCGTCCAGCTCGAACGGGAGTCCTGACGGCTCCCCTACAATAGCCCAGGCA
>DASWIG010000060.1:0-5177 GCA_036397835.1 Thermoanaerobaculia bacterium
CTCCTCGAGGCTCGAGCCCGCGCCGTGGGGAACCCCGCTCACCCGTTCGGCAAGGGCGAGCTTCCTGATCGCGTCGCCGGCCGCGGGCAGGGCGGCCGCCTCGTCGAAGCGCGCGCCGGGATCCGGCTGGGGCGGCCGGCCGAGGGCGCCCGCCCGTCCGACGTCGATCGGCCGGCCGTTGTGCGTGAGGGTGAAGAGGCTCGTGTGCTTTCCCTTGAGCAGGCCGGTGACCGGCGAGGCCTCGACCGCCTCCGTCACCAGGGATTCGAGCGTCGCCGGCTCGGCCTCGGCGTCGACCTCCGCGTGGAGCTCCGGCGCCGCGGCGCCGCCGGTCATGGTGCCGCGCAGGGCCGAGCCCTCCATCGAGTAGTAGTTGTCGAGGGTGAGCCGCAGATCGCGGACCTTCACGCCGCAGGCGGCGGCCAGCGCGGCGATCTCGCCGGCGAAGGAGGAGACCATGCCGGTGGTGACGAACGAGAGCGGACAGGGGGCGACGTCGTGGCCGTCGAGGTAGGGCCCCTCGTCGCTCACCAGCCGCCACGCCCGTCCCGTGGCGCCGCTCATGACCAGGGCCTCCTTCTGCATGCCGGCCAGGGAGCGCGCCCAGGTCCGCACCGGCTGACCCCGTCGGCTCTCCGGCGCGGCGAGGCCGAGGTCGGCGGCGTTGCCCACCGGGAAGAAGAGCGGACGCGGATCGCCGCCGAGGACGTCGGGAGTCTGGGAGGCCCTGCTCACAGGTCGTCTCGGCCTAGAAGTTGTAGCTCAGCGTGACGCCGTACCGGCGGGGCGGCAGGTAGGTGCCGCTGATCGTCCGGCTCGTCGAGATCGGGAAGGCGCCGGCGACCACGAGCTCGTCGCCGATGTTCTTGATCCAGGCGTCCACGGCCCAGCTCCCCCGCACCGGCGTGTAGCGCAGCGTGGCGTCGGCGATGGTGTAGGCGTCGGCGGCGAGACGCGGGTCGTTGAACTCGGTGTAGAACTGCCTGTCCTTGTAGGCGACGTTGGCGGCGAAGGTCAGCGTCGCGCCGCTCGCGAGCGGATGGTCGTAGGCGGCGCCGAGGTTGTACTGCCACTTCGGAGAGTTGCGCGGCACGTTGCCGGAGATGTCCTCCTCGGGCAGCGTCGTGGGATCGGGCGTGAAGGGCACCGCGGGATCGATCGGGTCGAGGGAGAAGAACTCGGTGTATTCCGCGTCCAGGTAGGTCGCCGACAGGTTGACCTGGAACCGGTCGCTCGCCCGCCAGCGCAGGTCCATCTCGATCCCCCTGCCTTCCTGCTCGGCCGCGTTCTCGAGCGTGGTGATGAAGAACGGCGGCGCCGGGATCGGGAACGTCTTGTTGAACTGGCCGTTCTTCAGCGTGTAGAAGAAGCCCGCGAGGTTCAGTTGCACCTTGTTGCCCGAGAGGTTGCTCTTCATCCCGAGCTCGAAGTTCTCGATCTCTTCCGGCTCGACGAAGGTCGGGTTGTTGTTGCCGATCTCGGCGTTGCCGCTCTTGAATCCCTGCGCGTAGGTGAAATAGACGAGGACGTCGTCCTTGGCCCGCCAGTCGAATCCCACCTCGGGCGAGAAGTCGTCCCAGCTCTCCGCGATGACGTCGAAAGGCATCGCTTCGCTGTTGGGGCTCGGCGGCGCCGCGTTGGGCAGGTTGATCGGGGAGAACGGCGGCGCCACCCGGAACTCGTTGGTCAGGTCGCGCTCCTCGTGGCTGAAGCGCCCGGCGACCCGCAGCGAGAACCGGTCGCTGAGGTCGAAGGTGAAGTTGGCGAAGGCCGCGTAGGCCTCGACGTCGAGCCAGCCGTCGAGCAGCACGCGATTGCTGCGGTCGTCGATGTTGAACGGATCGTGGCCGATCGTGTTGTCGCCGTCGACTTCTTCCTGCAAGTAGTAGACGCCGAAGATGCTGTGCATCCGGCCCTTGTCGTAGATCACCTGGAGCTCTTCCGAGAACTGCCATTGCCGCTCCTCGAGGTCGTGGATGGCGCTGGTCTGGCCGGGCAGCAGCGGCAACGGATTGTGGAAGAAGGTGTCCGACATGGTGAAGTCCTGGCCGAGGATGGTCTTCAGCTTGCGGAAGTTGGTGATCGACCGCACGCTGGCGTCTTCGCTCAACGTCCAGTTCGCTCTGCCGGTCAGGTACCAGGTGTTCTTGAAGTTCATGGGCTCGAACCCCGGGCGGCTGCGGGTGTTGCGGGGCTCCGAGGCGGTGCCGCCGAGGCCGAGCGCGGTGAACCCGGGCGGATTGCCCGCGAACGAGGGCTCGAGGAAATGGACGGCGAAGGCGTGATCGTCTTCCTCGTAGTATTCGGCGATGAACGCGAAATCGAAGTGCTCGCTGGGGAGGAAGAGGATCTGGCCCCGCCCGCTGTATTGCTTGGCGTCGTCGACGTCGTTGCCCGACGTTTCGTTGACGCCGTAGCCGTCCCGGTTCTGGGCCCGCAGCGCGAAGCGGGAGAGCACCTTCTCCGAGAGCGGCGCGTCGACGGCGCCCTCGAGCACCAGGTTCAGGTCGTCGCCGCCGACGCTGAAGCGCACGTGCCCGCCCCTCTGGGCCGACGGCTTGCGGGTGACCAGGTTGACGGTGCCGCCGGTGTTGTTGCGGCCGTAGAGGGTGCCCTGCGGCCCGCGCAGGACCTCGACCCGCTCGAGGTCGAACAGGGAGGCGAACTGGGCCGACGCCCGCGCCACCACCGCGCCGTCGACGTGGAGGGCGACCGAGGGATCGACGCCGTGGAACGAGGAGTTGAAGCCGAGCCCGCGGACGTACAGCTTGGCGAAGTTGAAATCGTTGCCGAAGGTGATGTTCGGCACCAGGAACTGCAGGTCCTCCATCGAGTTGATCCGGTGCTCCGTCAGCTCCTCCCCGGTCACGGCGGCGACCGGGATGGGCACCTCCTGCAGCGGCTGCTCCCGCTTGGTCGCGGTGACGATGATCTCGTCCGACACCTCGTGGGTGGCCGTGGGCTGCTCGGCGCTTTCCTGGGCGGCGGCCGGCTCCGCGGCGCTCGCCGGGGGTGCGGCCGGCTCCTCGGCGGCAGCTTGGGCGCCGAGCGGCGCCGATAGCGTAACGACTAGCGTGATAACGAGGATCTGAGCGCACCTGAGTCCGTTCATGGGTCGTCTCCTCTCCGGGTCGCCGTTGTCGTGGTCCTGGTCGCCAGCCCTGGGGCTGCCCGCGACTCCGTGGTCGGGCTTGAACGCCTGTTCAATGCCGTGGAGAATAGACCCCCGGCCGCGGCAAGTCAAGCACCAGGCGCGGCCCCACACCACCGGCGATACGATGAGCTTCTACGACCGACCCCGAGAAACGCTGGAACGAGGCGCGCTGCGCGCGCTCCAGGAGGAGAAGCTGGGCCGGCTCATGGCCGAGCTGCCGGGCAACGCCTTCTACCGCCGCAAGCTGGCGGCGGCGGGCGTCCAGCCGGCCGCGGTCAGGAGCCGCGAGGACCTGGCCGGATTGCCTTTCACCACCAAGGCCGAGCTGCTCGAGGCGCAGCGCCTCCATCCGCCCTACGGCGACCTTCAGACCTATCCGCTCTCGCGCTACCGCTATCTGCACCAGACCACGGGGACGACCGGCAAGCCGCTCTTCTGGCTCGACACCGAGGACGACTGGCAAACCTGGCTGCGGTGCTGGGGCCACGTGCTCCGCGGCGCCGGAGTGGGGGCCGACGACGTCGTCTTCTGCGCCTTCTCCTTCGGCCCGTACGTGGCCCACTGGTCGTCCCTGGCCGCCGCCCGGGCGATCGGCGCCATGGCCCTTCCCGGCGCCGGCATGGGCTCGCTCCAGCGCCTCGAGCGCATCCTCGAGCACTCCGTGACCGTGGTGATCTCGACCCCCACCTACGCCCTCCACCTGGCGGAGGTGGCGGCCGAGCACGGCCTCGACCTGGCGGCCTCCGCGGTGCGCGTGACCATCCACGCCGGCGAGCCCGGCGCCAGCGTGCCGAGCGTCAGGCGCCGCATCGAGGAGATCTGGGGCGCGCGCGCCTTCGACCACGCCGGCGCCACCGAGGTCGGGGCCTGGGGCTTCGACTGCCAGGCCGAGGACCACGCGATCCACCTGAACGAGCTCGAGTTCCTCTTCGAGGTCGTCCACCCCGCGAGCGGCAAGGAGGTCGCGGCGGGCACGCGCGGCGAGCTGGTGATCACCACGCTCGGGCGCCCGGGCATGCCGGTGGTGCGCTACCGCACCGGCGACCTGGTGGTGCGCGACGACGAGCCCTGCGTCTGCGGACGCCGTCTCTCGCGCCTCGAAGGCGGCGTGCTCGGGCGGGTCGACGACATGCTCATCGTGCGCGGCGTCAACGTCTATCCCAGCGCCATCGACGACCTGATGCGCGGCCATCCCGAGGTCGTCGAGTACGAGGTCGAGATCCGCCGCCGGCAGGCTCTCGACGATCTGCTGGTGAAGGTGGAGACGTCCCCGGACCGGCCCTTCGAGCCCCTCGAGCGGGCGCTGCGCGAGGCCTTCCGCGTGCGGCTCAACATCCGCGTGGCGTTCGCCCGCGCCGAGGCCGGCAGCCTGCCGCGGTATGAGCTCAAGGCGCGGCGCTTCAAGCGGATCGGTTGACGCGAATCACTGGACAGACCCGGCGGACTTTGGACTCGCGGGGACGTCCAGTTCCTCAACGACGGGCCGTCCCGGAGCGTTTCGGTTGACGACCCAGTCGTGGTAGGCTCGCCGGTGCGTGGTGGCTATCCAGGACCACACTCAACGAGGAAGGCCGACCGATGCCCGGAAGACAGGAACCGACCGAACCGCCGCCGCTGATGGAGCCAGTCTACGTCGAGGAGCCGCATCACCCCCAGGAGTACGCCGATGTCCTGCGTGCCGTCCTTGAGCACCATCCGGTCGTTGTCCAGCGCCGAGGCATCGCCGTCGCCGCGATCATCTCGCTGGAACATCTCCAGCTCTTGCAGGACGCGCTCGCGCGCCAGGAAGCGGAGAATCTGGCCGCTCAGATCGACTGGACACGCGTCGCGAAGACCGAGCCGCCGGCAGAGTGGCTCGAAGGTGACGAGCCAAAGCCTTTTTAATGACCCACGTGCCGGCATCCCTCCAACTCGGACGAATCGTCTGGGCCGAGATAGCGGATGCCAGAGGCTACCGCAAGAAGCGGCCGGCTGTCATCGTCACCGCGAGTGAACATGTCGGTCAAGCAGGCTCATTTGAAGT
>DASWIG010000061.1:0-10380 GCA_036397835.1 Thermoanaerobaculia bacterium
GGACGAAGAGCCGGCGAGACGCCGGCGCTCCCAGCGCCCGTCCCTTCGGGACGAAGAGCCGGCGAGACGCCGGCGCTCCCAGCGCCCGTCCCTGCTGGCTCGCCGCCTGGAATCCGTCCACACAAAGTGAAGGAGAGTCCACGAATTCAAGAAGTGGCCCTTCACCTCCCAAACGCTCCCAGGCTTCCTCAAAGGTCGGAAAGGCGTTGAAAGCTTCCTCCCTTTGAGTAAGTATTCCGTATATCGGCTTAGCGTCCGCAGGATTAAACTCGAGTCGAATATCGGCTGGAAATCCAAGTTGATGCGGTGCCGCAGTCTTCCGAGCGAGATCTTCCTCGCGAATCGCCACAAGTATTCGAACATTCCGGAAGTCGAGCATCTCATTCACCAGGGTGACCCAATCAAGGTCCCGCGGGGCTACGTCAATCAGAACATATAGTGGTAGTTCGAGCGCGTGAAGATGATCTGCAAAGGCATTGGCAATAGCTGCCGCATGTCGCCGGTCGTCAATGGCCCTCACTAGAAAACGCCAACCATCGGGAGCGTAGTCGTGGAGGTAGCGTAGCGCAAGCGAGGTCTTGCCCTGACCAGAGGCACCGTGCAGAATAATTACTCTTTTCCCGCGCTGAAACTCGGTATCAATGGCGTGAAGGAGCGCTTCGCGACGGACATCCAGACCCGCACGGATATGGCTATAACGCGCAGAAGCTCCTCGGTAGTATTCCAGCTCAAGCGCTGTGGTAGGCAGGTCTCTTGGGTCGGTCTGAGCCTCAAGGGGCCTGATAGTCGAAAACCACTCCTGATGATACGCCTCCCGCTCAGCCAGGTATCTCCCGACTGATTGCAATCGTTCACGAAAGCACCGAGTAGTGATTCGCAGCCGCTCCTCAGACGCTTGCAGGAGCCACCAAACAATCAGATCGAAGGCCCGGTCCGGATCCCCAGCAGTGAATGTCCGGGAGAGGAAGCCGAAGACTTCCTCTCTGGCAGTAGCCTCGTCTACACTTGTAATCGTCAACCGCCGAAGCACTTTGTAAGCGTGGTGAATGGGGTACCCGTGCCTGCGTAGCTTCTCAGCAACTCTCAAGATCACCTGCTCGTCCTGGTTCTGAACTCCCTGCAACTCCGGCCCAAGCGGCCCAAAGCTCGCCAGTTCGACCGCAACGTCCTCAGCCAGAGCCAAGATTCGCCAGAAGAAAGAGTCTGGCTTCTCTGGTCTGAGGTCTGAGAGTGTCAGCGGTTCCGAGTAGGCTTTGACCTGGACGACTCGCTCCAGCTTGTCATCGGAAAAGACAGCAAGGTCTTCCTGGCCCTCGGGCTGTAAAACTCGACTCTCCCCAGTCTCCCATACGAGAAGGCTGGCGGTGTAGAGGGCCTGCCGTCGATAACCACTGATTGCTGCACGTGCGCCTGATTCCATTGCCCAGAACCCCAAGATTCGATAGTATACATCGCTGATGGGAGATGTGGGTAGGGAGGACGAGCAGAGGCCTCCCGACAAGCACTTCACACGGTTGGACCGCCGTAATCGGCGGGCAGTGCCCGCCTACAAGAACGACGCCGGAGCCGCCACGAACCGCTCCCGGCACCCCCCGCAGCAGAAGTAGAACGTCCGCCCCTCGTGCTCCGCCCGATGACGACTGTCGGTGCGCACCGTCATGCCGCAGACCGGATCGCGCGCCTCGACGACGACGTCCGCCGCCGGCTCGGCGGGCTCGAAGAGACCTTCCGCCTTGAGCTTCACCACCTCCGCCAGCACCGCGACGGCGATCTCTTCGTGCGAGATCGGGCCCAGGTCCAGCCCCGCCGGCGAACGCACCCGCGCGAGCTGCTCTTCCGCGACGCCGCGCCCGCGCAGCTCGCCCAAGACCGCCGCGGCACGCTTCTTCGACGCCACCAGGGCCACGTAGGACGCCCGCGACGCCAGGGCCGCGGCGAGGCCCGCCTCGTCGTACTCGCCCATCGTCGCCACCACCACCCAGGAGCCGTCGCCGATCTCCGGGCTGCCGCCGCCGGCGTCGACGAGAGCGCCGTCCGTGAGATGCAGGCGCTGCACGTCGTAGCCGAGGACCTCGGCCAGTCGCGCCATGGTCACGGCGGCCGGCGCTTCGCCGATCGTTACGAGCTGGGGGACGGGGATTCGCGGCTCCAAGAAGATCTCCATCGCGCCCTCGCTGGCGCAGTGAACGGCCTCGACGATCCGGGCGTCGCCCGCCGGCGGGAATTCGTCCTCAGGCCCCAGGCAGAGCAGACGCGGACGGCCTTTGGCCAACGCCCGCAGCGCCTCTCGCACGACCGCCGGGCCGGCGCAGGCGCCGCCGAGCCAGCCTCGCATGGTGCCGTCGGGCAGGATCAGGGCCTTGGCCCCGGGCTTGCCCGAGGTCGGACGGCGGCGCCACACCACCGTCGCCAACACGTAAGGACGGCGCGCGGCGTCGAGCTCCGACGCCGCGGCCAGGACCGGATCGCGGCTCACGTCGCACGCGCCTGCCGGATCGCCTCCCACACCTTCGCCGACGTCACCGGCATCTCGACGTTCCTGACGCCGAGGTGCGCCAGCGCGTCGACCACCGCGTTGACGTAGGCGGCCGGCGAGCCCACCGTGGCCGATTCGCCGACGCCCTTGGCCCCGATCGGGTGGTGGGGCGACGGCGTCACGGTCGCGAAGGTCTCGAACTTCGGCGTCTCCCAGGCGGTGGGCAAGAGGTAGTCCATGAAGGTCGAGCCGATGCAGTTGCCGTCGTCGTCGAAGGTGATGAGCTGCATGGCGGCGATGCCGTAGCCCTCGGTGAGGCCGCCGTGGATCTGGCCCTCGACGATCATCGGGTTGATGCGCACGCCGCAGTCGTCCACCGCCACCATGCGCCGCACCTTCCACGCCCCGGTGCCCTCGTCGACCTCCACCACCACGACGTAGCTGCCGAAGGGGTAGGTCATGTTGGGCGGGTCGTAGTAGTGGACGCCCTCGAGCCCCGCCTCCTCGCCCGGCGGCGGGTTGGTGTAGGCGGCGAAGGCGATTTCCTGGATGGTACACGCCTTGCCCGGCACGCCCTTGACCTGGAAACGGTCGACGTCCCACTCGAGGTCGGCGGCGTCGGCCTCGAGCACGTGGGCGGCGATCTTCCTCGCCTTCTCGCGCAGCTTGCGCGAGATCACCGCGGTGGCGGCGCCGGCGGTGGGCGTCGAGCGCGAGGCGTAGGTGCCCAGGCCGTAGGGCGTGTTGTCGGTGTCGCCGTGCTGCACCAACACGTCCTCGGGCGGGATGCCGAGCTCGCCGGCGACGATCTGGGCGAAGGTGGTCTCGTGACCCTGGCCCTGGGTCTGGACGCCGATCTTCAGGATCGCCTTGCCCGTGGGGTGGACGCGCAGCTCGGCCGAGTCGAACATCTTGAGGCCGACGATGTCGTAGTCCTTGGCCGGCCCGGCGCCCACCACCTCGGTGAAGCTGGCGATGCCGACGCCGATCAGCTTGCCCGCGGCCCGGCCCGCCTCTTTCTCGCGCTTGAGGTCTTCGTAACCCACCTTCTCGAGGGCGAGCTTCAAGGCGGTGTGGTAGTCGCCGGAGTCGTAGACGAAGCCGGTCGCGCTCTTGTAGGGGAACTGCTCGGGCCGAATGAAGTTCCTGAGCCGCAGCTCGGCCGGGTCCAGGTCGAGCTCGTAGGCGGCGTTCTGCACCAGGCGCTCGATCAGGTACGAGGCCTCGGTGACCCGGAACGAGCAGCGGTAGGCGACGCCGCCCGGCGCCTTGTTGGTGTAGACGCCGTCGGCCACCACGTGGGCCGCCGGCAGGTCGTAGGAGCCGGTGACGATGTGGAAGAGCCCGGCCCGGAACTTGGAGGGCTGGGCGTCGGCGAAGAAGGCGCCCTGGTCGGAGACCAGGCGCACGCGCAGGCCGAGCATCTGGCCGTCGTTCTTCAAGGCCAGCTCGCCTTCCATGTGGTAGTCGCGGGCAAAGCCGGTGGAGATCAGGTTCTCCGAGCGGCTCTCGATCCACTTCACCGGCCGGCCGATGAGCAGCGAGGCCGCGGTGGCCGCCACGTAGCCCGGGTAGATCGGCACCTTGTTGCCGAAACCGCCGCCGATGTCCGGCGAGATGATCTGGATGTTCTGCTCCGGCAGCCCCGCCACCAGGGCGAAGAGAGTGCGGTGGGCGTGGGGGGCCTGCGAGGTCATGTAGATCTTGACCTTGCCGGTGCCGGCGTTGACGTCGGCGACGCAGCCGCAGGTCTCGAGCGGCGAGGGATGGCAGCGCGGGTAGTGGGTCTTGAGCTTCACCACCTTGTCGGCGGCGGCGAAGGCGCGTTCGGTGGCGTCCTTGTCGCCGGCTTCCCAGTGGTAGACGCTGTTGTCCTTCTGGCCCTCCTTCTCGTCGCGGATCAGCGGCGCGCCCGCAGCCATCGCCTTGAAGGGGTCGACCACCGCCTCGAGCATGTCGTAGTCGACGTCGATGAGCTCGAGGGCGTCGTAGGCCACGTAGGGGTCCTCGGCGATGACGGCGGCGACCTCCTGGCCCTGGAAGCGCACCTTGTCGGTGGCGAAGACGGCCTGGGTGTCGCCCGAGAGCGTCGGCATCCAGGCCAGGTTGTGCGCCGCGAGGTCGGCGCCGGTGACGACCGCGACCACGCCGGGCACGGCCTTGGCCGCTTCGGCGTCGATCGACTTGATGCGGGCGTGGGCCATCGGGCTGCGCAGGATCGCCATGTGCAGCATGCGCGGCAGGTTGACGTCGTCCACGTAGTTGCCCTGGCCGCGCAGGAAGCGGTCGTCCTCCTTGCGCTTGACGCTGTGTCCGAGCCCGCAGACGGTCTTGCGGGGTTGTGCTTGCTCCGTCATGGCGACCTCCTCAGGCGTTCTCGGCGAGCTTTTTCGCCGCCCACTGCACGGATTTGACGATGTTCTGGTAGCCGGTACACCGGCAGACGTTGCCGGAGATGGCCCAGCGGATCTGCTCCTCGCTGGGGTCCGCCTCGGCCTCGAGCAGGGCCTTCGCGACCAGCATCATGCCCGGCGTGCAGAAGCCGCACTGCAGGCCGTGCTCCTCCTTGAAGCCCTGCTGGATCGGGTGGAGCTGGCCGTTCCGGATGAGGCCCTCGACGGTGGTGACCTCGCGGCCGTCGGCCATCACGGCGAGCATGGTGCACGACTTGACGGGAGTGCCGTCGACGAGCACGGTGCAGGCGCCGCAGCCGCTGGTGTCGCAGCCGACGTGGGTGCCGGTCAGCCGCAGGTCCTCGCGCAGGAAGTGCACCAGGAGCCGCCGCGGCTCGACTTCGGCCGATTCTTCGCGTCCGTTGACCTTGATCGTGACTTGCATCGGCGTGTCTCCTCTCTTCAGGCGCGGGCGAGGGCCAGGGCGCGCTCGAGGCCCCGCTCGACGTAGACGCGGACGACGTCGCGCTTGTACTCGGCCGAGCCGCGGACGTCGGAGGTGGGCTCGGCGGCCGCGGCCGCGAGGCGGGCGGCCTCGGCGAAGGCTTCGGCGGTGGGCTCGGCGCCGGCGAGGTGCTCCTCGGCCGCCGCGGCCCGGACGTTGACGGCGCCGACCGCGGTCAGGCCGATGCCGGCGCGGCCGATGCGCCCGTCGTCGAGCTCGAGCTGGACGGCGACGCCGACGGTGGCGAAGTCTCCCACCTTGCGCTCGAGCTTGAGATAGGCGCCGCCGGAGCGGCCCCGCGGGCGCGGCACGCGCACCTCGGTGAGGATCTCGGTGGGCTCGAGGGCGGTCTCCAGGAGGCCGCGGAAGAAGTCGCGCACGGCGATCGTGCGCTCGCCCTCGCGCGAGCGCGCCACCACCTCGGCGCCCGCGGCGAGCATCACCGCGCCCCAGTCGCCGGCCGGGTCGGCGTGGGCCAGCGAGCCGCCGACGGTGCCCATGTTGCGCACCAGGGGATCGGAGATCACCGGCGCGGCGGCGGCCATCAGGGGATAGCGCGCGGCCAAGAGCGGCGAGCGCTCGGCGTCGGCGTGGCGGGTCAGGGCGCCGACGTGGAGGTGGGTGACGCTCTCGCGGAAGCCGTCGAGGCCGGTCAAGCGGTTCAGGTCGACGAGCACCGCCGGCGCCGCGAAGCGCAGCTTGAGCAACGGGATCAGGCTCTGGCCGCCGGCCAGCAGCTTGGCGTCGGAGCCGTGCTCGGCGAGCACCTCCAGGGCCTCGTCGAGGCTCCGCGGAGCGACGTAGTCGAACTTCGGCGGGTACATGGGCTCTCCTCTACGTCTGAAGACGCCCCCGGAGCATCCGGGGCGCCGTGATGATCGTCGCGTCAACCGATGACGGGATCTTAACCCAGAGGGCTTTGACAACAAGCCCCGATCCGGATTAAGCTGGCGAGGCCGACGTAGCTCAGTTGGTTAGAGCGCCTGATTGTGGATCAGGAGGTCCCCGGTTCAAATCCGGGCGTTGGTACCACCCTGTCCGGGTCAGGCCTCGTCCGGGCTCAGGACTCGAGCTGGGTCAGCTCGCCGGCCTCGCGCAGGAGCCGCAGCACGTAGGACCCCAGCGACGCGGTGCTGCGCAGGACTTTCGCCTTGCCTTCGCGGGTCGGGAACTCGTCGATCTTGAGGCCCCGGGCGACGTTCTCCATGTAGAAGTTCTGGAGCCGCACGTCTACCAGGCGCACGATCTCCGCCAGCGGCGCGTTGGGGAACTGCTGGATGGCCTCCGCCAGCTCGCGGGGCCGGTATATGGCGTCGCTGCGGTTCAGGTTGGGCGCGATCAGGTCCGCGTAGCGGCGGCGGAGGATGGTGAAGACCTTCTGCTCGAGCTCGCCGTCGAGCTCGATGAAGGTGAATTCCTCCTTGGGGATGGAGCTCTCGGCGACCGGGGCCGGCCCCTCGATCTTGGTCGATTCCACGGAACCGTCCACCTTGACGCAGACGTGGAGGTAGAACTCGGAAACACAATCGCTCATACCGCTCCTCCGTTGTTGGTCGAATGTCAGGGGCATCCTAGCACCAGGCGGCGTCAAATCGGAAGGTCGCCGGCCGGCGGCAGGCGGAGCGAGCACACGCACTTGCGGCAGACCGGGTCGCGGGCCACGTCGAGGCCGCGGCGGAAAGCGACCGCCGCCGGCGAGTTGAGGATCTCCGCCAGGCCCCTCTCGCGCACGTTGCCGAGCACGGGATGGAAGAAGCACGGCCGCACCGCGCCGTCGGCCTCGATCACCGCCGACACCCAGGGGGCGTTGCAGCGCGGCGGCGGGAAGTCGCCGCCGCCGTTCAACGCCAGGTAGTAGCGGGCGATGCGCCGCATCTTCTCGGGGCTCTCGGCCACGAAGCCGGCGGCGAAGTCGGCGGCGCGCTCGGCCACCAGGCGCTCGATCCCCTCCGCGAGCTCGCGCGCCTCGTCGAGGTCCGGAGCGACGCCGGCGGCGCGCTCGCCGTCCCACGGCACGGCGCGGCCAAAGGCCTCGGTGGAGATGTCGGCGGCGAGGAAGGAGATCCGGTCGAGGCCGATCTCGCGGGCGGCGTCGAGAGTCCCGGCCAGGTCGCGGTAGTTGCGCCGCTGGACGACCGAGCGGCCGCTCACCCGGTACCGCGGCGCGACCTCCCGCAGCGCCGCCACGCCGTCGGCCAGCTTGTCGTAGGCGCGCGGCACGCCGCGGACGGCGTCGTGGACCTCGCGGGGGCCGTCGAGGGAGACGATCGTCTCGTCCGTCCAGCGCGCGACGTCCGCCGCGTGGCGGCGCAAGAGCAGCCCCGTCGACAGCAGGGTGACCTTGGCGCCCAGGTCGTCCTTCAGCAGCTCGCAAAGCGTCCACAGGTTCGAGTGCATCAGGGCCTCGCCGCCCGAGAGCACGACCCAGCGCGTGCGCAGCCGCCGCAGCGCCTCGAGGTGCGGGGCGAGGTCCCCGCGCCCGAGCTCGCGGCGGTCGCGGTTGGCCTTCCAGATGTCGCACATCACGCAGCGGCAGTTGCAGCGGCTGTGCGGCATCAGCACCACGATGGGCAGGGAGCGGATGCGGTGGGTGGCCAGCGTCAGGGCGCGGCGGGCGATCTCGAAAGGCGAGGGCATGCGGTCTCCGGGACCATGGTATCTGAAGTTCCGCGCTCGATCAGCCGGAGATCCGCCGCAGGCTCGAGAGCACGTCGAGCTCGAACGCGCTGGCCAGGCTCCCGTTCGGCTCCTCGACGTCCTTCCTCAAGTCGGAGGCGGAAGCAAGCGAAGCCCCAGTGCCAGGGCACAGCGGCGCACACGCACGTCGTGGGTGAGCAGCGAGGTTTCCGGGACCAGCGCCACCGTGCTCAGGACGCTGGCCAAGTGGAGAGCGTCGAGCGAACGGATCGGGTCTTCCGGAAAGGCCTCGCGGGCGCGTTCGACGATTTCGTCGCTCAGCCGCAACAGGACCCAGCCTGCCGCCACGCGGCGCAACTCGCTACGGAGCTCTGCGAACCTCTCCGCCGAGAGCTCGCCGAGGCTCTGGGCGCGGTGGAAGGCCCGGTCACACTCGACCAGGGTAAGATCCGAGGTCACCACGAATTCGGCGGCTTCAAGGGCGCGGCGAACCTCGTCGCCCGGCGGCTCTCCGAGCAGCCACGAGAGCACGGCGCTCGACTCCGCGTAGACGATCATCGATCGCCACGATCCCAATCCAGGAGCTCTTGGGCGGTGGAGCGGGCGAGAGCCCGCTCATAGGTTCGGTACCGCGAGGGGTCGTTGCGTACGATCCCGCGCGCCGTACCGCGCTGCACGAGCTCTCGAAGCCAGGCAGGGACTTGCTCGCCGCCGTCGGGCTCCGGCGAACGAAGCTCGGCGACCACTTGGCCGTGGGAAGAGATCCGGATCGTCTCCCCGACTCGCGCCCGGCGTACGTAATCGCTGAGATGGCTCTTGAGCTCTCGAATGCCGACCGTGTCCATGCACCCAAGTGTAGTCTCATGTAGTCACGACGTCAAGAGCTGGGAGAGGAGGTTGAGAGCTACGCACCGGAGCGGAGCCTAGACATGTCATGGGAGCACTTCAGGCCAGCGGCTCGTCGGCAAAGTCCCTGTCTCCGCAAGCACCATTGCAAGCCCTGCACCGCGTTTCCGGATCCGATCGCCGATAGAATCCCCGTCATGAAGATCCACCTCGTCGACGGCACCTACGAGCTCTTCCGCGCCTTCTACGGCGCGCCGCCGCGCAGCGGTCCCGACGGCCGCGAGGTCGGCGCCACCGTGGCCCTGCTCCTGAGCATGGCGAGCCTGCTGCGCGAGGACGACGTGACGCACGTCGCGGTGGCCTTCGACCACGTGATCGAGAGCTTCCGCAACGACCTCTTCGCCGGCTACAAGACCGGCGCCGGCATCGACCCGGACCTCTGGGCGCAGTTCGGCCCCGCCGAGGACGCCGCCCGCGCCCTCGGCCTGGTGGTCTGGCCGATGGTGGAGCACGAGGCCGACGACGCCCTCGCGGCGGCCGCGGCGCGGTGGCGCGACGCGCCCGGCGTCGAGCAGGTGGTGCTCTGCTCCCCCGACAAGGACCTCGCCCAGTGCGTGGTCGACGACCGGGTCGTCTGCCGCGATCGCCGGCGCGGGACCACGCTCGACGCCGCCGGCGTGCGCGACAAGTTCGGCGTGCCGCCGGCGTCCATCCCCGATTACCTGGCGCTGGTCGGCGACAGCGCCGACGGCATCCCCGGCATCCCCCGCTGGGGCGCCAAGTCCGCGGCCGCGGTGCTGCGCCGCTACCAGCACCTCGAGCACGTCCCGGACGACGCCGCGAGCTGGGAGGTCGCGGTGCGCGGCGCCGCCGTCCTCGCCCAGAACCTCGCGCGGCGCCGCGACGACGCCCTCCTCTACCGCCGCCTGGCGACCCTGGTCACCGACGTCGGTCTGACCGAGGAGCTCGACGACCTCGAATGGCGCGGCGCCGGCGGCGGGCTCGCGGACTTCTGCGCCGGCCTCGGCGCGCCCGACCTGCCGCAGCGCCTGCTGCGGCAAGGGGCCTGACGCCGGAATATTCCGCGGCGCCGGCGCGGTTGATCAGGGCAACCGGCCCCGCGGGCCGTCTTCAAGGAGCGATCAACACGATGTTCTTCGACCCGATGTACCTCCTCTTCGTCCTGCTGCCGGGATTGGCGATCTCGGGCATCGCGAGCTGGATGACGAAGTCCGCGTTCAAGCGCTACTCGCGCCAGCGCACCGCCAACGGGATGACCGGCGCCCAGGCGGCGCAGGTCATGCTCGACCGCGCCGGCATCCGCGACGTGAAGGTGGTGCCCACCCGCGGCTTCCTCTCCGATCACTACAACCCCGTCACCAAGACGCTGGCGCTGTCGGAGGCCGTCTACCACCAGCCGTCGGTGGCGGCGGTCGGCGTCGCCTGCCACGAGGCCGGTCACGCGATCCAGCACGCCAGCCATTACGCGCCGCTGTGGGTGCGCTCGGCCCTGGTGCCGACCG
>DASWIG010000062.1:0-2887 GCA_036397835.1 Thermoanaerobaculia bacterium
CCGGTGCCCAGCTTCTTGAGCAGCGCCTTGATGGTCTCCGACAGAATCAGGACGATGATCGCGGTGGCGACCGCGACCAGGATCTTGTCGCCGTGTTGTTCCCAGAATCCCGCTGGCATCGTATTGGCTCTGTACAGATGAGGATCCGGGTCCGGTCTGTCGGACCGGAGGGCAGGCACGGGGGCCTGCCCCTACGTCATCCACCTCGGACGATCGGCCTTCGCGTACCATTCGATTCTACCAGAGTCGGGGCAGGGAATGAAACCTGCAGGACGCCGTCATGGAGCCGCTCTTCACGGTCTTCTTCAAGTACCGGCTCGGCCTCTCGAGGACGGCCGCTTGGCGGGAACAGGCGAAAGAGCCGTGAGCTGCTAGCGCCCGGCGTCGCCGGCGGCCCTCGTAGACCGGGCCGACGGTGGGGATCACGTAGCGCGGCGGGCAGGCGAAACTTCTTGGTTGTCCTTTTCAAGGAGGATTGGAATCTGATGCCGTGGGAGCGCCGGGACCTCAGGAGACGTGTGGAGCTCACTTTCGTCGGATCGTTCCATCTCAAGGTGGGGACCAAGGGGGTCTCCATAAGGAGATCGGTCGAGGATGTCACCTTCGTATGGTCCGAGGTCAAGGAGATCCACGTCGAGGCTGACTACGCTCTTCTCCAGATGAAGACCGGCGCCAGAATTCTGGTTCCACGACGAGGGGTGACGGACCGGACCTACGACGGGCTCAGGGAAGAGCTGGAGAGACACACGTCATGACGCAGAAGATCGGTTCCATCGCCCTCGTCGTCAGGGACTACGACGAGGCCATCGCCTACTACACGCGAGCTCTGGGCTTCCGCCTCGTGGAGGACACGCCTCTCGCCGGCGGCAAGCGCTGGGTCCTCGTCGCGCCGCCGGGCGCGTTGCGAGGGCTTTGCCGAGGCCACGGCGGACTCTCGGGCCGGGGGACTCTCGTGGTGGACGAGCGGCATCGCGGTCCTCGAGATCCGGCAAGACGGCTGCGCGCCCCGGATCTCGACTCCAGGATATCCCAATCGACGCGACGACGCCATCTGAAGGTCGGGTCGCGTAGGATCCCCGCCTCCTGGGGGCGCTCGGCGGCGGTGGGGGCTGGCATGACGCGCGGGCACCGGCCGCCCCGTGAGCTCCGAGGCGGCGGCGCGGAGGGGTGCGGCGGCGCGGGCCCGGGCGGTGCGCCGAAGCCGTGACGGCCCGCGCGGCCCTCGTCCGAGAAGCCTCGCTTGAGAGGCTCTGAGCCGCGATGAGCACCTCGTCATCCGGCGGACCCGAATCGCGCGGGTGATCGGTATACCGCTCAGGAGCTGCTATTCTCTGAGCGGTATGACCAACGACCCGCACGATTCGGCATTGTCGTCCCCCTTCGACCGGCGGCAGCTTTTCGAGACGCTGGAGCGGTGGAATCCTTGGGGCGCGGCGCGCCTGGATCCCGGCTTCCCGCGCCGTGTCCTGGACAACCTGCGGCCCTTCCTCGACACCCCCGAGATCGTCGCTCTGATCGGCCCGAGGCGGGCCGGCAAGACAACGGTGCTCTACCAGGTCATGCGCCTGCTCGAGGAGAAGGGCACGCCGCTCGAAGCACTCTTCCATCTCAACCTCGAGGAGCCGGCGCTCACCGCCGAGCCGGGGATCGAGCTGCTCGAGCGCCTCTATCGGCTCTACCGGGCCGAGGTGTTTCCTCAGGGCCGGGCGTGGATCTTCCTCGACGAGATCCAGCACGTCCCGGGCTGGGAGCGCTGGGTGCGGGCGCGCAACGAGTCGGAGGACGTCAAGTTCTTCGTGACCGGCTCATCGGCGGCTCTGATGTCGGCCGAGCTGGCGACCCTCCTGACCGGCCGGCACGTCACCTTTCGCGTCATGCCGCTCGATTTTCGCGAGCTCCTGCAGTTTCGGGGCGTCGAGCTGCCGCGGCGAGCCCACCTGCGCACGGCTCCGCCCGAGATCCAGCACGCGCTCTACGAGTACTTGCGCTGGGGAGGCTTCCCGGAGGTCGTCCTGGCCAAGGACGAGGAGCGCAAGGAAGTCCTGCTCAAACAGTACTTCGACGACATCCTCTTCCGCGACGTGTCCTGGCGTCACCAGATCCGGAATTTCACGACCTTGCGCCGCTTGGCGGTCCATCTCCTCTCACGGACGGCGCGGCTGGTCTCGTTACAGCGGCTGGCACAGATCTTCGGCGTCTCGCTCGAGCTCATTCGATCGTACTGCCAGTACCTTGAAGAAGCCTTCCTGGTGCATTTCGTGCCGTTCTACAGTCTGAAGACCGGCGAGGAGGTGCGCAGACCTCGCAAGGTCCACGCCCTTGATCCGGGGTTGCGCAACGCCGTCTGCCTCACGGGCTCTCCCGATCGCGGATACCTCGCCGAGAGCGTCGTCCACAACGCGCTGCTGGCGCAGGCTCCCGACAGTCTCTTCTACTGGGAGGGGACGGGGGAAGTCGACCTCCTGGTTCATCAGGGGACGAGCGTCCGGACGTTGGTGCAGGTATGCGAGAGCTTGGACGACAGGGCGGTCCGCGACCGGGAGCTGCGCGCCCTCGCGGCGGCGAAGGCGAGCTTTCCCACGGCGCAGGCCTTGCTCGTGGCGTCCGAGCCCCCGGCGCACGAGCTTCGGGGCACCGCGGCCGACGTCGACGTCGTGCCGCTGTGGAGATTCCTCGCCGCGGGCGGCGCCTCGATTCCGGAGCGGAAGGACGGGCCGGAACCGGATCTTCCGGACCCGGAATCGGCGGTCCTCGAGCACCTGAACGAACACGGCCGGATGACTCGCAAGGAGGTGTGCGCTCTGCTCGGCCTCACGGCCGCGCAGGCCTCGTCACTGTTGCGGCGCTTGCTGGCGGAAGGCGAGCTCGTCCGCCACGGTTCCGGCCG
>DASWIG010000063.1:0-31904 GCA_036397835.1 Thermoanaerobaculia bacterium
CCTACCTTCCTTCCGAGCAGAGGGTTCCCTTGCCCGAGATGAAGCTCTCGATCGTCGACGTCAAATGCATCGACGAGCGGGGAAGGGAGTACCTCGTCCAAGTGCAGCTCTCGAACGTCGAGGGCTTCGACGAACGGTTCCTCTCCCGTGTTACAGGTAGCCTGCGAACGCCACAGGAAGCCTCGACGGCCTTCGCCGTGCAACTACGAAGCTCCGAGGACTGCCCCGACGCAGACATCGTGGACGTCACGATCTGCGATTTCGAGCTCTGGCCTGCTGAGGCCGGCGTTCCCTCGGTCCCGATGCTCTCCCGCTGGCGCGTGCAGGAACCCGGTGTCTTTCCTTCGCGCTCCTCACAAGAGGATTATCCGGGCGCGAATGGGCTCTGGGGGGTCAAAAATGGCCGAGCAGGACATGCGGGGTGCTCTGGCGCTGGCCCGAGAGAAAGGCCTGAGACCCTTCGCCTTCCGGAGATCCTCCATACCGAGAACTGTGTAACGGAACTCAGCGCCGCCGAGGTTAGCCCTCATCGGTCCTATCGGCCCCACTCAACTCTCTTTGTCTTGTTCAGGCAGGAATCCATGGGCGACGAGATAGGCCACTATGGCGTCGAAGACATCCCGGGCGGTCGCTATAGCCGATTGAGCCTCGGACACCGAGATCGCCTGCGAAAAGCTGTAGTCTCCAGTCTGCCTACTGCCGGCGTCTTGGAGTAGCTGAGCGGCTTCCAGCGATCTCGCCGCCTTGTCGATCATCACAGCGATTTTCCGGACCGGCTCTTCCACAACACCACCCCGTCCTCCCGGACGTTTCGGAAAAGAGGCTCTGCGGTCTCGGTCCGAAATCTCTCGACCGTAACCGGGAAAATCGAAAAAACCGCGTCCCGCTCGAGCAAGAGCTCGCCACCGACGACGTCTACCGCTTCCTCGACCGACGCGTCGAGAGCGTCGACGAGGACCATGCAATCGAAGTCGGAGTCCGGGCGGTGGTCGCCGCGGGCGCGAGATCCGAAGAGAATGACCTGCCGCAGGTTCTCACCCAAACGCGAGCGGAGCTTGTCGACGAGCTCGGCCAAGACCTCGTCGCCTTTGAGGAGGCCCTCGATCTCCGCACGGCTCCACAGCCGCCGTGGCAGGGTCGAAAGCTCGTTGAAGAGATCGCGGCCCGAGCTCCCCGGCTCCGAGACCAGGACGACGACCTCGGTCGTCCCCTCGTCGACGTCATCGGGGAGCTGGAGACGCAGCGTGCGGTCTTCCGGGATCTCGGTCCGCAGCCTGAGGGCTTTCATCGGCCATGAGCCTAGTACAGCTCGGCGGAAATCTCGACACACCGAGATGATTATGCTGCCGGCCCCGTCCGCCGACGAGCCCGACGACCTCTGAGCCGGCGGCGGGCAGGTCGAAAAATCGAGCCCGGCGTCCACAGTGCGCCTCCGGGCGTCTCGAGGGCGCCAGGGGCTCTCCAGGTCAACTGCAGAGGGGTTGAAAAAATCGCTCGAGCCGTCCGCAGTGCTCCGGAACGCCTCTTCGCCGGTTCGGAGCCCCTGTCGGTGGCTCCTGGAGGCCCGGAGCGAGGGTCTGAGAGCCTCCAGGACAACTGCGGACGGGTCGGAAAAATCGCTCGAGCCGTCCGCGGTACCTCTTTATGCGACTGACGCACCTCGGGACGCGGCTCGGACAACTGCGGACGGGTTGGAAAAATCGCTCCGGGCGTCTGCAGTGGACCGGATCGACGCGTCCGCGCGTGCGCGACGTCTCGACCCCCTCGAATCGACGCGTCCGAGCGGCCGCGACGTCTCGACCCCCCTCGAAGCGGCGCGTCCGCGCGTCCTCGATGATTTGTGAGGCCGACCTTGACCGCCGGCCAGCTTCCTTCGCGCTGGATGTGCTCCAGAGCACGGAGCTTTCCACAGAAGTTGTGGAGAACCCTGTGGAAAAACCGCTGGAAAACCGTCCGCCGCCCGCCGCCGAGGCCGCTCGTCTCCGTTTTGCACCTATTGTTGTGCGAACGCGGGAAGTCTATTATTTACAAACAGTTGCGCATCGAGCCACACGTTTGCCACGGGCGTCCCGGAGCGTCGTCGACGCTTTTCCACAGAGATATTGACGAGCGCCTATTCAAGGCTCTCCGGCCGGAGAGCGCACCCCAGACATGGACGGCGTGGAGCCGACCGCAACGGATCTGAGGGCCGATATCGACGACGGAATATACAGGGCGGCGCCGCTTGGGGCAAGCCCTTTTTCGACGGCGGCGTGGTAGGCTACGCGGGTCGTCTCCGGGTCGGGCAGCTCATCGCCGCAGACCTCTGATCTCCCTGAGCGAGGAGCTTGCTGAGTGCGTCCGTCGTCGCCCAGGTCGGCCGGCTTTCTGTTCGCCGTCATGGCGGCGAGCGCGCGCATGGAAGCGCTGGCGGCGACGCCCGACGAGGCGTGGGGAACGGCGCCGTGGGTGCGTTGGGCGGGCGCCGTGCTGGCGGTCGCGGCGGCCGTCCTCGTCTGCTACTGGCAGCTCCGCCGCCAGCGGCGCCGCGAGCGGGAGCTCGAGCAGCGGCTGGAGAAGAGCCTCGGCGAGCTGCGCCGCAGCGAGGAGCGGCGGCGCCGCGAGCAGAAGCTCGAGAGCCTCGAGACGCTGGCCGGCGGCATCGCCCACGACTTCAACAACCTGCTGGTCGGCGTCCTCGGCAACGCCGAGCTGGCGCGCATGACGCTGGAGCCCGGCTCGCCGGTGGCCGAGTACCTCGACGAGATCGAGCTCGCGGCCCACCGCGCCACCACCCTGTCGAAGAAGATGCTCGCCTACTCGGGCAAGGGCCGGTTCGTGACCACCCAGCTCGACCTGTCGAGCGCCGTCGACGAGGTGGCGCCGGCGCTGTCGCTCCCCAGGCGCGTCCGGCTGGAGCGCCGGCTCCATCCGGACCTGCCGGCGGTGCGGGCCGACGCCGCCCAGGTCCACCAGCTCCTGACCAACCTCATCGTCAACGCGGCCGAGGCCCTCGATGGGAGGGAGCACGGGGCGATCACCGTCACCACCGGGTCGCGGCATTGCGATCGCCGAGACCTGGCGCGGACGTTCCTCGACGAGGACTTGAAGGAGGGGCTCTACGCGTTCGTGGAGGTGCGCGACGACGGCCCGGGCATCGACGCGGAGGCGCAGGCGAGGATCTTCGACCCCTTCTTCACCACCAAGACCCCCGGCCGCGGCCTCGGCCTGCCGGTGGTCCTGGGCATCGTCCGCGGCCACCGCGGCGCCCTCGAGCTGGCGAGCGAGCCGGGGCGCGGCACCTGCGTGCGCGTGCTCCTGCCGGCTTCGGAGGAGGCCGTGTCGGACGTGTCCGAGGGGGCCGAGGCGGCCTGGCGCGGCAGCGGCAAGGTCCTGCTGATCGACGACGAGGCCCTGGTGCTCCGGACCGCCGGCCAGATGCTCGAGCTCCTCGGCTTCGAGGTCTTCACCGCCGAGGACGGCGAGGACGGCGTGGAGCTCTTCCGGCGCCACGCGGACGAAATCGCGCTGGTGGTGCTCGATCTCACCATGCCGCGGATGAGCGGCGAGGAGGCCTTCCAGGCGATCCGCCGCATCCGGCCCGCCGCCCGCGTGCTGCTGGCCAGCGGCTACGAGAGGTGGGAAGCCACCGAGCACTTCGCCGGCCAGGGGCTGGCGGGGTTCATCCACAAGCCGTTCCAGCTCTCGACCTTGCGCGACAAGGTCTGCCGGGCACTCGACCACTCGGCGCTCGACAGCCCGGAGAAGAGCGCGTCATGACGATCTACTCGGCCGCGCTGCTGCTGCTCCTGGTGATGGATCCCTTCGGCAACATCCCGTTCTTCCTGTCGACGCTCGCCGGCGTGGAGCCGGCGCGGCAGCGCCGGGTGGTGGTGCGCGAGCTGCTGATCGCGCTGGTGGCGCTCGTCTTCTTCCTCTTCTTCGGCCTCTACCTCCTGCGGCTGCTGGGGATCTCCGAGCCGGCGCTGACCGTCGCCGGCGGCATCATCCTCTTCCTCATCGCCATCAAGATGATCTTCCCGCCGCCGGGGGGCGCCCTTGCCGAGCAGGTCGAGGGCGAGCCCTTCATCGTGCCGCTGGCGATCCCCTACGTCGCCGGCCCTTCGGCACTGTCGACGGTGATGTTCATCATGAACCGGGAGCCGGGCCGCTGGCCGGAGTGGCTGCTGGCGCTCGTGCTGGCCTGGCTGGTGACCGCGTCGGTCATCTTCGCCGCGAGCTACCTGAAGGGCCTGCTCGGCAAGCGCGGGCTGATCGCCATGGAGCGTCTGATGGGCATGGTGCTGGTGACGATCGCCGTCGAGATGCTGCTCAACGGCGTCCGCCATTTCCTGGGGCTGTAGCAGTTCTGGCCTGAATGCGCCGCAGGGCGCTCGTCACATCCCGTCCGGCAACTCGGTGGCGGCGCGCGCCCTCGGTGGCGACCCGCGCGCGCTCTCGCGGCGTGAGTCAGTGGGGCATGCACAATGGAGATCGTCTACTGAGGCGTCTCTTTCCGTAGCGTCGTCCGCGCACCCAGATAACGGATGGTGCGCGCCGCCTCGGGCTCCGGCGTATATCCGCGCGGCGCGCCGGCGGCCACCCACACGACCCTGAAGGAGCGCTCCTCGAGCATCCCCGGGAAAGATCCTTTCCGTTCGCCCAGAGTCAGACGCTGGGCGCTCTCGTCCCAGTGGATCGGGATCACGGCGAACGCGCCCTTCTCGTACGCGAAGCTCACGCCGTCGTCCTCGTAGAGCTCGAAGTCGGCGTCGGCGCCCTGCCAGACCCACAGCGTGATCGGATCCGCCGGCTTCTCGTCCGTGTATTGCAGCTCGGGTCCGAAGGGGACGATCGAGCCCGCCTTGACGTAGACCGGCAGCGACTCGTAAGGCGCCGGCGCCTCGATGGTGCGCCCGCCGTCGACCGCCTCGCCGGTCCAAAAGTCGTACCAGAGCGTGCCCCGCGGCAGATAGACCGGGCGGCTCCTGGCGCCGTGGACGGTCACCGGATTGACGAGCAACGCGGGCCCGAACATGAGCTGGTCGCCGACGCCGAAGACCTCCGGATCGTGCCGGAAGTCCATCACCAGCGCCCTCGTCATCGTGTAGTGCTCGCGGGTGACGCGGGCCGCCAGGCTGTAGACGTAGGGCAGAAGCCGGTAGCGCAAATGGTCGAAGGCGAGCTGGCTGCGATACGCGGGATGGTCCTCGCCGCCGAAGTGCCACGTCTCGCGGAAGGGATACTGCCCGTGGACGCGCAGGAGCGGGCAGAACGTGGCGAACTGGAACCAGCGGGTGACGAGCTCGCGCCACTCCTCCACGTCCTCTGGCCGCGCGTCCTCGCGCGCGAACCGCGGCGGCACGGCGAAGCCGCCGACGTCGGTCGTCCAGTAGGGGATGCCGGAGAGGGTGAAGTTGAGGCCGGCCGGGATCTGGTTGGCGAAGGCCGTCCAAGACGCGGAGACGTCGCCCGACCAGGTGGCCGCCGCGTAGCGCTGCGAGCCGGCGAAAGCCGACCGGGTGAGGATGAAGACGCGCCGGCCGGGATCGACGCCGCGCTGCCCCTCCCAGACCGCCTGGCTGGAGACCAGCGCGTAGGCGTTGGCCATGCGCGCGCCGCTGCCGAGGGCGGTGGGGTGCATCGTCGCCTTCAACGCCTCGGGCGTTCCCTCGCCGACCAGCTCGGGCTCGGTGGCGTCCATCCACCAGGCGTCGACGCCCTTGGCGTAGAGCTCGCGGCTCATCTGCTCCCAGAAGAGCCGCCGCGCCTCGGGGTGGAAAGCGTCGTAGAAGGTGTGGACGTGGCCGAGCCAGTCGGTGGTCGGCCGGCGCAGCGTCTCCGGGTAGAGGAACCCTTTCGCGGCGAGCTCTTCGAAGTGCTCGGTGCCCCGGTAGAGCTTGGGCCACACCGAGATCATCAGCCGCGCGTGACGCTCGTGGACGGTGCGGATCCAGCCCGCCGGATCGGGAAAACGCTCGCGGTCGAAGCGGTGCGAGCCCCACTGGTCGTCGGGCCAGTAGCGCCAGTCCTGCACCAGGACGTCCACGGGAATCCGCCTTTCGCGGAACTGCGCCAGCACCTCGAGGCCCTGCTCGGCCGTCTCGTAACGCTCGCGGCTCTGCCACAGGCCGAAGGCCCAGCGTGGCATCAGCGGCGCCCGCCCGGTCAGCTCGCGGTAGCCGGCGACCACCGCGTCGAGCTCGGGACCGTAGACGAAGTAGTAGTCGACGCCGTCGCCCACCTCCGACCACAGAGAGACGCTCTGCTCGGACACCGGCGGCTCCCGCCACTTGAGCCGCAGGGTGCCCTGGTCCTGGTCGCGCCGCCACTCGAGGCGGATGGGGTAGCGCCGTTTCTCGGCAAGGCGCACCCGGGCGAGGTCCGTCCACGGCAGCCAGCCCTGGCGCCAGGAATCGACGACGAGACGGCCGTCCAGCCACAGGCGGACACCGTTGTTGCCGAAGACGACGAAGTCGTAGTCGCCGGCGCCGGCGCTTTCGACCTCGCCCTCCCAGGTCACGCAGACGTCGCCGTCCGCGAGCCGCGGGTGCAGCTCGGAGGCGGTGGGCTGCGCAGCCTGGTGGACGGCGGAGACGGCGGGACGATCCTCGGGCGCGCCGAAGTCGATCGCGGCGTCGACGCGGGTGGCCACGACCGGCGCCGCGCACGTCCCCTGGCGATACGTGCCGGTGAGCCCGCCCTGGCGTCCGCCGGCGTCGTAGAGCCGGGACGACGGGATCAGCGTGGGCTCGCGGCGGTCGCCGAAGCGGGTGTGCGAGGTGTTGTCCCAGAGCAGCCCCCAGCCCCGGCTCGAGACCAGGAAGGGCACCGCCGCCACGATGTTGTGCTGGTAGAGGTCGACGCTGTGGCCGCGGTAATCCATGAGCCCGTTCTGGTGCTGGCCGAGGCCGTAGAAGGCCTCGCCGTGGGCCGGCTCGCCGTCGGTCGCCTGGAACTGGGCGCCGACGTGGAACGTCGTCTCGCCCTGGACCAGCGCCGGCTCCAGGGTCTTGCCGCCGCGCCTTTCCGCGAGCAGCACCTGGCCGTCGCGGTCGAGGAAGGTGACGGCGCCGTCGTCGAGACGCACGCGGGCGGCGAGCGACGCCGTCGCCAGCGTCACTTCGCCGTCGCCGGCCGTCAGCCGCCACGGCGTTTCGCGGCACGGCGAGCCCTCGATCATCAAGGTCTCGCGCGCGAAGAAGCCGGGATCCGGCGCGTAGAGGACGCGCACGATCCGCTCGCGGCAGACCTGGACCTTCAGACGGTCGTCGCCGACGGCCAGGACCACCCCGTCGTCTAGGCGGGTAAGCGGCGGGTCGGCCGGGAAGCCGGGCGTGGCGGCCAGGCTGAGCACCGCCCACGCGGCAGCGAACCGTTGGAAAGTCGTCATCTAGCGCTTGCCGAAGAGGTGCTCGGTGCTGAGGCTCGGCATCTTGTCGACGATGCCGAAGCGCTCTTCGAGGACCTTGTCGATCTGGTCGATCAGGTCGTTGACGAGCTCGACGACGTAGCCCTCCAGCGCCTCGCGGTTCTCCGCCCGTACGAGGTCGCGGTCGACCTGGACCTGCAGGAGGGCGCGGTGGCCGTTCATCCTGCCGCGGACCTTGCCGCCGGCCGCCGACGCTTGGACCAGGGTGTCCGCGAGCCGGCGGTTCTGCTTCTCCTGCATCTCGCGGGCCCGCTGCAGCATCTTCTTCATGGCATCGTCAGACATAAGATCTTCTCCTCCGCTCAGGACAGCGTCCTCTCAAGGCTAACAGCTTTGGAGGGCGGCCGGCCACTCCGGGGCCGTCCTTCGGGAGAGGGAGGCCAGCGGAATAGGGTCGGCGAGGCGCCACGTAATCCACACCACGCCCGCCAAGCCGTTCACGGCTCGCCCGCGAACCGCCACGACGGCCGGAAGGCGCGCCCCAGCTCCTGCCCGAGGAGCCGCGCCCGCACCAGCTCCACCGGCATGATGCCGCCGCGCAGCACGGCGTCGTGGAAGTCGCGGGCGCTCATCTTTTCGGGACCTACGGCTTCCGCGGCGAGGGCGCGGAACTGCAAGGCGCCGATCATGTAGGCGAGCTGGTAGAGCGGCGAATAGCTGCCCTCGAAGGAACGGCGGACCTCGGCGGTAGCGTTGTCGCGCTCGTGGCCCACCCGTTCGACGAGGAAGTCGATCGCCTGCTGCGGCGTCCACTCGCCGAGGTGGAAGCGCAGCGAGAAGACGATGCGCGCCGCCCGGTGCAGGCGCCAGAAGAGCGCGCCGACCCGGTCCTCGGGCGTCGCGTGGAACCCCAGGTCCCAGAGCGCCATCTCCCAGTAGAGCGCCCAGCCCTCGATCCAGAACGGCGTCGAGAACGCCTGGCGGTGGGCGTTGTAGCGGCTCGCCATGAAGAGCTGGAGGTGGTGGCCCGGGATGAGCTCGTGGTGTACCGTGGCCCGCGAGAAGTGGACGTTGTTGCCGCGCATGCTCATCAGCTTCTGCTCGTGGGTCATGGTCTCGGTGGGGAACGAGACCCAGATGGCGTCGTCGTTGAAGAAGAAGAACGGGTTGAGCTTCTGGCGCTCGGGCTCGATCATCTCGATGCGCCAGACGTCCCTGGCGAGCTCGGGCAGGGTCAGGAGCCGGCGCTGCTCGAGGAAGGCGATCGCTTCGCGGGCGAGGTCGCGGATCAGCTCGGGCTGCCGGCCCGGCTCCACGTGAAGCGACTTCACGTGCTCGAGGGCGGCGAGCCAGTCGTCGCCGAAGCCGAGCTCGCGCGACGCCTTGATCATCTCCTGCTCGCACCAGGCGTGCTCGCGCTCGCCGATGGCCAGCAGCTCCTCCGGCGTGTAGGGGAGCATCTCGAGCGCCAGGTCCTCGAGCAGGGCCTCGCGGCCGATCGGATCGCCGACGATCGGCGGATCCTCGCCTTCCTTCTCGCCGACGATCCGCTCGCGCAGGAACTCGACGTAGTCGCCGAGGGCCGCGTCGGCCTTCTGGTGAGGCTCCCGCGCCCACCAGGTGAAAAGCGGGTCGTAGCCGTCGTAGAAGTCGAACCACCCGGAGAGCGTCTCGCGCAGGCTCTCGACCCGCCGGGCGGCGCGGTGGGCGACGGTCGGGGTAGGGGAGGGCGCAAGGCCTGGCGCCCCCACGTCGTCCCCGTTTTCGGGCTCGAGGGCGCGCTCCAGGGCCTTCCGCGTCGCGTCGACGGTCCGCGCCAGCTCGTCGAGCGCCGCGGCCGCGTCCTGGGGCTTTACGGGCCCCGCGTCGCGGAGCGCGTCGTGGAGCGCGAAGACGGCTCCGGCGAAGGGCACGAGCGCGGCGGTCTCGTCGGCGAGCTTCTCCTCGCGCTCGAGCCGCCGGAGATGGGAGGCGACGCGGTTGCCGAGGAGCAGCCAGTCGACGCGGCCCTCCTCGCCGAGGGCTTCGAAGTCCATGGCGTCGAGGGCGTGACGCCACGCTTCGTGGAAGCTCCGGAGCGCCGCGCGGCGGCCCGGCGAGCCTTCGGCGTCGAAGCGGCCGAGGACGGCCTGAAGGTCCTCGCCGTAGCGCGTCACGGCGTTGCGCAGCTCGCTCTCCGCTCGCGCGACGGCGGTGAGAGAGCCCAATTGGGGGACCCAACCCGTGGCATCGGGAGGATCCCCCCCGGCCGGGACGGTTATCGCAGCCGGGGCGAGCGCGGCGAGGAGGATCGGCGTCCACCTCCGCGCGGGACGACGGATGTCGGTCGCTTCGGTCATCGGGCCTCCAGCTCGGGCGGGCGGAAGACAGCGGGCGGAAGACAGCGGGCGGAAGATATCATGAGGATCGAGAGGACGGCCGACGCGGCCGCGCGCTCCGGCTCGGCGAGCGTCCACACCACGGCGAGCATGAGCACACTCTTCATCAGCCACAGCAGCCTCGACAACGAGGCGGCCGAAAGGCTCAGGGCCCGGCTCGCGGAACAGGGTCACCAGTCGGTCTTCCTGGACTTCGACCCCGAGCGGGGGATCCGGGCCGGGGCCAGTTGGGAGCAGACCCTCTACACCAAGCTCCGGGCGTGCCGGGCCGTAGTGGCCCTGTTGACCGACAACTATCTTGCCTCGCAGTGGTGCTTCGCGGAGGTCGCCCTGGCCCGGATGGAGGGCAAGGAGATCTTCGCTCTGCGGATGGAGCCCTGGAGCGAGCAGACCAGGCTGCCCTCGATCCTGACCGAGCACCAGCTCATCGACCTGCGCACGGGTCAGGACGAGGACGAGGCCTACCGGCGGCTCCGGAACGGCTTCAAAGCCCGCGGGATCGTGCCCCGGGAGCATCGCGAGTGGGGTCCGGAGGACTCCCCCTACCCCGGCCTGCGCGCCTTTGAGGAAAAAGACGCGCCGATCTTTTTCGGCCGCGAGACGGAGATTCTGGCCGGCGTCGAGCTGCTCAACCGCGTCCGCCGCCAGGGCTATCCCCGGCTGGTGATGGTGCTCGGCTCGTCGGGTAGCGGCAAATCGTCGCTGGCGCGTGCCGGAATCGTGCCGCGGCTACGGCGCGACGCCGAACGGTGGCGGGTCGTGGGACCGTTCAGGCCCGGACGCCGGCCGGCCCGGGAGCTCGCCGCCGCCTTCGCCCAGGCGTTCAGAGAGGCCGGACAGGCCCAGCTTTGGGAAGAGCTCTGCCAGAAGCTGCTCGCGCCGGCGGAAGAACCCGAGCCGGCGCCGGAGTCGCCACCCGGCGAGGAAGGCGAGCTGTTGGCCCGAGAACGGCTGCTCGAAGCCCTGCGGACGGTCGAAGGGGAGCTGAGCCCCGACGACCAGTCGGTGGTCTTGTCGGTGCGCCGCCTGCAGCGATTCCTCGGCGAATCTCCTTCCCAGGAGCCTGGCCGGCCGCCGAAGGGCCCGGCGGCTCCCGGCAGCCTGAGCCCCCTGGTGGAGATCAGCGATCAGTTGCGGCTCGTCGCAGGCCCGTCGGAAGCGGGCGTCCTGCTGGTCATCGACCAGCTCGAGGAGCTGCTCGGGCACGACGGTGAAGGTCCGAACGATCCGGCGAATCGCTTTCTCAAGCTGCTCAAAGCCGGCATCGAGGCCGAGGGCTCGCCGATCATGGCCCTCGGCACGATGCGCTCCGACTTCCTGGGAGTGCTCCAGAGGTCCGCTCACCTCCAGGGCGTCGGCTTCAAGAGCCTCTCGGTAGGGCCGATGTCGACGCAGAGCATGCACCAGATCATCGTCGGACCGGCCGAGCTGGGGGCGATCGAGCTCGACCGGGGCACCCGCGGCGAGAAGGGGCTGGTCGAGCGTCTGCTCGGCGACACAGGCACGGCGGACGCCCTGCCGCTCCTGGCCTTCACCCTCCGCGTCATGTGGGACAAGTACGTCGACTTCGAGAAGGGCGACCGGACGCTGCGCAACCGTGACTATGAGGGGCTGGGAGGGCTGCAGGGCGCCATCGTCAGAATCGCGGACGAGACGCTGGAAGCCGCCCTCCACGAGGGCACGGAGAAGGACCTGCAGAGCGCCTTCCTCAGCCTGGCCCGGCCCACCGAGCAAGGAACCGGGTGGTCGCGCCAGCCGGCGAGCTGGGACCAATTCCCCGAGCGGGTGCGTCCGATGCTCCAGCGCTTCATCGACCAGCGGCTGCTCGTCAAGCGGGCGGACGGCACCGTGGAGGTGGCCCATGAAGCCCTCTTCCGTTCGTGGGGGAAGCTGCGTGGGTGGCTCTGGGCGAACGCCGAAGGGCTCCTGCTGCTGCGCGAGATCCGCAGCGAGGCGGAGAAATGGCGGCAGGCGGGTTGCGACCAGGAGAAGGAGCCCTACCTCTGGCGCGCCGGCCGGCTGGCGCGGGCGCTCGAGCTCAGAGACGGCGGCGTGCTGTCCCTCGAGGACCTGGACCGGTCGTTCCTCGAGGCCTCGGACCAGGCCGAGCGGGCGCGGCTCGCGGCCGAGGAGGCGCGGCGCCGCAGGGCTTTTCGTCTCACTCTCGCCGGCGCGGTCGCGGCGCTGGTGCTGGCGGTGCTCGCCGTGCTCTTCGGGGTGCGGGCGCACCAGGCCCGCATCCGCGCCGTCAACGAGGAAGTCCGCACGCGTGCCCACAGCTCGATCGCCCTCTATCAGGCCGAGCGGCCCTTCGAGGCCCTGCTCGAAGCCGTCGAGACCGGCCGCCGGTTCCGTGCCATCCGCGAATCCGACCGCGAGCCCGGGCTGCGTCAGCAGGTCGAATCGGCCCTGCTCCAGGCGCTCTCGGGAGTGACGCTGAAGAATGCGTGGAAGGCGCATGACGCCTGGCCCAACGCGCTCGTGGCGAGCCGCGACGGATCTCTCCTGCTCTCCGCGGGCTACGACACGACGATCCGGAGGTGGCGGCCGGACGGTACCGCCCTCGCGCCCCTCAAAGGGCATGAAACCGCCATCTTCGCCCTCGCCCTCAGCCCCGATGCCAGCGTAATCGTTTCCGGCGACCAGGACGGCACGATCAGATTCTGGCGGGAGGGCCCGGATCCGATCCGGAGCCTGAAGGCGCACCAGGGCATCGTCCGCGCCCTGGCCTTCCACCCTTCCGGCCGCTTCGTCGCCTCGGGCGGCAGCGACGGGGCTATCCGCTTCTGGTCACCGGAGGGCGCCGGGCGGCAAGACCTCGAGGCGCAACAACCCGTCGCCAGCCTGGCGTTCAGCAGCGACGGCAAGCTCCTCCTGTCGGGCGACGAGACCGGCTCGGTGACGTGGTGGGCCCCCGCCGATGGAAACGACGACGCGTCCCAGGCAGGTCCCTGGCAACCGCGGAAGACCCTGCACGCTCACGACGGCACGGTGCACAGCCTGAGCTTCGCCGTCGGCGACGAGATCTTCGCCTCGGCAGGCGAGGACGGCGCCGTGAAGGTGTGGACCGCCGCGGGGAGCCCACGAGACGCCTACCCCGGCTCCGGCTCCGCCCCCGTCTACGTGGCTCGCTTCGCCCCGAGCGACGGCACACTCTTCGCCGCCGGTGCGGATCGGCGGCTCAGGATCTGGCGGCGCGCCGGACGCTTTTCCGCGCTGATCGGCGATGACCACGATGAGCCCGTGACGGGGCTCGCCTTCGCGCGGGATGGCGAGCTGGTGGCGACCGCCAGCAGGGATCTCAGGATCAAGCTCTGGCGCGCCGGCACCAACCCGTTCCGCGAGGACCTCACGGGCCATGCCGGACCGGTTCAGGAAATCGACGTGAGCCCCGACGGGGAGCTGATCGCTTCCGCCGGCGACGACCGGACCGTGCGGCTCTGGAGCCCCGGCGGCGTGCTCCTGAAGGAGCTCCCGCCCGAGCACACGAGCCTCGTCCGTTCGCTGCGGTTCAGCCCGGACGGCCGGCGCCTCGCTGCCGCCGGCCACGACGGAAGGGTGATCGTCTGGCAGGTGCCGGAGGGCCGCAAGGTCCTGGAGCTGCCGGTCCAGGAAAAAGGGGTGAACCAGGTGGACTTCAGCCCCGACGGGCGATGGCTCCTGACCGCGGGGCTGGACGGCAGGATCCGGCTCCATGGCGCCGAGGACGGGGGGCCGGGAAAAGAATTTCCGCGGCAAGGAGATTCCGTCTGGGGCGTCCGTTTCTCGGGCGACGGTTTCTTCGCCGTCTCGCTGCCCTCGCCGCCGATGGCCCGGATCCATGCGCTCGAAGGCAGCCGCGAGCCGGTCGAGCTGACCAGGCACGGCGACTGCGGCCACGACCAGGGCGTCTTGCGCACCGCCTTCAGCGCCGACGGACGCTGGGTCGCCACGGCCGCGGGAACGGGGAACGCGGTTCTCTGGTCGCGGGACGGGACTTGCCGGAAAGTCCTCGAGGGCCACGGCCGAGGCGTCAACGCCGTCGCCTTCAGCCCCGACAGCCGCTGGCTGGTCACCGCCGGCCTGAACGGTGAGATCCGCATCTGGGACAGCGCGACGGGCGAGCTTTACAGATCGCTCCTCGGTCATCGCGGGGGCGTCACCAGCGCCGTCTTCACCGAGCAGGGAGGGATCGTCTCCGGCAGCACCCGTGGAGAGATCATCATCTGGAAAGACATCCATCGGGATCTCGACGTGGTCATGAAGCAAGGCAGCGAATGGATCGCCGATTATCGACGGCTCCACGGCGCTGCTGCTTTGGACTGACCGGTGCAATTTCGCATCCGGTACAACTGGTGAAAGGAAGGAGCAGGAATGAGCTTGGTCGGAACATGGGAAAACGAGTTCGGCTCGATCATGAGGATCGAGCACGTCAATGAGGATGGGACCTTTACCGCCACGTATAGCTCCCACACCGGCGCCACGGGAGTCTATCGGGTGATGGGCATCGCGGATCCCGATCCGGTCGGCGGCAGCCAGACGGTGGCTTTCGCGGTCTCCTGGCACAGCCTCGAAGGCAAGCCTGATCCCTCCTGGCACTGGGTGTCGGGCTTCGCCGGCCAGCTCCAGACGATCGACGGGCAGGAGATCATGTCGACCACCTATCTCCTGCAGAAGAACACCGAGCCGCAGGACAATTGGGGCTCGACGATCGTGGCTACGGCGAAGTTCGTCAAACAGAGATAAAGGAGGAGAGAACATGACCGACCCAAGACTGCACCGGCTCGGCGCGGAGCTTCCCGTCCGCGGCGAGCCCACCACGAAAGCCGTCGCCTTCGACCTCGAGCTGGGTGAGCTCACCGCCAACGGAGCCACGCCGTGGATCGCGTCCGTGGGGCTCGGCACGCCGCCGCAACCGCTCAATTTCACGGTCGACACGGGGACCATCAACACCTGGATCACTTCCACCAAGTGTACGACCCAGGCGTGTCTCGCCCACGGCCGTTTCGATCCCGAAACCTCGGCCACTTACCAGGTCGTCGACCCCAAGCCGCAGCAAGTTGATTTCGGCCCCTGGGGCACGATGACGGTCGTCGTCGGCAAGGACGTCTTCACGCTGAAGCAGATCTTTCCCGACAGCGAGCCGCCGGTGACGCTCCGTGAGCCGCTCAAGATCCAGCTCGCCACGCAGTACGGCGGCTCGCAGTTTCTGGAGCTGGCCTGGGACGGTGGCCTGGCGGTGCCTTCGATACCGGTCAGCGGCCGCGACCAGCCCGGCGAGCTCCTGCCGCAGCTCAAGGAGGAAGGCCTCATCGAGTGGGCGATCGCCTCGTTCTGGCTCGACCCGGGCGCGCAACGGGGTGAGTGCTTGTTCGGCGCCGTGGATCCCTCCAAGTTCGACCCGGAAACCCTGAACGTCATCCCCCTCCTCCCCACGCGTTCGAGAGGCCTCGACTACCTCTGGGCCGTGTTCTTGGAGCAATTCACTTGCGGCGGCCGGGTGATCCTGGAAAACGCCAAGTTCGCCCTCGACTCCGGCTCCTCCTGGTTCAAGGGGAATGCCCGGATCATCGGTAAGCTGGTAAAAGCGATCACCGACGACGGCAGGCTCCCGACGCAGGTGCGGGATCCGGCCGCCCTGGCGCAATATCCGGACGTCGCGCTCTCGCTCAACGGCGTGTCGTACTGCTTCACGCCGCAACAGTACTTCCTTCGCATTCCGCCCGGCGGGGATAGGTGGGTGCTCGGTTTCCACGTCCTCGAAGGCATGCCGGAGAACCTGCTGCTCGTGGGCTCGCTCTTCATGGAAAGGGTATACAGCGTCTTTTTCTACGAAACCGGTATTCCGGACGTGAAGGCGATCGTGCTGGCGGCGGCACGATAGACGGCTGCTGCGCGGCAGGCGGCTACGTGCTCGACGTGGCGCCGGTCCTGGGCCGTCATGACGATCTCCGCGTCTTATCCCGCGGGCCTTCCCCGCACCACCCCGAGATGGCTCTGCGGGCGGTTGACGCCGCTGGCCAGGTAGCCGAAGAAACCGAGACCGCGGACGACGGCGACCTCGCCGGCGTCGTCGGTCGTGATGGTGAGCTCGAGGGCGCCGCCGGCGTCGCGCAGCGTCACCTCCCAGTCCATGAAACCCTCGCTGGCGCGCACGTGCTCGGGCACGGCGCGGCGCAGGGCCGCGAGGGTGCGCTCGGAGCCGCCGGCGGTGATCGCCAGGCCGCCGTCGACGGGGCGCTCGTCGACCTCGGCGCGGCTGACGATCTCGCCCAAGTCGGCGAGGTGCTGGCGCAGACGGCTGACGCGCAGGTCGCTCCAGTCGGTGGTGGGGTCGGAGAGCAGCAGGCCCACGGTCTCCTGAATGGAGCCGAGGGCGTCGCCCCCGCTGCGCGCCTGGGCGGAAGGCACCAGGCGGTCGAAGTAGTCGAGGCGCGAGCAGCGCATCGAGCAGTGGCAGGAGCCCCGGGAGCCGCCGTCGGCGGCCGTCCAGGGCAGGGCCAGGAGCGCGCCCGCGGCGAGGAGCGCGAGAGGTTGCCAGAACCTGCGGACCATGGAGCACCTCCTTTGAAGCCGGCGCGGAACGTCGCGCCCAGGTTCGTCCTCCGTCCAGGGTCTCACAGGTCGCGGTGAGAAGGCGGCGCCCAGCCCAAGTCCGGGATTTGACCGCAAGTCACCTGTCTCTCATACTGCGGTATGAAAGACCCTCGAGACATGAACGCCGCTCGCTTCGTCCCCTGCCTTCTCGCTGCCGCACTTTTCCTCGCGGCAGGCGATTCTCCCGTCATCACCGTCCCACCTTTCGACGCCGGCGAGGCGTCCGTTCCCTGCATGGCCGTCACCGTCGACGACCTGCCGGTGACGCCGCCGCGGCGCCACGACGACGCGCAGCGGGCGGCTCTCACCGAGAGGCGGGGCTACCGCTGGACGCCCCTCGCCGACGCCCTCGTGAGCGAGCTCGCCGAGCGCGCTCGGGCGTCGTCGGGGTGAGACCCCGAATTACCGGTCTACTAGCGGGAGCGGACTCGAGTGACGGCGATCTTCATCAGCCACAGCAGCTCCGACAACGAAGCCGCTTCAAGAATGAGAACCTGGCTCGAGGAGAGGGGTCACACTTCTCTCTTTCTGGACTTCGACCGCGAGACCGGGATCCGGGCGGGGAGCGATTGGGAGCAGACCCTCTACGCCAAGCTGCGCCAGTGCCAGGCCGTGATCGCGGTCCTGACTCCGAGTTGGCTGGCGTCGAAGTGGTGCTTCGCGGAGCTGGTCCAGGCCCGTGAAAAGGGAAAGAAGATCTTACCGGTCAAGGTGTCGCCGTGCGATACCAGCGATCTGTTTCGCGACCTCCAGCACATCGACCTGACGGTCGATCCCGCCGACGGCTATGACCGCCTGGCGCTGAGCCTCCAGGACGTTTTCGGCTTCGATCCCGCGCGACGACCCTATCCGGGCCTGCAAGCCTTCCAGGAAGAAGACGCGGCGATTTACTTCGGGCGCGGCAAGGAGATCGCCGGCGGGCTGGAATCGCTGAGCTCCTTGCGTCTGGGAGGCCGCGGCGCGCCCAGGCTCCTGCTCATGCTCGGCGCGTCGGGCAGCGGCAAGTCGTCGCTGGTGCGAGCCGGGTTGATTCCGCGGCTCAGGCGAATGCCGTCGGAGTGGCTTCCGCTGACCCCGTTCAGACCCCAGGAGAATCCGCTGCGTGAATTGGCTCTGTCCCTGGTCGAGGGTTTCCAGGACGTCGGGCGGTCGCGGCCTTGGGACGAGGTCGATCGCTTGCTGCAAAGAGCTGCCGGCAAGACTCCGCCCGACGGACGGATCCTGCTCGACCTGGCGCGGGAGCTCGCTTTCGCCGCCGGACGGCGCGAGGCGACGGTGGCCCTCACCGTCGACCAGGCGGAAGAGCTGTTCGGCTACACGCCCGCTGAGGACGCCGGCCGCTTTCTCCGGTTGCTGCGAGCCGCGCTCGAAGCATCGGACCGGCAACTGATGGGAATCGCCACCCTACGGTCGGATGCGCTCGGCGAGTTTCAGACGCATCAGGTCCTGAGCGACCCGACCTATGACCATGACTTCCTCTACAAAGTCATGCCGGTGGATCCCATCCCGGAACGTAACTTCGCCGAGATCATCCGGGGACCTGCGGGGCTCGTGGGCTTGGGGCTGGAGGAAGAGCTGGTCGAGGCCATGGTGAGCGACACGGGCGACCGCGACGCGCTTCCCCTCCTCGCCTTCACGCTGCGCCTGCTCCACGATCGTTACGCCGAGGACGGCGTGCTGAAGGTCGCAGACTATGACCGGCTCGGCCGTCTCGAGGGCGCCATTCGCGCCGAAGCGGATCGGGTCCTGAAGGAGGCCGAGCCCTCGTCTCGGGACCTGGAAGACCTCCGCGCCGCGTTCGTGCCGACGATGGTCCGCCTCAACGCCGAAGGAGGCTATGCCCGGCGGCGCGCCCATGCCGCGGCGATGCCGCCCAGGGCGCGGCCTCTCCTCCGGCGTTTCGTCGATGCGCGGCTGCTGGTCAGCGACGTGGACCCGGAGGGCCGGGAGACTCTGGAGGTGGCCCACGAGGCCTTGCTTCGCGCCTGGCCGCTGTTGACCGGCTGGCTGGTCGAGGACCAGGCCGAGCTGCGTCAGCTCGCGGTCCTCCATCAGGCGGCGGAGGAGTGGGGCCAGGCGGGCCGTACGGCCGATCTCCTCGTCCACCGCGACGGCCGGTTGCGGGACGCTCAGAGCCTGGTGAGCCGCCCGCGGTTCGTCTTGCGGGAGGGCGCGATCGAAAGGGAATACCTGGACGCCTGCGCCGACGCGCAGAAAGCGCGGGACGACGCGCAGGAGGAGGAGCGCGACCGCCGACTGCGGGACGCCCAACGGATCGCCGAGGAGCAGCGGAAAGCGGCGCGGCGCACGCTGGTCGGTCTGGCGGTCGCTCTGCTGCTGCTCATCTGGGTGTGGTTCATAGCCCGCGTCGCCAAGGAGCGGCTGGCGGCGACGGTGGCGCGCAAGCTGGCCGCCGATACGCAGCTCGGTGCCGCCAGCGACTTCGACCGCTCGCTGCTGATGGCCGCGCAAGCTCATGCGATCCGTCCTTTCCCCGAGGTGACTCGGAGCTGGGCCGATCTCCTGTTTCGCGACTCCGCCCCGGCCGCGATCGCCCGATCTCCGGAGGCTGCGAGAGAGGCGCTCGTAGGCATGAGCCCCGGTGCTCCTATCATCGAGATCGTCGATGGATTCACACTTGACGACGTGTACGAGCTGGAAACGCCCGTCCTGTGGCAGACCATCGCGGACGCCGCCGAGCTGTATTGCTCGAACCTGGTCGAGGTCAACGCGATGACGGGCCAGGGATCATACGATCCGGTCGATGCCGGGTGCGACCAGGTGGAGTTGAGGCTCGTCGACGCTTGCGACGACGTGATCAAGGCGGGTGTGCCGCACCTGGCGTCGGCGGGGCGGGGCTGGGCGGCTCTGGTGAGCGAATCCGGCGAGGTCGAAATGCTGCGCCAGGGGAGCACAGCGGCGTGTCGCGCCGAAACCCTCGCCGAGGGACAGGAGGACGTCGAAGTTCTCGCCGTCGCGATCGATGGCGGCATGGCCGCCTGGCGTCGGCGCAATCGCACGGAGATCGAGGTCAGCCTGCTCCAGGAAAGCGAATCACGGCGGCTCACGCTGACCGGGGCCGCGTCCTCGGCCGTCGACGAGATCCGATTCGCCGCGGATCGCTCCCGCATCGCCACTCTCCATCAAGACGGCGCGGTCACCTTATGGGACTTGTCGAAGCGCGGTGAGCTGACTTGGCCCCTCGCTTTGCCGGGACGCGAATTCAATGCCGTCGAGTTCGGCAAGACGGAGGATTCGACGCTGCTCCTGATCGGCGGCGCCGAAGGCATCGGCCAGGCGGTCTGGACCGACCCATCAGGCGGCGAGTTGAAACCTGGCAACGTAGCGGTGTGGCGTCCGAGCTTCGATTGGCCGGGACACCTCGCCTTGACGGCGGACCGCTCCACGCTTCTATGGGTAGAAGGAAATGCACTCTATTCAGCGAGCACGGAGGTGGCGGCCACTGGCGATATGGCGTCGACTCGGCTTTTCGAGCTGCCCCATGGCTCCGCCGGCGTTTTCGCGGTCGATTCCGGATTCACGCGCGTCGCCGCGGTGGGGAACGAGGGTCTCCTGATCGTCGTCCGAGACCGAACGGGCGAGGAGGTTGCGCGCCGGGAGGTGAGCCGGTTCAACGTGCAGGCGCTGATGTTCCATCCCGATGACCAGGCTCGGTTGGCAGTCGGGACGTCCGGAGGCGCGTGGTTGTGGTGCCCGGACTCAGCCGAGGAGACGGAGATCCTGGCAGGTGGCGACGTCCACGGCCTCGCCTGGGACAGCCGGGGCGAGCGGTTGGCCCTGGCGGTCGATCAGCGCGTGGCGCTCTGGCAACCCGACGCGAAGGTCGAACGCCGCGACTTCGAGTCCGTGGGCGCCATTGTGAACGCCGTCGCTTTTTCGCCGGACGGGAAACGGATCGCCGCGGCGGACGGGAGAGGGCGGGTCAGCGTCTGGGACATCGAGAGCGGCCGTCCGGTCCTGTCGCCGATCCAGCGGCACCGAGACGCCGCGACCGATCTCGCCTTTCACCCGGAAGGTCGCTGGCTCGTCTCCGTCGGTCGCGCCGGAGACGTCGTGGCGTGGGATCTCGACCCGGATTCCTGGCGCGCCGCGAGCTGCCGGGTCGCCGGTCGCGATCTGGCGCCTGAAGAATGGCGTGCCGCCGTCGGCGAGGAGTTTCCATACGTCCCGCAGTGCGGTTCTCCCTGATCACATCCGCGCGACGCCGAAGCTGGACGGCCGCAGCTCGCGGCGCTCGGCCTCGCGGCAGACCGCGAGCGCCAGCGCCAGCACCCGGCGGCTGTCGCGGGGGTCGATGAGGCCGTCGTCCCACAGGCGAGCGGTGGCGTAGAGGGCCGTCGACTCGGCCTCGAGCTGGGCGAGGATCTTGCGCTTCATGGCTTCCAGGACGCGCTCGTCGGCCGCCGCGCCCGCGCGCGCCGCCTTCGCCCGGGTGATGATCGCCATCACCTCGGCCGCCTGCTCGGGGCCCATCACCGCGATGCGCGCGTTGGGCCAGGCGAAGATGAAGCGCGGGTCGTAGCCGCGCCCGCACATGCCGTAGTTGCCGGCGCCGAACGAGGCTCCGATCATCAGCGTGAGCTGCGGCACCGAGGCGTTGGCCACCGCCTGGATCATCTTCGAGCCGTGCTTGACCATGCCCGCCGCCTCCGCCTCCTTGCCCACCATGTAGCCCGTCGTGTTTTGCAGGTAGACGATCGGCGTCCCGGACTGGCAGCAGAGCTGGATGAAGTGCGCCGCCTTGGTCGAGCCGTCGGGGTCGAGCGGACCGTTGTTGCCGAGGATCCCCACCGCGTGGCCCTCGATCGCCGCGTGGCCGCAGACGGTGGCGGCGCCGTAGAGCGGCTTGAGCTCGAGGAAATCCGAGTCGTCGACCAGGCGGGCGATCACCTCGCGGGCGTCGTAGGGCCGGCGGTAGTCGACCGGCACCAGGTCGAGCAGCTCGTCGGCGTCGAAGCGCGGCGGCCGGAAGCTCGGCCTGGCGGCCGCCGGCAGGACGGCGTTCCAGCCCAGACGGGCGAGCAGGCGACGCGCCAGGTCGAGGGCCTCGGCGTCGTCCTCGGCGAGGTACTCGGCGGTGCCGGTCACGGTGGCGTGCAGGTCGGCGCCGCCGAGCTCCTCGTCGTCCGCGTCCTCCCCCAGGGCCGCCTTCACCAGCGGCGGGCCGGCGAGGTAGATCTGCGCCCGTTTGCGCACCGCGATCACGTAGTCGGAGAGCCCCGGCAGGTAGGCGCCGCCCGCCGTCGACGAGCCGTGGACGACGGTGATCACGGGGATGCCGGCGGCCGACAGCCGCGCCAGGTTGGCGAAGGTGCGTCCGCCCTCCACGAAGATCTCGCTCTGGTAGAGCAGGTTGGCGCCCGCCGACTCGACCAGGTTGACCAGGGGGAGCTTGTTCTCGAAGGCGATCCGCTGCGCCCGCAGCGTCTTGGCCAGGCCCATGGGCGAGATGGCGCCCCCCTTGATGCCGCTGTCGGAGACCGAGACCACGCAGCGCACGCCCGACGCCACGCCGACGCCGGTGATGCCGCCGCCGGCGACGTTCTCGCCGCCGTCGTCGTCGTGCATGCGGTAGCCGGCGAGGGTGGAGAGCTCGAGGAAGGGGGCGGCGGGGTCGAGCAGGCGCGCGAGGCGCTCGCGCGGCAGGAGCTGGCCGCGGCCGCGGAACTTGGCCTCGGAACGCCGCGAGCTCTCGCGCACCGCCGCCTCCAGGGCGCGCACCTCGGCGACGAGCGCGAGCATGCGCTCGCGGTTGCGCGTCGTCTCGGGGGTCCTTTCGAGAGGGGTGCCGATCACGGGCATGACGGAGGGTATCTTAAGTCCTCAGCCGGGTGAGGAGGAGACGGCGTGGCAGCGCGCGAGAAGGCATTGCCTCCGCGGCGCTCTTCGTGTAGGCTCCGACCTCAGGGGAGTGATCTCGTGAGAATGGGCACCGGCGGCATCGCTGCGATTCGCGTGACCGACGCCCAGGGTCGGCCCGGCGACCGTTGCGCTCGCCTCGTGGGGCGCCATGAGCCGGCGCGGGAGCTCGAGGGGTGATGGCGGTGGCACCGGCGGAGGCTCTCGCCCGAACGGACCTCGCCGCCGCCGTGCGCGGGAGGGATCCCGCCGTCCTCCGGGCGATCGTGGAGGACTATCTTCCGCAGATCCTGCGGGCGGCCCGTGGGGCAGGTCTGTCCGCCCAGGATGCCGAGGACGTGACCCAGGAGACGTTCACCACGTTCCTGGAAATCGCTCCTCGGTTCGAGGGCCGGTCCCACGTGCGGACGTTTCTCTTCGGGATCCTTTGCCGCAAGATCGCCGAGACCCGGCGGGGTTTTGCCCGCCAGCGGCAGCACGATCCCATCGACGACGCCATGGAGAGCCGTTTCAAGACCGACGGCAGTTGGATGCGCCCGCCTGCGGCTGCCGACGCCCTGGTGCGGCTCGACGAGATCCGGCGCTTTCTGGCCGAGTGTCTCGAGACCTCGCCGACGGCCCAGCGCATGGCGTTCTTCCTGCAGGAGGTCGAAGGGCTTCCCAGGCAGGAGATCTGTAAGATCCTCGAGGTGAGCGCCACTAACCTGGACGTGATGCTGCACCGATTGCGCAACCGCACCCGCGAGTGTCTCGAGGCGAAGAGCGTGGGGGGCTCGCCATGATGGGCATGCCCTCCTGCCGGGAGGTGACGCGGATGATCGCCGGCGGGCTGGCGGAGGCACCGGCTCGCCAGCGGCTCGGCGTGCGTCTCCACGCGATGCTCTGCCGCCACTGCCGGCGCTACGCACGCCAGATGAGGGCCATCGGAACGGCGGCGCGCGAGCTGCTGGCCCGGCCGAGCGGCGAGCACGAGAGTCTGGAGCGCCTGCGCAAAGCGCTCCTCGGCCGGATCGAGCCGCCGCTATAGCTTCTCGATCCTCTTGCTTCGGACTGTCCGGTCCTTCGCGGTGACCATAGCTAGCTCCCTGATGGTCAATATGCCAAGCACTCCGACCAGCGGTGCTGTAACCACACCGGAGTAATAGCCTCCAGTCTTCAACGCCAGGAAGGGATGGAGGAAGAGGTTCAGGAGCTCACAGAAGCCGAGAAACCACAGGGGAAGGAGGGCGATCACGATTCCCTGCCGTACGGCGATCAGGGCGGCGATCCAGAGTATGAGCGCCGTCATGTTGGCCCAGACGAACACTGACTGTTGAGCGGCCGGGAAGCCGAAGGTCGTTGGGAACTCGACGTACAACTCAGTGAGCAGTTCTTCAACAAAGTGCAAGACTTGTGCAGAAATCGTGAGACCCACAACCAGGAGTAGTCGCCGGCTTCCCCGCACGTCAGGTGGGAGACGCGGCCGCAACGCCGTCAGGATCACGGCGGCTGCAGCAGGAGCCGCCAACGCGATCATCGTGGGGATGAGGCTCGCCGACTGAGGCTGCATGTGCGCTCCGGACCTCCTACGTCTCAGGCTGCCTGACGTCGCTATGCCTCAGTGGCGGCGCTACGCCGGTCGCTGCAGGATTGAATCGAGCGTAGGATTCCCTCGCGGCTTCCCAGACGAGCAGAGGAGTCGATCTCAGAGTCAAAGTCGCTCCCTTCCAGGGCTGCCAGCAGGCCATTCTCGCCTTGGGCGGCCATATCAGCGAGGTTCGACGGGCCAAGTATACACGATTCTGGCGATGCGGGCCAGAGCAATCCCAGAAACCGCAGGATCGGCGGACGCCGGAGGGCACTGGGCTGGAGCGAAGAGGCCGCGGGCCTGACAGGGAGCTCCGGAGCTCCAACCGGGACCGCGCGTCCCGGGCAGGCACGGGTGTAAGAACGCCGGCGGTCGCCTCACTCACCCTCGAGGCCTCGCCACTGACCCCCGGCCATGAGGCATCCACTGACCGGACCGAACCGTATTGGCAACGTCATGATCGACGCGTCCACCCGTCCCAGCGACGTCTTCCCCTACGAGATCCGCCGCCAGGTGGGAAGCGGTTCGATGGGCGTGGTCTTCGAAGCTCTGGATCCCGCCCTCGATCGACCGGTGGCGATCAAGACGCTGCGCGCGTCCATGCTGAAGGAAGAGGACGATGAAACCCGGCTGGAGCTGCGCCAGCGCTTCTTGCAGGAAGCCCGGGCCGCCGCCGCCCTCTCCCATCCCGGCGCGACGACGATCTACCAGGTGGGCCAGCTCGACGACGAGCCCTTCATCGTCATGGAGTGGCTCGCGGGCCGCACCCTCGAGCAGGTCCTCGGCGAGCGCCAGCGGCTGCGGGTCGAGGAGTCGCTCGAGCTGGCGATCTCGGTCCTCGACACGCTCGAGGCCGCCCACCGGGCCGGGATCGTTCACCGTGACGTCAAGCCCTCGAACCTCCTGGTCCTCGACGACGGGCGGCTCAAGGTCACCGACTTCGGGATCGCGTCGATCGAAGGTCGCGAGCTGGTCAAGACCCGGGCCGGCGTCATTCTCGCGACGCCGCGTTTCGCGGCGCCGGAACAGCTTCGCGGCATCAACGTCGACGGCCGGGCGGACCTCTTCTCGCTGGGGATCGTCCTCTACTTGATGCTGACCGGGGAGTATCCCTTCGCCGGCGAGACCCTCATGGAGCTGGCGACCTCGATCCTTCAGCGCGAGCCCCGCCCGCCGCGGCAGCTTCGACCGGACCTGCCCGAGTCGCTCGACGCCCTCGTGCTGCGGACGCTGGCGAAGAACCGGGAGTTGCGGCCGAGGTCGGCGGCCAGGCTGGCCGAGGAGCTGCGCCGGATCCTGGAGGGGACGCTGCAGCGCGGATTCGAATCGGTGGACCCGACCCTTCCCGCGGCCGAGCTCGAGCTGGCAGGAACCGATAGCGTCACCGAGAGCGGAGTGCCCGTCCTCCGGGACCTCCCCCAGGAAGCCGGGGACGCGGCGCGGGCGGTGGTCGAGACCTGGGAGCACGAGGATCTCGCTCGCCAGCCGATCGAGCCCCTGCTGCGACGGCTTCTCGATCGACCGCTGCACACGTCGCCGTTCGCCGGGGCGCTCGAGGTGGAGGGGACCACCCTCCTGATCGCCGACGGGCGCCTGGTGCAGGCCTGGTCCGGCGACGCCCTCTCCGGCGACGCCGCCGTGGCTCGCCTGGCGCGGGAGGGCGACCCCCGGCTGCGGCGGGCTCCGGAGGCCGGATGGGTCGCGGGTCTCGCCACCCTGACCCTTCCCCCGACCTACCGGCATCGCGACCTCGACTCCTCTTTCGTCAACCTCCCCGCACTCGCCGACAGGCTGCGCCAGGAGAGAGCCTGCGGCGTGATCTGCCTGGAGCACGTCGCCGACGGCACCCAGGCGACCGCCCGGGCCTGGATCCTCCTCTGTCAGGGCAGAACGCTCGCCGCCCTCTACTCGCGAGGATGGGACGAGCTCCCGGTGGAGCAGAGCTGGCGACGGTGGGTGGCCGATCACCCGGTCCGAGCTTCGGTCCTCGAGCTGAAGGCGCCGCCGCTCGAGGCCTGGTATCCGCACGCCCTGGCCGGGCTGCGCCTGGAGATCGAAAGACCGGCAGGCGAGCACGCCCCGGCCGCCGCCAACGGCTCCGGCCGCCGCCGGCTCTTCTCGAGCTCCTCCCTCCTCAGCGCGTCGGCCCTGCCCGCAGCCGTGGTCCGTCCCGCCTCGAGCCTCCTGGGCGAGCTGCCCTACGAGTCCGCTCCGGCGTTTCGGATCCTCTCCTGGATGCTCGCGGAGCTGCCGGCGTGGCTGGCGGAGCGCCGGCTCGGCGCCCGTTGGAAGTACTTGTCCGAGTGGATTCCGCTCGTCCGGCGGGCGCGGCTCCACCACGACCTTCGCCGGCCGGGCTCCGAAGAGCATGACCGCTTCGACGTCGTGACCTTCGACGAGCGCGGGAAGGTCCTCCACCTGGTCGAGCGCGTCGAGACGATCGGCCCCGACTCGCTGCGCGACTTCGTCGGCCGCGTCAAGGTGGCGAAGAAGGCGCGGATCGGGTCGGGCGACGTGGGAGCCGCGATCCTCGTCGCTCCCTCCTTCTGCGAGAAGACGCTCGAGGTCTACGAATCGACCCTGGAGACGGCGTCGTCGGGGCGGTGGCTCTCGCTCGGCGAGACCCTTACCGGCTACGAGGGCTTCGTCCGCATCGGACCCCGCCGGGGATTCCACCTGCTCCTGGTCGCCGAGAGCGAGGACCACGTCCTGGAGCCGGTCCTTGCGCTCCGTGCCCGACCGGAGCTCGCCGCTCAGCTCCCCAAGACCCCCCGCTAGCGCATCAACTCCGTGTCCTGCTGGACCGCGACCCACGTATACCAGAAGGTGTCGAAGCCCGCGATCGGCTCCCCGGCGACCTGTCCTTCCCGGAGGCGTTCGGCGAGACGGCGGGGAGACGCCTGCGCGGCGACTTCCGCGTCGACCAGCCACGCTTCGCTCGATTCGTAGATCGGGGCTTTGGAGCGCCAACACCGCGATCTACAGCGTCGTCCACGGCGTGCTGCTCGAGCCGCTCCCCTATGGCGACCCGCAGGACCTCATCGCCGTCTGGGGACGCTTCGATCCCGAAAGCGGATTCGACTTCCCACAGTTCCCCCTCTCGATTCCGGAATACGTCGATTATCGTGCGCAGAGCCGCACCCTGGAGGACGTGGCCGCCTACCGCCGAGGCCGGCTCACCGTGACCGAGACCGGCCAGGAGCCTGAACGCGTGGCGGTCGGCGTGGTGACGGCGAACCTCTTCCCGTTGTTGCGGGTCGCGCCGGTCCTGGGTCGGACGTTCACGCACGAGGAGACTCTGCCCAACGCCGCCCAGGTCGTCGTGCTCCACCACGGGTACTGGCTGAGGCGTTTCGGCGGCGATCCCGATGTCGTGGGCAAAAGTGTGGTCGCCAACGGCGTCCCCCGGCAGGTCGTGGGCGTGATGCCGCCGGGATTCGAAGTGGCGATTCGCACAGCCCTGGGGGCGCGGCGGTGGCGCCTGGTTCAGCTCCTGCTCGGCGAAAGCGTCCTGCTCTCCGCGACCGGCGCTGCCCTGGGGATCAGGCTCGCTCACTTCGGCGTTCGCACGCTCGCCCGGCTGAACGCCGGCAGCATCCCACGCGCCGAGTCCCTGGGCATCGACGCCCCGGTCCTGGCTTTCGGCCTCGCGGTCACGTTGGTCACGGCAGCGCTCTTCGGGCTCCTTCCGGCCTTCCAGACCGCCGCGGCCGACGTCCAGAGTCACCTGCGGGAGGGCGGCCGGGGCGCCAGCGATTGGTCAAGAGGTGGAGCTCCGCGAGACGCTCGCGGTCGAGCTCGGCTTCCTCGCTGCGCGCCAGCAGCTCAGGGATTCCGGCGATCCGTTCCTCGGTCAGGGCCAGTCGCTCTTCTAACCGTGAAACGCGCGCAACAGAGAAGCCGGTCACGACCAGCAGAACTGGTGACTCGCAGTCCGCCGTCACTTCCCGTACGCGGAATCATGGTCCGGGTGGAGCGAGACAAACCGCATCCAGTCACCGTCTCGGATTGCCACGGCTCGCAGCCGCTTGCCCATGCGGAGACTGTAGAGCCTCTTACCGCGATCGCCAGAACGTGAAAGGATAGCTTCCCATTTCAAGCCGGAATCGCGATAAATCTGATCCCAGGACATCCCGTAGAGCTTCTCCAACGTCAGGAGGACACGGCGTTGTTCCTCTTTATTAAGCTGGAACAACTGCTTCTGGAATTCGGGACTATTGAGGTCCAGGAGAACCTGATTCCGGCTCATTCCTCGATCCGTCGCCGGAGAACTTCGAGGTCCGTCCTGGCAGGAGGATTCTCCGCAACCCAGCGGAGACCCCGATCGATGCTCGCCGCGGCTTCCGGTTCGTGAAGCCAATGCTCGCTTCGTGGAATGAACTTCCCGGTCTTGATGACCCATACGCCAGGCTCGGTCTCGTCGACCATGACCTGCTGGCCGGCGTATCGTTCACCGAGAGCTATCTGGCCTTCGCTTCCAAGAGTCTTGATGGCTGCCATGGGGTGCTCCTTCCTCTCGCAGCCAGGATACCACGACTCGGACATGGGTGACGCCGCCGATGAAGGGCTCCCGTCTACCCTCGGCACCGGCCGCCACCTCGAGGAGGACCGTGACCGTGCCGGTCGACGGGTCGACCTCGGGGGCCACCGCCACCAGCCGCACCTCCTAGCCGTCCAGGCGCAGCGGCGGACCCTCCGCGAGGCTTACCACGCCGTGGACGCCGTCGACGCCCCGGCGTCCTCGGGCGCCACGGCGACCTCGAGCCACACCGGCGCGCGGCACCCGCCGGGCGCGAGCACTCGAGCGCAACCTGGACGGCGACTGCCGGCGGCGGCTCCTACGCGGTCTTTCGGAACGCCGGGTCGAGGGGCGTCTCGGCGCTGCCGAGGCTCAAGCCTCGAAGTCGGTGATGGCGGCGAGCGCTGGTTCCGGTCGAGGAAGGCCGGGCGGTGCCCGTCATGGCTATCCTTACGGCACCATCCACCGGAATCGACAAGGAGACCTCACATGACGACCCACTCGATCGAAGTCCTCCTCCAGGACATGAAAGTGCGGATTACGACGCCGGAGCTGGAGATACAGTCCGGCGACACGGTGCAATGGATCTTTCGCGGCGTGCCTGAGAAGGTTCGCGACGCCTGGGTGCCGGGCATCGTCTTCCTCCGCCCGAGCCCGCACTACGCCGGTCCGTTCGAGGCCCTGCGCCAGACGGCGGAGGCCGTCAGCGGCGTCAGGAGCCGCGACAAGGCGGGTCGGTTTCCCTATATGGCGATCCTGCGCGACTGGCGCCAGCCGCGTCTCAGCCTGCTCACCAGCGATCCCGCCGCGATCTGGCAGGAAGCGATGGACGTGGACGTTCGCGTCGACCTGGAGGCCGCCACCTTCGACATCACGCCGAACAACGTCCGCGCAGGGGAACCAGACGGTGCTGACGTCGATCGACAGCGACGATCCGGTGATCGACAACGAGAAGGACGTACCGCCCGGGGACCCCGAGCCTCAGGGCGCCGCCTGACCCGGCAGATCCGCGAGCGCCACGCCGGCCGGGGCCGCGGCGAAGGCCCCGGCGGTGCCGGGGGCTTTTTCGTTGCCGGGGCGATGGAACAAAGCCAGGTGCTCCCACGTAGTCTCTTTCAGGGGGTGCCATGTACGAGCTCATCGGTTACTTCATTCTGGCTTTGAGCATCCTGCTGACTCTGAGCGTCCCCGTGATGGCCCTGGTGGACCTCTACGAGGAGATCCAGGCCTGGCGCAACCGGCGACGGAAAGACGGCGACGACGACGAGTCGGAGCTGCCTCTCTATGGCCCGGGAATTCGTCTCGGCCTTCCGAGGCTACGGCGTCGCCGCCGTCTCGAGCTCCGGCCGCGCGGGACTTTTGGCTTCGGGGGCTTTGGCTACGAGACCCGATGGACTTCCGAGGAGTAGCGCGCCGTGACCGGAATCAAGCTGTCCCACGCGACGCCGATCTTCGCCTGTGCCGATGTCGAGGCCGCGCTCGCGTTATGCGCTGAGCGCCTCGGCTTCGAGCGCGCATGGGTCTGGGGCGACCCGCCCTCCGACGGCGGCGCCCGCCGCGACGACGTGTCCCTGTTGTTCAGGCGCAATGCCGAGCTCGGCGAGCGGGCGCGCGGCACCGAGGTCATGGTCTTCGTTCGCAACGTCGACGCGCTCTACGCGGAGCACCAGGCGCGCGGCGCGCCGATCGTCTCGGCGCTGGAAGACAAGCCCTGGGACCTCCGCGAGTACACGGTGGAGCTGCCGCCCGGCTACCTGCTCCGCTTCGCAGAAGGCCTGGAGTACGTACGCGAGCGCGAGGCTTGACGCACAGTCTGGGAGCGTCCTGAGAGGTATGCGCTTCGATGCATGGGCACGGAGCTCCCCGCCCCCGGATCCTTGGGCGCCTGGGTGCTGGCCAGCCGGCCGCCGACCCTGGTGGCGGCCTTCGTGCCGGTGGCGGTGGGCGCCGCCGTCGCCGTCGCCGCCGCCGTCGCCGCCGGCGGCTTGCGCGCCGGCCCCACGCTGGCGGCGCTTGCCGGAGCGCTGTGGATCCAGATCGGCACCAACTTCGACAACGACGTCTTCGACTACGAGAAAGGCGCCGACACGGGCGAGCGGCTCGGACCGACACGCGCCGTGCAGGCCGGGCTTCTCGACACGAGGCAGATGCGGCTCGGCATGTGGGTCGCCTTCGCCCTGGCCGGTCTCTGCGGCGTCTACCTGACGTGGGCCGCGGGCTGGCCGATCGTGGCGATCGGCGTCGTCTCCGTCCTCGCCGGCATCGCCTACACCGGCGGTCCCTTCCCGCTCGGCTACAACGGCCTCGGCGATGTCTTCGTCTTCGTCTTCTTCGGCTTCGTGGCGGTCTGCGGCACCGCCTACGCCAACCTGCGCGCGGTGCCGGAGCTTGCCTGGTGGGCCGCGGTGGCGCCGGGGGCGCTCGCCACCAACATCCTCGTGGTCAACAACGTGCGCGACCGCCTGACCGACGCCGCCGGCAAGCGGACCCTCGCCGTGCGTTTCGCCGGCGTGGCCGAGTACGTCGCGATGGCGCTCGCGGCCTACGGCGTGCCGGTGGCGCTGTGGCTGCGCGGGCTGGCGGGGCCGTGGGCGCTGGCGCCGCTCGTCACCCTGCCCCTGGCCGCCGCATTGACCGCGCAGCTCGTCCGGCGCGAGGGACGACCCTTGAACGCGACCCTCGTGGGCACCGCCCGGCTGCTGGTCGCTTTCGGGGTCCTCTTCGCCGCCGGTCTCGCGGTTCCCTCGCCGTGACCCTGTCTGTCGCCGGTATCGGCTCCGCGGCCGCCGCGGGCCCTGATGAAGAATACCGGCTAACACCTATGAGGCCCCCCGTTGTCAATAGCTACAGACGGTCCTAGCCCGACTTTCTGTGGTCGGCCTTGGCCCGGGAGCTTCAGCGACCGGCGCGACGCCGCAGGTCTGCTTGGTTTTTGGTCAGCGCAAGCCGCCTGCGCCAAACACCTATCGAGGCTCAGCCGCCGCGGAGTGCAACGGTGCAGCGGCCTCCGACCGCTGCGTCCTAGAAACGTTTCTGTGCCCTCATACCGTCCTATTCAAGGGGGTGATCTCCTCGGTGAGGCGAGAGTCCGCGTTTCCGAGGGTCAGTTATCTTCGGGCTCGGGGGAGGGGCAGACGGCGTTGGCCCGGTTGCTTGTTCCCGGTTCTTGTAGCAGGAGCGAGAGCGGGTGTCCAGTCAACGCGCCCGGCTGTCAGGCCTGTGGCCATGGATCCGTGTCGTCATCGAAGTGACATCTCCGTGCGAGAAATCGGGCTCCCCAGCGGCTCCGAGCGTCTCACTCTGAGGTGGTAGGCCCCGGACGACGACGCCGGGCTCGGGCATTAACCACTTTCTGGCGGGAACCAATTCCGCAATGCCGCCAGCATCTCCCGAAACGAGGGGTCAGTGCAGCTCTTGACCGACACCCGGCTGGTGATCTTCCGGTAGATCGAAGACGAACGAGGCGTCCTGCTGTCGCGGAGGATCCGCTCCAATGTTTCTTTCGGATCGTCGGGTTTCGTCTGCCCCTCGGGCCAGATTCCCTGGTCTTTCAAGAGCCGCCGCAGCGATCCCGGCGCACGAAATCCCAGGGCCTTCCCGATCTCGGGCTTGTCCTGCCAGATCCAGCTTTCC
>DASWIG010000064.1:0-11462 GCA_036397835.1 Thermoanaerobaculia bacterium
GTATGCTCGCTCATCATTCATGAAGGAGATCGCCATGGCTCGTCGCTCGCTCGTCCTCATCGGTTCCTGCCTCGGTCTGCTGGCCTTCGGCTTGGCGGCCGCGCCGCCGGATCCCGAGTTGACGGGGACCCTCGCCGCTGCCAAGCCCGCCACCCTCTCCGGTACAGTGCGGGCGGCGAGCACCGGCCAGGGCGTCGCGGACGTCACGGTCCAGCTCCTGCGCCTGACCGGCGCGCCCGCCGCCGCGGCGGCGACCGGCGCCGATGGGACTTATCTCCTGAAAGCGCCGCGACCGGGGACGTACTACGTCCGCGTTTACGGCACCGCCGGGCTCGCCGGTGGGCTCTACGACGGCATCTCCTGCCCTCTCGGCTGCGACGCCGCCACCGGCACCCAGGTGGCCGTGAACGGCAGCGTCCGCGGCATCGACTTCGCTCTGGCGGCGAGCGGGAGCCTCTCCGGCCGTGTGACCGACGCGGCGACGGACGCACCGCTCTTCGACGCGGGCGTCCAGCTCTTCGATCATTCCGGCGTCATGGTCGGCGCGACGGCGACCGCCGCGGACGGTGGATACGTCTTCCCGGACCTGCCCGCCGGCACTTTCTACGTCAGCACCCGCAGCCATCGCCCCGGCTTTGACCTCGAGCTCGGCCCTCGCGGCTACCTCGACCGGATCTACGACAGCTTGCCGTGTTTCGAGGGCCGGTGCAATCCCCTGTCCGGCGCTCCCGTGGAGGTGCGCGGCGGCGAGCGGACGGCCGGCGTCGACTTCGCCCTGACCCGCGGCGGCCGGGTGTCCGGCACCGTCCTCGACGCGGAGACGGGAGAGCCGGTGGCCGGGACCCGCATCGCCGTCCGCGACGACGAGGGCGTCACCCTCGCCCTCGACGACAGCGGCCCCGAGGGGCGCTACGTGGCGAGCGGCCTGCTCGCGGGGACCTACTTCGTGGTGGCTCTCGCCGCCCAGGAGCATCCCGCCGAGCTCTACGACGGCGTGCCCTGCTCCGCGGCCGGCTGCGACCTCGGCCTCGGGACTCCGGTGATCGTTGAGGAGGAGGCCGAGACGGGAGGCGTCGATTTCCGTCTGAGACGGACGACGGGGCGCGGCAGCCTGTCGGGGAAGATCACCGACCACGGCAGCGGACAGGCGGTCGCGGGCGTCTCGATCTACGTCCTGGACTTCCGAGCGCACAACGGCATCGCCTCCGGCTCGAGCGGCGCCGACGGCACCTTCCGCTTCGACGACGTGCCCGCCGGAAACGTCTTCGTCCATACGCTCAACAGCCTCGGATACCTCAACGAGGTCTACGACGACCTTCCCTGCGACGTGGGCTCCTGCCCCATCGCCGGCGGCGATCCGGTCGTCATCGAGGACGGCGTCGAGACCCACGTCGATATCGAGCTGGTCCCGGGCGGCAGCCTGACCGGGAGGATGACGGACGAGAACGGCCAGCCTCTCGGCAGCGCCTCGGTGGCCGTGTACGAGAGGAATCGCGGTCTCTCGGCGATCGACGGCACCGACGTGGACGGACGCTTCAGGTCGGACCAGCTCCGAACGGGGACGTATTACGTCCTCGCCCGAGCCCCCGGGGGGCGTCTGGACGAGGTCTTTGACGACGTCCTCTGCACGTTTCCGGATTGCGACGTGACGTCGGGTCACCCGGTCGCGGTGGCGGCCGGCGTGGAGACCCGCGGCGTCGACTTCGAGCTGCGGACGGGCGCGACGATAGCGGGCCGCGTCGTCGACGAAGCGGGGCGCGGCGTCCCGGACGTCCAGGTCCGGGCGTTCAACGCCGAAGGGAACATAGTCGCGGTGGGCAACGGCGACGAGGATGGCCGCTACACCATCAGCACGCTGCCTCCCGGGCCGTACTTCGTCGGCACCCGGAATGCCAGCGGTCTCGTCGACGAGGTCTACTCCGGCCTGACCTGTCCCTTCCTGACCTGCGACGTCACCACGGGCACGCCGGTCCCCGGCGATCCGCCGACCGCGACGGAGGGCGTCGACCTCACGCTGTCGCCCGGCGGCAGCATCTCCGGCACCGTGACCGAGATCGTGAGCGGGTTGCCCGTGCGGCGCAACGAGCTGGTCCAGGTCTTCGACGCCTCCGGCTCCCGGGTCGCCTTCCGGACCGTCGATGCCAACGGCCGCTACCGAATCTCGGGCCTCGCGGACGGCGCCTACTTCGTGAGCGCCGCCGGCGCGACGGCCCTCGGCGAGCTCCATGGCGGCGTCCCGTGCGTCTTGGGCTGCGACCCGACCGCCGGCGTTCCCGTCTACGTCCGCCGGGGCGACGAGACGTCCGACGTCGACTTCGCCCTCGCTCTCGGCGGCCGGATCTCCGGGAGGATCACCAGCCGGGAGACCGGCCGGCTCGTCGCCGACGCGCGGGTCGACTTCATCTCAGAGGACGGCTCGCCAGGTTACTCGACCGTGGTCAATCCCGGCGGCAGGGGCAGCGGAGACCTCGTCTTCGGTGACTATCCCTTCGTCGCGCTGCCGGCGGGGACCTACTTCGTCCGCGTGTCGGCGCCGGGATTCGCCGGCGCGCTCTATGACGGCGTCCACTGTGAAGGCGATTGCGACGTCGACGCCGGAACGCCCGTGACCGTCCGCGTCAACGAGGAGACGTCCGGGATCGACTTCGTGCTGGACCCGCTGCAATGAAGGAGACCGCCCAAGCCCGCCCCCTGAACCCGAGGAGATCGTCATGGCTCGTCGCTCGCTCGTCCTCATCGCTCCCTTCCTGACCCTGCCGTCTCTCGCCGTGACGGCCGCGCCCCCGGATCCCGCGCTGATCGACGCTCTGGCCGCCGCGAAGCCCAGCAGCATCTCCGGTACGGTGACCGACGAGAGCACCGGAGTGGGGGTTGCCGGCGTCGACGTCTGGCTTCTCGACTCATTTGGCATCCGCTCCGCGAAGACGGTCACCCGCGCGGACGGCCGCTACGTCTTGAGGCCGCCTCCCGGCGGGACCTACTTCCACGTGTTGGCTCCCGGCTCGTTCGAGCTGGGCCTGGGCCCCGCGCTCTACGCCGGCCTCCAGTGCCTGCTCGGGTGTGAGCTCGTGACCGGCACTCCCGTCGAGGGGAGGGGCCACGCCACCGGGGTCGACCTCGTGACGGCCTGGCCCTGGCCGCCGGGACCGTCAGCCTTCGCTGATGGCGGGTGACCTCTATTCTGGATCCGCCCGGCGTGGATTACCCGAAGGGAGCCTGCGCTCGAAGCGCAGCATGGCGTTTTCCAGCTTCAACGCCATCTTCTCGCGCTCGTGAGATTCGTGATCCCGCAGTTGATGCAGCTCGAAGGTGAGCTGCCGGATTGCAGCCATCACAGATTCCATTTGCCCTTGGAGTCTCTTGATCTGCGACTTGTTCTCTTCCGTTTCCCGGGTCAGTAGGAGCAGTCGCTTGGCCAGCTCGAGGAGCTGCTTGAACACGTCAGGCCAACTCCAGCTCAGCTTTGACTTCAGCGAGGATGGCGCGGGTCCTGGCCTCGGACTCCACGATTTCTGCCTGGTCGCGTCGCATCCGCTCGAAGAGCTGGTCCATCTCGGAGATGCACCGCGAGATGGCGGCTTTGAAATCGTCGGCGCCGCTGGCTGACGGGTCAAGGGCGATGGTCTTGCTCATGTCGACCGACTCCTTCGCGGTGAAGTGTAGCATGGAGACGACCCCGCCGGCGGTAAGCCGCGGCCTGGATGCGGTAAAGCTCGGCGTACTTGCCGCCGCGGGCCATCAACGCCTCGTGGCTGCCCACTTCCGCCACCCGCGCGCCGTCGAGCACCACGATCCGGTCCGCCATGCGCACGGTGCTGAAGCGGTGCGACACCAGGATCGTGATCCGGCCGTCATGCGCGCCGCCGCGGGCGGCGGCGGCGTAGCGCTCGAAGAGGGCGTGCTCGGTCTCGGCGTCGAGCGCCGCGGTCGGCTCGTCGAGCACGAGCAGCAGCGGCCGGTCGCGCATGAAGCCGCGGGCCAGCGCCAGCTTCTGCCACTGGCCGAAGCTCACCTCCACGCCGTCCGGCCAGGTCGGGCCGAGCTGCGTGGCCAGACCGGAGGCGAGCCGGGCCACCACGTCGTCGGCACCGGCGCGGCCCACGGCGGCGCGCACCGCCGGCTCGTCGTCGAGGCGGGGCAGGTCGCCCACGCCCACGGCGTGACCCGCCCGCAGCTCGAAGCGGAAGAAGTCCTGGAAGGCGCCGGCGAGCCGCGAGCGCCAGCCTTCCGCCGGGATGCGCGCGAGGTCCACGCCGTCCACCAGGATGCGGCCTTCGGAGGGCGGGTAGAGACCGCACAGCAGCTTGACCAGCGTGGTCTTGCCGGCGCCGTTCTCGCCGACCACGGCCACCACCGAGCCGGGCTCGAGCTCCAGGTCGACGTCGTCGAGGACGCGGCGGTCGGTGCCGGGGTAGGCGAAGGAGACGTGCTCGAGGCGGATGCCCTCGGTGAGCCGCGCGGGCACCGGCGCGTCGGCGCTGCCCGCCTGCGCGGCGGCGTAGTCCTCGAGCCAGGCCAGCCGCCGCGAGCCGTCGAGCCAGATGCCGCGCAGGAAGCCGATCTCTCCCACCGTGGCGCCGACGTAGGCGGAGAGCCGGGAGCCGGCGGCGAGCACCAGCAGCACGTTGCCGGGCGTGGCGCCGAGCCCGGAGGAGACGAACACCACCGCGCCCACGTAGGCGGCGCCGAACACCGCCCAGCTCAGCATGTGCCAGCCGGCGCTGCCCCATCGCGCCGCGGCCACGGGCCCGTACCAGCGCTCCCACGCCGCGCGCCGCGCCGCGGCCAGCCGCGCGCCGATCCGGGTCACCCGCACCTCCTTGCCCGGCGGCGACGTGGTGGCGACGTCGAAGAGATGCCGCGCCAGGCGCTGGGCCGCGGCGCCGCGCTCCTCGGCGACGCGCTCCACGCCCGGCCGCCAGCCCGCGGTCGCGACGGTCGGCAGCGCGAAAGCCGCGAGCAAGGCCAGCGCCGGATGGATGGACGTCAGGAGCACCACCGTCACGGCGAGCCGCAGGATCCAGCCGCAGGTCGAGAACAACGACATGTACATGTGGTCGAGCACGAAGACCTGATCGCGCAGCACGGCGAGCCGGTCGAGGTAGTCGGGACGCTCGTGGTGGGCGATGGTGGCGACCGAAGCCTGCAGCCGGGCGACGTGGGACTCGAGAGCGATCGTCACGCGGTCGCGGAAGCGGCGCTGGGTGCGGTCGCTCACCACCCGCAGGAACCAGGAGGCGGCGGCCGAGACGCCGAGGCCGAGGGCCGCCGCCGTCACCAGCCGCGGCCGGCCGCCGAGCAGGCCGTCGGCGAGCAGCTTGAACCACAGCGCCAGGAGCGCATCGGGCAGCGCCGCCGCCAGCGCCAGGGCGAAGGACACCGCCAGCAGCAGCGGCTCCGCCTGGTAGCCGCGCCGGAGCGCCCGCCACATCGCCGGCACAGCTTTGGGAAGTGGGACCTCGGCGGAGGGGACGGCGACCTCAACCATCGAGCTCGGCTCCTTCGTCTTCGCCGTCTTCGCCGAAGCGCGACGCTTGCAGCTCGAACATCGTGCGGTAGCGGCCGCCGAGCGCCATCAGCTCGTCGTGGGTGCCGAGCTCCACCACGCTGCCGTGCTCCAGCACGCAGATGCGGTCGGCGTGGCGCACGGTCGAGAAGCGGTGCGAGATGAGGATGGTGGTGACCTGGCGGGTGGCGTCGAGGATGCGGTCGAAGATCTCGGCCTCGCCGCGCACGTCGAGCTGGGCGGTCGGCTCGTCGAGCAGCACCACCCCGGCGCCGAGGCGCACGGCGCACAACGCCCGCGCCAGGGCCACGCGCTGCCACTGGCCGCCGGAGAGGTCGGTGCCGCCCCGATAAGCCTTGGAGAGCACGGTGCCGAGGCTTGCGAGACCCGCCGCGCCGGCCTGGGCCAGCGCCGCCTCGATCGTCTCGTCGGGGGCCCCGTTCGGCGCCACGTTGTCCCGCAGGGGCAGCTCGAAGCGGACGAAGTCCTGGAACACGGCGGCGACCCGCGACCGCCAGGCGTCGAGCTCGAGCTCGCGCAGGTCCACGCCGTCGACCTCGATGGCGCCGTCCTGGGGATCGTAGAGCCGGCACAGGAGCTTGGCGAGGGTGGTCTTGCCGGCGCCGTTTTGGCCGACGATGGCGAGCGAGGTGCCGGCGGGGATCGTCAGGTCGAAGCCGTCGAGCACCGGCTCGCCGGTGGTGGGATAGGCGAAGCGGATGCTCCGGAAGCGGATCTCGGAACCCTCACCCCCCAACCCCCCTCTCCCAGAGGGAGAGGGGGGCTCGAAGCCCGCGGTCCTGCTCCCCTCTCCCTCTGGGAGAGGGGCCGGGGGTGAGGGTTCCGCGAGCGCGCCCGCCGGCGCCATGGCCTCCCGCAGCCGCAGCACGGCGCCCGCGGGCGCGGCGCCGCAGTCGAGCGCCCAGGACAGGCCGCCGAAGGCGATCATGCTGGTGCTCACCGCCGCCACGGCGAAGGTCACCAGCCGGCCCAGCTCGAGGCGTCCGGCGGAGGCGTCGGCGGCCATCGCCCAGAACACCAGGACGTTGGCCGCCAGCACCAGCATCAGGCTCCACAGCACCGGCCGCTCGCGCAGGCGCGTGGCCTGCCAGCGCAGGTCGAAGAGGCGGCGGCGGTGGGCGGCGAAGCGGTCGACCGTCCATCCGGCGAGCCCGAAGAGGCGCAGCTCCTTGGCCGCGGGAGGATCGACGGCGAGGCGATAGGCGTAGTCGGCGTGGCGCTGCGCGTGGCGCACCTCGGGCGTCTCGCGGTCGCGCCACACGCCGCTCTCGCGCAGCAGCCAGTGGGTGGCGAGCCAGGCGCCGGCGAGCACCAGGGGCGCCCACCAGGCGTAGGCGGCGAGCACCGCCGCCGCCGCCAGACCGCCGACCATCTCCACCATCCCCGAGGCGATGAAGTCCATCGCGATCGAGAGCGGCGGACCTGTGATGCCGAGGTCGAAGTCGCGCGCCATGGTCAGGTCGGTCGTCAGGCGCGAGTCCTCCAGGTGCCCCATGCCGGGCGGGCGCACGCAGGCGGTGGTCAGCTCGTCGTAGAGCCAGGCGGCGACGCGGCTGCCGAGGTTGGCGCCGATGGCCTGGTGCAGGGGCGAGAGCACCTGCATGAGCACGAACGTGGCGCCGACCCAAGCCAGCGGCGCGGCCAGCGGATCGCCGCCCTCGACCGCGGCGACCAGCACGCCCATGACCACGGCGAAGAGCGCGGGCACCAGCCCGCGCAGCACCAGCACGCACCACCAGGCGATCGCCAGGGGACGGTCCGCCCGCGGCAGGACGCCGAAGAACTTCCACTCGTCGCGGGCGCGCAGCTTGCCGATCATCGCTCGGCGGAAGATACCACCGCCTCGTCTCGTCCGGCCATGCCGAGCTACTACGGCACCGCCGCCGACCAGGCCGACGTGCTCCCGCTCTCGAAGCCGTCGACGAAGATAACGCCGACGCCCTCGTAGGCGCCGGCGTCGTAAGCCGGGCCCACGGGCCGCGGCGTGCCCTGGAGGTCGTCGACGACGTCGCCGAGCGTCTCGCCTATGTTGAGCGCCGGGCTGCCCGGGGCGAGGTGGTAGTCCTCGCCCGCCGCGTCGGCGAAGACCGCCGCCGGCGTCGACGCCACCGAAGCGAGGTCCTGCCCGGTCTGCGCGCGCCACTGCGCCAGCGTCAGCACCGAGTCGCCGTCGTCGGTGGTGAATCGGTCCTCCACCACGTTGCGCTCGCTGGTGAAACCGGCGAGGGAATCCGCGTCGACCGACATGGCGCCGCGAAACGAGTGCGCGCTGTAAAAGACGTTGTTTCGCACCGTATTGCCGGTCGAGCCGTCGCGGACGTTCAATCCCCAGCGTCCGTCCGAGGCGACGATCACCGTGTTGTTGAGCACGCGGTTGCCCGTCGACGGCGCTCCGCCGTCGATGCGATAGAGCGAGATACCGCTGGCGCGGGTGTCGTAGACGAGGTTGTTGCGGATGATCGAATCTTGCACGCCGTCCATGTTGATGCCCGAGCCGCCGCCGGCGCCGTTGTCGAAGATCACGTTCTTTTCGACCACGGCGTTGCTGATCACGCCGTCGCCTCCCAGGGAGAGGTCGCCGTTCATGTGGATGCCGTTGGCGTGGTTGCCCCAGATGCGGTTGCCGCGGATCACCGGACGGTCGCCGCTGTTGGAGACGTAGATGCCGTGCTCGTCGATGCTCCCGGAGGTGTGGTTGCCCTCGATCAGCAGGTCGTCGCAGAACCCGGTCAGGATGCCCCAGACGCCGTTGCCGGCGCAGCGGTTGCCGCGGATCGTCACGTGCTCGCACTCGACGGCGCGGATGCCGGCGCGGGTGCGGCCGTCCACCCGGAAGCCCTCCACCACCATGTAGCTCGCGCCTTCGAGGTTGAGGCCGTCCGGGGTCACCGGGTTGTCCGCGGTGATCGCCGGCTCCTCGCCGGGATAAGCGCTGAAGACGATCGGCTCGGCCGCCGTGCCCGAGGTGGTGAAGTGCGCGCCGACGTAGTTGCCGGCCCGCACGAGCACGGTGTCGCCCGGCACCACGTTGTCGGCCGCGTGCTGGAGGGTGGTCCACGGCGAGGCGAGGGTGCCGGGGTTGGCGTCGTTGCCCGCCGGCGGCGGCGCCACGTAGTAGGTGGCGGCGGAAACCGGCAGCGCCGCGAGCCACAAGGCGGTGAAAGCGAAGCGTGCACACATCATCCAAGGTCCTCCGCGGGGCTCCCTCGCCAAGCCCGCCGAGGATACACCACCGACCTCACCTGTGCGGCCTCATGAAGCGTCACGTAGCCTCCCTCGGCGACGACGGCCTGTCCCTAAGAGCTCCGGGGTCCAGGCCCGGAAGTCCTCGAGCTCGTGGCCCGGACGCTGCGGGAAGAGGTGGTACGAGATGCGCATCGGCATCTCGGCGCCGTTGGGCGTACTATGCCCAACGCCTATCGAGCGCCGTCTTGCGTTAGACGCGACATGCCCAACGTCTATCGTGTGCCGTTGAACGTTGGGCGTATCATGCCCAACGTCTATCGGGCGTCGTTCCCCATTGGGCGTAACTTGCCCAACGCCTATCGGTCGTCGTTCCCCATTGGGCACGCTGTGCCCAACGTCTATCGACCATTGTTTCCCGTTGGACGCGGTGTGCTCAACGATGATCGGGCGCCGTTCCAGCCAGGCGTGTGGCGTCCAACGCCGGCGGAGTGATTTCCCGTTGGGCACGCTCACGCCCAACGTACAACCGATCGCGTTCCCCGTTGGATACGCTCGCTCCCCGGCTCCTCAGAGGCCGCCCTTGATGCGGGAAGGTTTGCCGGACTGCTTGTAGTAGCGCTTCCCGCGGTCGCGATTGCCACAGATCTGCGAATCGCACCAGATGCGGCGATGCGTGCTGCCGTGGAGGAAGAGCCAGGTGCAGTCCCTGTGGGCGCATTGCCGTACGGGGAGGCGTGGGTCGGCGGTCAGGACTTCCGCGGCGGAGAGGGCTACCGGCCACAACATCCGGGCGAGATCGCCGCTCCTGCCGTAGGGGGCCCAGCGGGCTCGGTCGCCGTCGGCCACGAGCCGTCGCGGGGGCGTGGTCTCGAGGACGGCGTTCAGCCCTTCCAGCGTGCCGGCCGGCATCGGCTTGTTGCGCGCCAGCGCGTTGAGGATCCGCACCAGGTCGGCCCGCATGGCCAGCGCCCGTTCGAGGACCGCCGCCGCCTCGCCGGCGTCGGTCGAGGCCTTGCGCCGCAGCTCTTCGGCCTCGCCGGAGTCCAGGGCGCCGATCTTGAGACCCCATGACACCAGCTCGTCGTAGCTGGTGATGGTGGTGCCGGCGGGTTTCCAAGGGGAGCCGATGAACCGGTTGTCGCGCCGGGTGGCCGCCGTGTTCGCTAAGGCCACTGAGAGCGCGCCGCTGCGGGCAAGCTCCACGGGGACGCGGGGTTTCTTCTTCCTGGTCACGCTTTATCGTAGCACAGGTCCCTGTCCTTCGTCCTCGAAGATGCTCCCATGTCTCGAGCCGTACAGGGCCGCATGCGGGCATCACTCGATCGGGTCGCGAAGCAGCCCTACCACTTGAAGGGGATTCGCCCGGCGGCTGCGCAGGGAGCCCGCTGAGCATGCTACCAGGGCAGGGCAACGCGCACACGAAACAGGTCTCATCAGCAGTCGGATCGTCCTCACACGGTCGGGTGTGGATCGACGTGACTTCGCTCCTTGTTCTGGCGATCCTCGCGGCGGCAGCCACCACCTCTCCCGCAACGGGACACGAAAACCGAACCACGGATCGGACCTTTGTCATCTCGATCGGTTACGAGATTCTTCGGACGCCGCCATCTGGCATGGAGCAGCGGCTGCAGGTCGACTTCGAAAGGGACTGCAAACCCAAGGACGAAAAGACACAGGCTTGCGTGCTTACCGTTACTCTACCGGAGAATGGCACGTCGGTTCTCGAAGGCCCGCTGCTGCGCGAGTTGGCCTTCGTCTCGTCGACCCTCACCCCCAACCCCCGCGAGCCCGTCCCTTCCTCGTCACCGGCGCTGGCCGCCGGCAGCCTCGTCCACCGGCGCTGGCCGCCGGCAGCCGCTGAGGATCGAGAGCAACCCGAAGATCGTCTTGACAGGGCGTACGCCTTCGCGTACGCTTTCAGGGAAGGGAGCGCATGTGCGTACGTTCACGGCAACTCAGGCGCGAAGCCATCTCTACGGTCTCCTCGACGAGGTGGCGCTCTCCAGCGAGCCCGTCCAGATCACCGCCAAGCGCGGCAACGCCGTGCTCATCTCGGAGGACGACTGGCGCGCTCTCCGGGAGACTGTCTATCTTCTCTCGATTCCCGGCATGCGCGAGTCCATCCGAGAGGGGCTCGAGGTGCCCCTCGTGGAGTGCTCCGAGGAGCTCGACTGGTGAGCTCGTGGCGCCTGGTCTACACAGCTCAGGCGCGGCGTGATGCCAAGAAACTGGCCGCCTCGGGACTGCGCAAGAAAGCCGAGGCCCTTCTCGCCCTGCTCGCCAGGGATCCCTACGAGACCCCTCCACCCTACGAGAAACTGGTCGGCGATCTCGCCGGGGCGTATTCGCGGCGGATCAACATCCAGCACCGGCTGGTCTACGCCGTTCTTGACGGCGAGAGGACCGTCAAGGTGATTCGGATGTGGACGCACTACAAATGATGACCGGCTTGGTGAACACAGCTCGGGAGTGATCAACACCCACGGCACCGCGAACCAGCAGATGATCGAGCAGTGCTGGCCCTTCCTCGCCGAGCTGCGCGCCGCAGGGGGCCGGGGGCTCGTCACGGCGCGTCGAGCGCGTGCTGCTGATGGCCGAGCCGCCGTCGATCGACGCCGACGAGGTGGCTGACAAGGGCTACGTCAACCAGCGCGCGACGCCCGAGCGTCACGCCGAGCTGGTCGAGCGTCTCTACCGCGAACCGGCGGCGGCGGATGTCGTGGTGGTTTGAGGCTCAGGGCAGATCCAG
>DASWIG010000065.1:0-7519 GCA_036397835.1 Thermoanaerobaculia bacterium
CGCTTGTCCTGGGCTTCGGAATGAAACCCCGTTGGGGTTTAGGATCCGCGGGCGGAGCTCGACGGACCGTCCTACGATCCAGCCGGGCTGTCGACGAACTCGCCGGCGAGCGAGCTCGCCGGCCCAACCGCCGAGTCGGCAGCGACGGTCAAGCCTCGGCGTCATTCCGGAATCCCAACGGGATTCGATTCCGAAGCCCAGGACAAGCGAAGCGCCGTCCTGGGTCGTGGCACCGCCACGACCCAACCCCCAACGGGGTTGTATACGCCGTCCTTCCCCTGACGGAGCCCGTTCAATCCCATACATAACGCTCATCATAGTCGACGTTGTAAGCCCGGAATCCCAACGGGATTCCATTCCGAAGCCCAGGACAAGCGAAGCGCCGTCCTGGGAGGCCCGGCGTTCGGCGGCGCTGCCTCCGGAATCCCAACGGGATTCCATTCCGAAGCCCAGGACAAGCGAAGCGCCGTCCTGGGTCGTGGCACCGCCACGACCCAACCCCAACGAGGTTGTACAAGGAGCCGTCCAATGCCGCACGTCCTCGTCCGCGCGGCCGCCCGCCGCCAGTGACTGAAGTCACTGGCTACCTCTCCACCGCCCCTCCGGGACGAGGAGGGCAGTCAGCGGGATGGGCGGCTCTCGCGGTACAGGTGGTCCTCACGGCGCGCCAGACGCCACTGGTATCAGCTCGAGCCGGTTCTCGACGCGCTCGCGGGTCCGCTGGTGGCGATCGCCGGCCGCGGGGACTGCGGCTATGTCTACCGCGACCCCGAGCGCTTCCCCGGCGTCGTCGACTCCGCGACGTTCCGGCTTTGGGCGCAGGGCAGGCTCGAGGCCGTTCGTGAGGGAGTCGAGTCCTTCCGGCCGCAAACGCCGGCGGAGCACATGGATTTCGGCTACATGCTCGATACCCTGGGACGCGAGCTCTGTACCGCCGTCCGCCTGGCGGTGGAGCTCGAGCGGGAAAGCCCAGGACAGTGGTGACGGCGAGGGCGGACATGGAGGTCCGCCCCCACGATGACGTTTGACGGTCGGTCTGAAGGAGGCGAAAAGGCCCCGGGCGGCCTGGACGCCGCCCGGGGGTGGAGGAAGGGATCAGGCGGGGGTGGCGGACGGAGCCGGCCGGGGGTTGGCGCGGAGAGCGGCGGTCAGCGTTTCTCCGGTGCCCTCGTCGGGCTCGGGCTCGTCGGGCTCGGGCTCGTCGGGTGCCGGGGCGTCGGTCGGGGGCGTTTCGTCGGGGGTCGGGCCTTCGTCGTCGGGGGCCGGCGCCGGCACGGGGCGACGGCCGGGGCGGGCGGCGACGGAGCGCAGGCGCTCGGCCAGCTCGGTTTCTCCGGCGAGCCGGTAGTAGCCCTCGACGATCCTGGCGGTCCAGGAGTTGTGGTCGCGGTGCTCGACGATGCGGCGCTGCTTCTCCTTGCGGGAGGCCTGGGCGGCGCGGCGGGCGCGCTGGAACTCGTTCTGCTTGGCGCGCAGCGCCTCGGCGACCTGCTCGAGCTTGCCGACCATGGCCACGGTGTCGATGGTGACGCCTTCGACCTTGACGATGGTCAGCTTGGGGTTGGGTTGGCGCAGATAGGACACGGCGAGGTCGAGCTGGCGCAGGATCTTCTTGGGAGTGCGCGCGGTGGGGCTTTCCATGCCGGCGAGCACGAAGGACTGGCCTTCGCCGTGGATGTCGTCGATGGTGCGGCGCGTGGTGGAGAAGATGCGCGAGGCGTCGGCGAAGAGGGTGTCGCGCTCCCCGCGCAGCTCGAGGACCTTCGCCAGTTGGTGGACGTGGGTCTGGTCGGCCCGGCCGAGGGTCGTGGACGAGGCGGAGAGCCCGTCCCTGAGGGAGAGCAGGTTGCCCAGGTAGTCGGGCGGGCTCGCCGCGACGAGCTGGGGGGCGTCGGGGTCGGTCGGTGCGGCCATGGCCGTCCATTTCTCTTCGAGACGGGCGGCCACCTCCACGCCGTGGGTTTCGATCGAGCTGACGATCTCCTCGGAGTCCGCCAGCAGACCGAAGGCTTCCTGGCTTTGTCGTTGCATGGTGGGTGATCCTTGTGTTTTTCGTGTCGTTGGTTTGGCGCCCCGGCGTCGGCCGCCGCGGGGCTCCGGCTTCGATGCGGGCAGGATAGGAGGCCGGAGACAGGGGCTGTAGTGCGAATCCGTAGGAAAGAAATTTTCTGGCGGTGAAAACCACTAGGCGATAGCCGGCGCGGGGTAGAGCCTCTCGAGGTAGGCGACGAGCTCGCGGGCTTCCGCGAGGGTGAGCTCCCGGCGCCAGAACCGCCGCCAGTAGTCCCTGGTGAAGACGCCGCACGGAATGTCGCCCGCGTGCCTGGCCGCGGCCGCCGTGCGTTCACGGAAGCGCGACGGGTTCATGCCGCACCAATCCCTGAAGAGCCGGGCGAACGAGGTGATGTCGACGTAGCCGACGAAGATCACGACGTCGCCCACGCGCCAGCAGGTGGTGCGCAGCAGCCGCGCGGCGGTCTCGAGCCGGCCCTCCTGGACGAGTCGCCAGGGCGTGATGCCCAGCGCGGCCTTGAACGCGCTCATGGGCCAGTTGCTCGTTCCGGCTCCGAGGTGGCTCAGCATCTTCGCCAGGGTGTAGTCCGGGTCGATGAGATGGGCGCGGATCTCGGCCATGATCGCGCGGCAGGAGCGCGACAGGCCCTTTTCCAGGCGCAGGAGGGTGTCGAGAGTGGGCGCAACGGCCCGGTCGAGGACGCGTTCGAGGTCGAGCAGCATGAGGGTCTCCTGGTCAGAGGGTGGTGGGGTCGTCGAGCGCGGGGTAGAGGTTGCGCGCGATCGAGATCAGCTCGGCGCCGCGCTGCGCCTTCACGCCCCAGGCGACGGCCTGGCGGCACTCGCGGTGCGTCCAGGTGCCGTCGCCGCCGGCTCCGGCGGCCGGCGGCGACGGAGCCGGCGGATGGTCGTCGGCGCGGCGCACCTCGGCCGGGCGCATGGCGGTCGGCGCCTCGCCGGTGCGGTACCTGAACCATTTCCCGAAGAGCTCCGGGTCGGCGAAGCCCAGCCCGGCGGCGATCTCCAGGACCGTGAGGGTGGACTTGCGGACCAGGTCCAGGGCCGCGTTCAGGAGCAGACGGTCGCGGTAGGCCCGGAGGGTGACGCCGGCCGCGGTTCGGAACCGCCGCTGCGCGGCCGGGTCCGGCGCCGCCGCCTCGGCGCTGAAGCCCGGTTCGAAGAGTCCGGCGGCCAGGGCCTCGAAGATCGGCCCGATCTCGTGCGGGTAACGGCGGCGGTCGTCGGCGATGCGCTGTTGCGCCTCGCGTCTGGCCGCGGCGAGCGGCTCGGGGAGCTCGTCGATTCCTTGGGGCTTTTCCATGAGGGACCACAATAGGTGGGGGTAATCGTGGCTGGAAGGTCTAATCGATGGAGATTCGTCATCCGTCGATTTGGCGATTGAGGGATGCCCCCGGTCCGATCGTCCTCCCGGAGGACCGGACCGGGGGCGGCGGTCGTCTATGGGTCGTTGCTTCGTCGATCGATAGGGCCTCCTTTTCGCAAGCGAGCCGGGGCTCGGGGTCAGTGGACGAGGTCGTCGTCCTCGTCGCCTTCGAGATCGTCGAGATCGTCGAGATCGTCGAGGTCGAGATCGTCGAGGTCGAAATCGTCGTCTCCGAAGTCTTCGAGATCGAAGTCGTCGAGATCGAGGCCGGGCTGGCGCAAGTCCTTGACGGCGGCGTCGATCCGGGCGGCGAACTCGTAGACGGCCTGCGGCAGGTAGTCGGCGCTGAGGGGCTTGACGGTGATGGTGAGGTTGCGGCCGATGAGGTTCTGGTTGACGCGGATCTCGTCGCTTTCGGCGGCGACCTCGTCGGCGTAGATCAGGAAGTGGGCGGCTTCGCGGACCTCGGCGAAGTCGAAGGACCGCGTGAGGGAGGGGGTCTTCTCGGTCCAGGGCAGGTCGTCGTCGATGGGCGGCCCGAACTGGATGCGATCGGGTTTCATGTTCTGGATCACGGTGTTCTCCTGTGGATTCGGTTTTCGGGTTCGCTCGCGAGCGCGGGCCATTGTCGGGACCGCGGGAAGACCCCCGGAATGCGAATCCGTAGGAAAGAAATTTTCTGGCGGTGAAAACCCCCTAGGGGCAGTGCGGGGGAGCGGCGTGCGCTCAGGTCTCGACAGGCTGAGCGGATCGGGTAACATGCGCTCCCGGTGAGGCAGGCAGATCGGCGGCGAAGTCACCGATCTGAGGGGATACCAGAAGGGAGAACGACCGCGATGAAAGACTCAGACGACGACGCCTTGCCCCACGGCGAGGTGCGGGTCACCGGCGGCCCCGATGGCCTGCGCCAGCAGGTCCGCGCCGGACGCCACTGGCTGGTGGCCGACGAGCCCGAGTCCGTACCCGGCGGCGCCGACCTCGGACCCAACCCCTACGACTTCCTGCTCGCCGCCCTCGGCACCTGCACCGCCATGACCCTGCGCATGTACGCCGACCGCAAGGGCTGGCCCCTCGAAGGCGTCGAGGTCACTCTGAGCCACGAGCGAATCCACGCCGAGGACTGCGGCGACTGCGAGAGCAAGTCCGGCCGCATCGCCGAGATCCGCCGCCGCATCGCGCTCACCGGCGAGCTCGACGAGGACCAGCGCGCGCGCCTGCTCGAGATCGCCGACCGCTGCCCCGTCCACCGCACCTTGACCTCGGAGATCAAGATCCGGAGCTCCCTGGCATGAGGACGGCCGAAGCCCGCGACTGGTCCTATAATGGCCGGGTGAGCGGCGACGCGATCGAGCTGAACGAGGCGGCCGAGCCGGATTCGGTGGACGACCCCGGCGACGACGTCGTCGACGACGTCGACGACCCCGGCGACGACTACGTCGACGTCCTCGACGACGGCGAGCCCCGCATCCTCGAGCGCTCGGAGCACGCCGTCTCGCGCAAGGGGATCTCGGCCAGCGCCGTCAAGGTGCTCTACCGCCTCCACCGCGCGGGCCATCGCGGCTATCTCGTCGGCGGCGGCGTGCGCGACCTCATGCTCGGCCGTCAGCCCAAGGACTTCGACATCGGCACCGACGCCCGGCCCGCCGAGATCCGGCGCCTCTTCCGCAACGCCCGCATCATCGGCCGTCGCTTCCGCCTCGCCCACATCATCTTCCACGACGGCGTCGTCGAGGTGGCGACCTTTCGCCGCGCCCCCGATCCCGAGGACCAGCGCGGCGGCCCCGAAGCCATGCTCATCACCAGCGACAACACCTTCGGCACCCCGCGCGAGGACGCCTTCCGCCGCGACTTCACCATCAACGCCCTCTTCTACAGCATCGCCGACTTCACCGTGATCGACTACGTGGGCGGCATCGACGACCTGCGCGCGAAGCTCGTGCGGGTCATCGGCGACCCCGACGTGCGTTTCCGCGAGGACCCGGTGCGCATGATGCGCGCCTGCGAGTTCGCCGGCCGCCTCGGCTTCACCATCGAGAAGGCGACCCAGGAAGGCATCGAGCGCAACCGCGAGGAGCTGCACAAGGCGGCGCCCCCGCGGATGACCGAAGAGCTCCTCCAGCTCTTGAAGAGCGGACGCGCCGGCTCCTCGGTGCAGTGGATGCTCGAGCTCGGCGTGCTCGAGGTGCTGCTGCCCGAAGCGCTCGCCATGGTCCGCGCCGCCGAGCTCGGCGCCGGCGAGCTCGGCAACGTCCTGCCGGTGCTCGACGCCATGGCCCAGGAGGAAGAGGAGGTGCCCGACCAGGTGCTGATGGCCGCCGTGCTCCTGCCCCAGGTCATGCTCGAGCGCTACCAGCGCGAGGTGAAGCGGCAGCGCTGGCTCGATCCGGGGGAGTTCCGCAAGGTCGTGCTGGCGACCGTCGAGCCCTTCTTCGAGCGTTTCGCCGTGCCCAATCTGAAGAAGATCCAGATGGTCCAGGCCCTCGAGGGCTTTCACCGCTTGTGCGAAGGGGATTTCAGCCGCAATCAGCGGCTGCGGTTCGCCGCCAAGAGCTACTTCGACGACGCCTTGTGGCTCTTCGAGCTCCTGGTGCGCGCCACCGGCGAAGGGCATCCCGAGCTCGAGCAATGGAAGGCGGCGGCGCGCCAGGGCCGCCGCCGCGAGCCGCGCCCCGAGGTTCGGCGGCCCCGGCCGCGCCGGCGCCGGCGCTGAGGCACCGCGATGGGACACAGCGATGGGGCGCTTCGGTGGGACACCGCGATGGGACGCCGCGATGGGGCGCTTCGGTGAGTTTCTGATCGGCGAGGGCAAGCTGCGGCCCGAGCAGCTCAGGAAGGCCATGGAGTGCCAGGGGCTCGTGGGCGGGCGCCTGGGCTCCAACCTCCTCGAGCTTGGCCTGATGCCCGAGCAGACGCTGCTCGAGGCCCTCGGCAAATTCCGCCACTCCCGCACCGCCTCGGCCCACCAGCTCAGGAACGTCGCCGCCGACACCCTGGGCCTGGTGCCCCCCAAGATCGCCCAACGCCACCACATCGTGCCCGTCGAGCACCGCGGCCACACCCTCGTCCTGGCCTCCAAGGACCCCGGAGACCCGCTCCTCGAAGACGAGCTCGGCCACCTGACCTCGTGCCTGGTGCGCACCGTGATCGGCCTCGAGCTCCGCATCCACGAGGCCCTGACGCGCTACTACGGCGTGCCCCAGACGCCGCGCCTGACCGGGCTCGCCCGCCGCCTCGACGGCGTCGCCGCGCCCCGCGACGAGGCCTGGGAGCCGCCGCCCGAGACCGAGCCGGAAGGCAGCGCGCCCCCCTCGCCGCAACCGCCGCGGCCGACGCCGCCGCGCCGGGCGTCGCGCCCCCCCACGGCCCCGGCTCCGGACGCCCCGTCGCCGGCGATCCAGTACATCGAGCTCGACGACGACACCAAGGCGCGCATCTACACCGAGAGCGCCGCCCTGCGCAACCCCGGCGCGCGGCTCGCCGCGGCAAGCGAGGAGCTCCAGAAGACCTCCATCCGCGACGAGATCGGCGACGTGCTCCTCGACTTCTGCCGGCCCTACCTGCGCCGGCGCCTGCTCCTCGTGCGCCGCAAGGACCACGTCGTCGGCTGGCGCGGTGAGGGCGACGGCGTCGACGGCGCCCGGGTGCGCGCTCTCGAGATCCCGGCCGAGGAGCCCTCGGTCTTCCTCACCCTCCTCCAGGGCACCAAGTTCTGGCTCGGAGCCCTGGCGCCGCTGCCGGCCCACCAGCGCCTCGTCGAGAGCCTCGGCGACCCCCCCAAGGACTGCCTGGTGCTCCCGATCGAGCTGCGCTCGCGCGTCGTCTGCTTCCTCTACGGCGACAACGCGCGCCAGGGCGTGGGCTCGGCGCCGCTCTCAGAGCTCAAGCGCCTGGTGCGCAAGGCGGGCGTCGCCTTCGAGGTCTGCATCCTCAAGCACAAGCTGCGCACGCTGTGACCGCCCGATGCGGTCGAGACCCACCGGGCTCGGCCTATCTCGACCGCCAGCTCTCCGCGGCGCAGACGCGCGAGATCGAAGACCATCTGGCGGACTGCCCGCGGTGCCGCCGGCAGTTCGCCGGCATGCGCAGCGTCGTCGCCAGCCTGCGGCACCTGGAGCGCATGGC
>DASWIG010000066.1:0-3307 GCA_036397835.1 Thermoanaerobaculia bacterium
CCCAGCCCGTAGACGTCGGAGCGCGGGCCGATGCGGTCGATCTCGCCCCGCGCCTGCTCCGGCGCCATGTAGCCGGGGGTGCCCATCACCGTCCCGACCCGCGTGTCCGTTGCGGTTCCGGTCCCGGTCTCGGTGCCGCCCTCGGACTCCGGCGCTGCGAGCAGCTTGGCGAGCCCCCAGTCCATCACCAGCACCTCGCCGAACGCGCCGACCATCACGTTCGCCGGCTTGAGGTCGCGGTGGACCACGCCGCGGTCGTGGGCGAAGGCCACCGCCTCGCACAGCTTCTCGAAGAGCCGCAGCACCTCGGGGATCGACCCGAGGGGCACCTGGTCGAGACGCCGGCCCTCGACCAGCTTCATGGCGTAGAAGACGCGGCCGTCGGCGAGGGTGCCGACGTCGTGGATCGGCACGATGCCGGGGTGCTCGAGGCGTGCCACCACCCGCGCCTCGCGCACCATGCGCGCAGCGTGCTCGGGCCCGGCGAGGGCCACGTGGAGCACCTTCAGCGCCACCTTGCGGTCGAGGCGCTCGTCGACGGCCTCGTAGACGACGCCCATGCCGCCGCGCGCGATCTCGCGCCCGAGGCGGTAGGGGGTGCCGTCGAGGTCGGGCTCGTCGACCAGATGCCGGAGACGGCCGACGGCGGCGTCGGCGAGAGGCCTCACGCGGCGGTCCCTCCGAGCAGGTCCCCCGCCTCGCGCTCGAACTCCTCGTCGCCGGCGCACAGCTCGCGCAGCCGCGCCAGCGCCAGACGCCGGAAGCGCCGCCGCGCCGACGCCAGGTGGTTGGTCACGTCGGTGGCCTTGACGCCGAGCTCGGCGGCGAGCTCGGCGTAGGTGGGGCGGGGGCCCGGCGGGCACTCGAGGTCGTAGCGCTCGAAGAGCGTGAAGTAGACGGCCTTGCCCTCGGCGGCCAGCTCCGCGCGCAGAGCCTCCACCACCACGCCGAAGAAGCTGCGCACCCACTCCTGGTGGAAGTACTCGTCGGGGGTCATGCCGTCGGTGACGGCGAGCTCGCGCAGCTCGCCCTCGGCGTCGCGCCAGTCGAGCGCCAGGGGCGGCGCGCCGCCGCCGCGCTTCTGGCGCCGCGCCGCCTTGCGCTCGTTGGCGGCGTGGCGATCGAGGCAGACGCGGAGGAAGGTGCGAAAGCTGCCCTTGGCGGGCTCGAAGCCGGCGAGCACGTCGCGGTCCAGGGCGCGCGCGAAGAAGCCCTGGGTCAGGTCCTGGGCGTCCTCGTCGGACGCCCGGTGGCGCACCCGGAGGTATTTGTAGACGGGTTTCCAGTACTGCTCGACGAGCACGGCGAGGGCCCAGCCGCGCTCCTCCGGGTCGCCGCTCCTGACGGCGAGGACGACCGAGCGCCGGGTGGCGGGGAAGCGGCCGTCGGAGGTCAGTGGGCCTTCCTCTTGACGATCACGAAGGTCATGTCGTCCGCCGCCGGCCGCCCCTCGGTCCACGTCAGGGCGGCGGAGGTCAGCTCGGCGAGGATGGCCGCGGGCTCGGCCGCGGCGGCGGCGAAGGCGCCGCGCACCCGGGCGTAGCCGAAGGGCTCGCCGCGCGGGTCGGGCAGCTCCGGCAGGCCGTCGGAGAGCAGCAGCACCACGTCGCCGCCGGCGAGCTCCACCCGCCGCTCCTGGTAGTGGCAGTCGAGGCCGCCGAGCGGCATTCCGGGCAGCTCCAGCTCTTCGACCTCGCCGCCGGCGGCGCGGCGGACGAGCGCCGGCGGCATGCCGGCCGCCGCCAGGGTCAGGGCGCCGTCGTCGAAGCGGACGACGGTGAGCGCCATCGCCATGCGGCCGAGGTCCATGCGTTTGATGGCGGCGGCGGCGCGGATCAGGAACTCGCCGGGCGAGGCGTCGGCGGCGGCCGACGAGAAGAGGCTCTTGACCACCGTGACCATGGTGCCGGCGCGCGCGCCGTGGCCGGTGGCGTCGCCCACCGCCACGGTCAGGACGCCGCCGGCGAGGTGGAAGTCGTAGTAGTCGCCGCCCACCTCGGTGGCCGTGCGCATGTCCACGGCGACCTCGTAGGCCGGGTGGTCGGGAAGGGTCTTGGGCAGCAGCGAGAGCTGGAACTGGCGGGCCTCTTCGAGCTCGCGGCTCTTGCGCTCGTACTCGATCTCGAGCAGGTCGAGACCGCGGGAGATGCGCCGCGACAGCGGCAGGACGCCGACGAAGGCGAGGCCGATCAGCACCAGGCCGATGCCCAGGTTGTGGATCGTGGTGCGGCGGATCGCGGCCAGCGAGTCGCCGATCGGACGCGCGATGCCGAAGACGAGCTCCGAGTCGAGCTCGCGCTGCGACACGACGACCCAATCGCCGGTACCCTGACGCGGGCGCACCTCGCCGCTGTCGGGATCGCGTTCGAGGCCGAGCGCCTCGAGCCGGGGACGATCGGCCTCGTCGGCCGGGTAGAGGCGGCCCTCGGCGTCGAACGCGAAGGGGATCTCGCCGCGGTGGCGCGGCGTCGAGTGGAGCACGGAGTGGAGCAGCTTCTTGGCGTCGACCTGGGCCTGGAGCTCGCCGACGACCTCGCCCTTCTCGCGCACCTTGACGCCGAAGTCGGTGCTCAGCAGCCGCTCCGCCTCGCGGTGCCGCTCTTCGACGGCGAGCCGTTCGTCCTCGCGCATGACCACGATGGCCCGGCGCTCCTGGCGGGCCTTTTCCGCCTCCTCGCGGACGCGACGGGTCTCCCGCTCCACCTCGGCCACCGCGCCTTCGATTTCGGGGCTCTCCGGCGTCGCCAGGGCGCGCAGCGCCTCGCGGACGCCGACGAGCGCCAGCTCGGCCACCTCGCGGCCGAGCTCCTCGCGGGCCTCGGGATCCTCCCCTGCCTGGCGCCCGAGCGACAGCAGCCGCGGCAGGTCGATCACCATCGGCGCCAGCTCGGGATCGGCCCCCGGAGGCGCCGGCGGCAGCGGCGGCAGCGGCGCCTCGCCGGGCGCTTGCGGAGTCGCCGGGGTTTCGGGGAGGAAGGTAAGGGCCTCGAGATAGGGCGCGGCCTCGCCGATCTCCGCCATCAGCCGGCCGACGAAGACCCGCCCTGCCTCGGGCTCCTCGCCCTGGCCCAGCCAGGAGCCGAACGGCAGCTCGCGCAACCCTTCGAGGCGCTGCCGGAGCACGGTCTTGATCCCCCGCAGCCGCTGGTCCATCTCGGCGGTCAGCACGTTGGACTCGGCCTCCACCGCGTCCTCGACGGCGTTTATCGCGGTGAAGTACGAGTAGAGGACGATCGCCGTCAGCGGCACCACGGCGAGCAGCAGGAAGGCGAGGACGAGCTGAGCGCGGATCTTCATGGGCGTGTCG
>DASWIG010000067.1:0-5391 GCA_036397835.1 Thermoanaerobaculia bacterium
CGCTGCCGTAGTCGACCGCCCCGGCCAGGCCCAACGACTCGTCGCGGTATCCAGCCGCTCCCAGCATCGCCAGGATCTGGACGTAAGCGCGGACTACCAGCGGAATGCCCAGGACCTTCACCCGGACGCGGTCGAGCACCCCGTCGGGACGCACTTCGTCCCTGAGCTGCCCGAGGCTCGTCCCTTCGTTCATCGGCAGAGCGATGAGCCGCAGGTCCTCGGCGCGCGCCGGCCGCGCGTAGTCTCCGGTGAAGGCACCCCAGACGACCCGGCCGCTCGCGCCGTCCACCAGGTTGGAGCCGGTGAGACCCGGGATGACCACGATGGGGTTGCGCTCGGGGCCGTGGTACCGCGCGACGCGGTCGTATTGCTCTCCCAGGTCCGGGGGGTCGAAGGTCACGGCGCAGGCGCCGGCAAGCCCTCCCAGGAGAAGCGTGGCGACGGCGATCCGAGGCGCGCAGGGTAGACGCATAGTCTCGACCTCAAGCATAAAGACGAAACAGTCGAAACCACCCGCGAAGGACCTTCTGCACCGTCGGGGTGAGCTTGCTCCTACGCCAGGCGTCGGCGGTCCGCTTGATCACCTCCGCCTGGGTCGGATACGGGTGGATGACTCCGGCGATCGCCCCCAGCCCCACCCCGGCGGTCATGGCGAGAGTGACCTCACTGATCATGTCGCCCGCGTTGGCGGCCACCAGGGTCGCGCCGAGAATCCGGTCCTTGCCCTTTTCCAGGTGCAGCCGGAGGAAACCCTCTTCGTCGCCATCGAGCCGGGCGCGGTCCACCTGGGCCATGGGCACCGTCAGGGTCTCGACTTCGAGGCCCCGCTCGCGGGCCTGCGCCTCGTTGAGGCCGACGTGGGCCACCTCGGGACTGGTGTAGGTGACCCAGGGGACGATCAAGGAGCTGTTCTTCTTGCGGCCGAAGAAGAAGGCATTCTGCAGCACGATCCGTGCCTGGGCGTCCGCGGTGTGGGTGAACTTGAAGCGGGAAGCGACGTCCCCGGCAGCGAAGATCCGCCGGTTCGAGGTGCGCAGCCGGTCGTCCACCTCCACGCCGCGCGAGGAGTGGCGCACGCCGCTGCGCCCGCCGCGGCCACGAGGCCCGCGGTGCCCGCCCCAACCACCACCAGGTCGTAGCGGCCGGCGGGCTCGGGGTTGGTCCAATGCGCGGGCCGAACGTTGTCGAGGAGGATCTCGTCCGCCGCGGAGAGCTGAGCTTCTGGCAGGATCAAGAGCGGCGTCGCCATGCCGTGTCTCCTTCGGTCGATGGCGGCGTCGCCGCCCTGGTCCGTGGAGTTGGTGGGGCCAAGAGCCCGTTTCTTACACCGCCCCGCCGTCGCTGCCGCCGCGTCTCCTTGGCGGCGAGGGCCGCGTCGGGGGCCGGATGCGGCGGACGGATCCAGCGTCCGGCCTCGTCGAAGCGGCTCTCGAAGGCCTCGTCGATCGCCTCCTGCCGCTGCTCGTCGCGGGCGAGCTCGCGGCGGCGCTCGAAGATCTTGCGGTAGAGGATGCCGAAGAGCCAGGTGCGCACGCTCGAGCGGCCCTCGAAGCGCTGCGCCTTCTCGAAGAAGGTCGTGAACGTGCGCTGGGTGACCTCCTCGGCCTCCGCGGGATCGAGACCGGCGCCGCGCGCCGCGCGCAGGACGTGCGGCAGGTAGGCACGCACCGCCGAGCGCATTGCCTCGCGGTCGCCATCGCGCACCCTGCCCGCCCAATCGCCGCCTCCTGTAAAACCCGACTCCTTGCTTTCACTCACTGTCAAGCCTCCTCGGGGAGCCGGGTATCCGGTCCCTCGCGGAGATACGGATGGAGGACGACATGAGATTCACCCTGACATCCCGCAGATCGGCGCGGGCGCTCGCCGGCGTCTTGCTCCCGATCGGCCTGGCGATACTGACGGCGGCGAGCGCCGAACGATGAAAGCGCCTGAGTACGGATCGGCTCGCCGCGCCCGCGCCGGCAACAAAAGTGTAAGAGAGCTGTAAGGAATCGCGCGTTCGCGTCACTCACTCGCGAAACACGAAAGCCGACGGCCCCGCGCCACAAGAGGGGGGGCTCATAGCGGCATCGACGGTGCCCGACTCACAGCCCGGACAACACCTGTTCCGCACCGTCCCGACGCGCCCACGCGGCGCGACGCGGCACACCTGCGCCTGACCGCGGAAGCGCTTCTCGCGCTTCCCTGACACCAACTCGCTTCTCGCGGGCCATCGACGCTCGTCGAGAAGCACGGAGCAGAAATCTGAAAGGAGATCAGAAATGAAGACGTCAAGCTCCGATGGACGCAGCGAGGGGCGAGCGAATCGCCCCGCCAGGCGCAGGCTGCTCGGCCTGTGGCATCCGAAGTCGGCGGCGGCAGCGATCCTGGCCGCGTGCCTCGCCGTCGCTTACGCGGGCGCGAATCCGCCCCACGGCCCCTTCCCCCCCGAGGACGACCCTTCGCACTTCACCGGACCGCTGATCGAGGACCTTCCCGAAGGTCTTCCGGAAGCGAACGAGGGATCGTTCGAAGGAGGCGAGACGGGGACCCTGGCGGACGCGGGCGCCAACAACGTCCTGCCCGAGGCCGAGCAGCGGGACGACGGCGTGTTCAACGTCCCGACCAACGGACCTCCGAGCCCGCTCTTCGGCGCCCAGGAGTTCTCTCAGCAGATGCTGCGCTTCGAGGAGTTCGGGACGCGGCCCTTCCACCAGCCCTGGACGCTCCACGCCACCGCGCGACACATCCCGCGACGTTTCAGATTCCCGAATCCCGCGGACGCCCAGAGCGGGCCGGACGGCGCGGCCCTCGAGGCCTTCCTCGCGCAGGGTCGCCTCGTCCCCTCCCCGAGCGTTTTCGCCAACGTCGCGGACGAGAACCCGTGGCGGTCCGAGATCGAAGACTTCATCGGCCGCGGCCTCGAGAGTCCTCCGGCGGAGGGCCGGCCGCCGGGGCAAGGCTGGTCCCATCAGCGCTGGCAGGAGTTCCGTCCCCGGGTGTGGTTCCAGTCCGCGATGGCGGGCTCGCGCGCCAACGGCGGTTTTCGCGACGCCCTGCAGCGGCACGGGTACGCCGCCGGCGAGTTCGCTCCCGGTGGTCTCTACTACAACACCGCGGGAGCCCCGCAGTACGACGGTACGACGAGAGACATCGCGATCAGGTTCCATCCGGACATGCCCGAGCAGTCGCCGACCGCGCTCTGGACTTTCGACGGCACCCTCCCGCCCAAGCTGCTCACGGTCCGCTACGGCGAGACCGTGCTGTTTCGCCACTACAACGCTCTGCCGATCGACGTGGCGGCCAACCGGGGCTTCGGAACGCACACCATCACCACCCACGAGCACAACGGGCACAGCCCGGCCGAGAGCGACGGCTACGCCAACGCCTTCTTCTTCCCGGGCCAGTTCTACGACTACCGTTGGCCCCTGGTGATGGCCGGCCACGACTCGATCAACACGAATGCGACCGATCCGCGGGCCGGACGGCCGGACGGCCGCGGCGGGATCATGAAAATCCCGGGCGACTGGCGCGAGACGATGAGCACCCACTGGTTCCACGACCACATGCTCGATTTCACCGCCCAGAACGTCTACAAGGGCAACGCCGCGATGATGAACTACTACAGCGCGCTCGACCGCGGCAACGAAGGCTTGGAAGACGGCGTCAACCTGCGCCTGCCGAGCGGCACGGCGCTCGACTGGGGCAACCGCGACTACGACGTCAACCTGGTCATCGCCGACAAGGCCTGGGACCGCGACGGCCAGCTCTGGTTCAACCCCTTCAACCGCAACGGTTTCATCGGCGACCATCTCCTGACCAACTGGCTCTACAAGCCCTATTTCGAGGTACGGGCCCGGCGCTACCGCTTCCGCATCCTGAACGGTTCCGTCTCACGCTACTTCAAGATCGCCCTGGTAAACGAGGCCGGCAACCGGGTGCCCTTCTACATGGTCGCCAACGACGGCAACCTGATGGAGCACACCGTCTACTTCGCGGACGGTCAGCTCCCCACCCAGGGCATCGCCGAGCGCTACGACGTCGTCGTCGACTTCAGCCAGTTCCAGGATGGCGACAAGCTCTACTTCGTCAACGTGCTGTCGCACAAGGACGGGCAGATCACCAACGTCCCGATTCCGCTCGAAGACATCCTGAGCGGGGTCTACGACCCGGTGCGGGTGGACGACGACGGCGACGGGCTGCCCGACCGCTGGGTGGGCGGGGACCCGGCCGTCGGGAAGTTCCTCGAATTCCGCGTGAAGAGCTACGGCGGGGTCGACCTGAGCATGGATCCGGCCGACTTCCTCCCCGGCGGGAGGACCATGATCCCGCTGCGCCGGCCCAGCGAGGAGGAGCTCGCCAACGCCCTGCACCGCACCTTCCTGTTCGAGAAGGAGCCGACGGACGAGAAGCCCTGGACCATCGAGACGGACATGAACCAGAAGGGCTTCGGCATGGATCCGCGGCGGCTGACCGCGGCGCCGGAGAAGAACTACGACGGTCTCGAGGTCTGGCGCCTCGTCAACGGCGGCGATTGGAGCCATCCGATCCACATCCACTTCGAAGAGGGGATCATCCTGCGACGCGACGGCTTCGAGCCGCCCGAGTGGGAGAAGTGGGCGCGCAAGGACATGTACCGGCTCGGGCCGCAAGCCGACAGCGGCGCCATCGTCGAGGTGGCCCTGCGCTTCCGGGAGTTCGCCGGGACCTACATGGAGCACTGCCACAACACCCAGCACGAAGACCACGCCATGCTCATGCGCTGGGACATCGAGCACCCCGGCCAGGTCAAGCTGATGCCGGCGCCCTTGCCCGCCTGGGACGGGGTCGAGTACGTCGACACCCGCGCCCTGCCGACCTTCAGGACCGGCGACGGAACGGGTGAGTTCGGCCCTGAGCTGGAGCCCGTGGAAAAGTGGGTCGACGGCATCTTCGTCGAGGAGCTCGACCTGGCGAACATCGAGCTCGGAGACGCCCTGAACCCGGCACCGGACGAGAGAGGCAAGATCACCTATCCCTTGAGCAAGGGCGTCAACAACGACGGCGGCGGCGAGACCGAGGTCTTCTTCGTGCTCCACGACGTCAATGACGAGGAGCTCGCCGAAGAGCTGGGCATCATCTATGCCGGCGGGCTGAAGAACACTCCCCTGGCGGCGACGTCGCCCGCGAGCGTCGACCCGGACACCGGCGAGTGGACCTTCTTCGGCGACCTGCCGAACCCGGTCGTGGCTCCGGGCTCGCCGCCACAGGACGACGAGAACACCTACACGCCGCTCAGGCGGGTGATCATCGGCGGCAAGGACGTCGTCGTCAACGCCTTCTTCGTCCAGTGGGGTGACCAGGCCTGGGAGCACATGAGGATCGACCAGTCGTGCGTCGCGTTCCCGGACGACCCGCCCAATACGTCGTGCC
>DASWIG010000068.1:0-35932 GCA_036397835.1 Thermoanaerobaculia bacterium
TCGTCTTCATCCTCTTCGACGACCTCGGCTACGGCTCCCTCGGCGTCTACGGCAGCGAATTCGTCGAGACGCCCAACGTCGACGCGGTGGCGCGCCAGGGGATGCGGTTCACCCGCTATTACGTCAACGGCCCGGTGTGCTCGCCGACGCGGGCCGCCCTGCTGACGGGTCTGCACCCCTCGCGCCTGGGCATCCGGCGCGCCATCCGGTCGCCCGAGGACAAGGGGATACCGCGGGACGTCGTCACCCTGCCCGCCCTGCTCAAGGACCGCGGCTACGCCACCGGACACGTCGGCAAGTGGCACCTCGGCCGGCTGCGGGAGGAGTTCAGCCCTGCGAGCAAGGGGTTCGACGAGGCCGTCGTGTTCCATCCGCCGCACTACCGCGATCCGAGGTTCACGATCGACGGACGCAAGATCCAGGTCGAGGGCCACTCCACCGAGCTGCTGGTCGACTACGCCCTGGACTTCGTGCGGCGGCGCGCTCCGGCCTCGCCCGGCGATCCGCCCTTCTTCCTCAACCTGTGGCTCAACGCGCCCCACCTCCCGCTCGACGAGCTGCCGGCGAGGAGCGCTCCGTATCCGCCAGACATGTCGGAGAAGGAGGCCTACGCGGTCCTGGTCGAGGACGCCGACGCCCAGATCCGCAGGCTCCTCGACGAGCTCGAGCGGCTCGGCCTGGCCGGCGACACGATCGTCGTGATCACCAGCGACAACGGCGGCTATCCGTTGTCCGGCCGGCCCCGGGGCGGCGGCTTCATCGCCAACGCTCCGTTCGGCGACGGCAAGCCCAACGTGTTCGAAGGCGGCATCCGGGTGCCCCTGATCGTCCGCTGGCCGGGCCACGTGAAGGCGGGCGCGGTCAACGATTCCGTCGTGGTGGGCAGCGACCTCCTGCCCACGATCGCCGAGATCGCCGGCGCCTCCGCCGGTCCGGACCTCTACGGGGAGAGCTTCCTCGAGGCGCTCCTGGACGGCGTCGAGAAGAAGCGAGACGGCGTGCTGATCTGGGAGCACAAGCGCGCCGAGAGCACGTATGCGGTGCGCCGCGGCGACTGGAAGCTGGTCCGCTTCCATTCCGGCGACCGGCTCTTCGACCTCGCCGCCGACGCGGCCGAGAACCACGACCTCGCCGCCGCCCATCCGGACCTGGTGGCCGAGCTGACGCGGGAGTACGTGCGCTGGCGCTCCGACGTCAGCCGCATCCTGCCCTCCTACGCCGCGCTGGAGGGCGAGGTCTCCCGCACCCAGGTCGAGGGCGCGGAGCTCTTCGAGCTCACCGGCAATGGTGGACGGGCGACCCTCGCCGACGACGCCCGCCTCGACGTCAACACCGACGACTTCACCTTCAGCGCCTGGGTGCGATTCGCCGCGGAGCGGCGGCTGAAAGGGCACACCATCGCCGAGAAGGAGGGGAGCTGGCGGCTTCGGATCGCCGGCGACGCGAACGCCGGGGGCAGGGTCGTGCTCGAGGTCACGGATCGCGGCGGGCGCACCTTCAAGGTGAGGAACGGGCCGGTCGCCGCCGGGAGCTGGCACCAGGTGGCCTTCACGCTGTTCCACTACGGAGACGAAGCAGCCGCCCGGGTGCGGCTCTACGTCGATCCGGACGCGCTCGCGCCGGCCGAGATCTTCGTGCCCCGGGCCGTGGCTCCGAGCGCGGAACCGGTCGTGCTCGGCGCCGGGGAGGGCTCCGGGAGCCCGTTCGTGGGCTCGATCTTCGACCCCCGCTTCTACCACGCCAGCCTCTGCGAGCCGACCGTGGTGGACGAGTGCCCGCTTGCCGGCTTCCCGGCGCCCCCCGGTGCTACGATGCGCCCGACCGCGGAGCCCGACGTAGCCCAATGACCGCGCTGCACTCCACCCTCGTCCTCGCCGCCCTCGGACTGGCGGCCTGCGCCGGCCCCGAGACCGCCGGCGAGGACGCTGACGCGAACGCCGACGTGCGCGTCGCCGTCTTCAACGTCTGGGAGCTGCGGCGCGACAAGCTCGACCGGGTCGACGACGCCGGCCGCGGCGCCCATCCGCAGCTTCGCGGCGCCGCCGAGATCGTCCAGCGCGTGCGTCCCGACGTGCTCCTGGTCAACGAGATCGACTTCGACGCCGCGGGCGAGAACGCCCGCCTCTTCGTCGACCGCTATCTCCGGGTGGTGCAGCACGAGTCGCTGGCGGGGATCGACTACCCCCACGTCTTCGTGGCGCCGGTCAACACCGGCGTGCCGACCGGGCTCGACCTCGATCGCGACGGCGAGGCCGGCGGCCCCGGCGACGCCTACGGCTTCGGCCGCTACCCCGGCGAGTACGGCATGGCGCTGCTCTCGCGCCTGCCGATCGACGCCGCCGGCGCGCGGACGTTTCGCACTTTGCTCTGGCGCGACGTGCCCGGCCACCTGATGCCCGACGGCGCCGGCGGCAGGCCGGCGTGGTACTCGCCGGAGGAAGCGGCCGTGCTGCGGCTGTCGAGCAAGAGCCATTGGGACGTGCCGGTCCGCGTGGGCGCGCGCACGCTCCACGTGCTCGCCGCCCACCCCACTCCTCCCGCCTTCGACGGCGAGGAGGACCGCAACGGCCGCCGCAACTTCGACGAGATCCGCCTGTGGGCCGATTACCTCAGCGGCGGCGAGGCGGCCTCGTACCTGGTCGACGACGAGGGCCGCCGCGGCGCTCTGCCGCCGGACGCCGGCTTCGTGATCCTCGGCGACCTGAACGCCGATCCACACAACGACGAGGGCGTCTACGGGCGCACCGCCGTCTCGCAGCTCCTCGCCCACCCGCGCCTGCGCGACCCGGCGCCGTCGGCGCCGGGCGGCGTCAGCGAGGCGCGGGCCTACGAAGGGGAAAAGGACCGGCGCACGTCGAGCTGGGGACGCCTCGACTACGCGCTGCCGGGCCGCGACCTCGAGGTGCGCGGCGCCGGCGTCTTCTGGCCGGCGCCCGAGGATCCGCTCCACCGGCTGGTCGCCGGCGAGGAGGCCTCGAGCGACCACCGTCTCGTCTGGGTCGACGTCGCGCTGCCGCCCGAGAACTGAAAGATCCGGCCGAGCCTGGTATTTGCCAGATGTCCTTGACGGTCCTGCCAAATGGCGAGACAATGGGCTCAGGAGGAAGAGCGATGCCGATCGTCACCATCCTTGACCTGCTCGGCCGGCCGCGGATCGCCGGTCAGGCCCCGAACCCCATCGCGATGGCTCTGGCCGTGCGTCGTGGACTACCCTGGCGCACCTTCGAGGCGTTGGTCTCGGCCCTGGCCATCACTCAGGCCGAGCTCGCGGCCAAGCTCCACATCCACTCGCGGACTCTGGCCCGCCGCAAGGCCGCGGGACGTCTCGAGGCCATGGAGTCGGACCGCGCTTTCAGGCTGGCTCGCATCCTGGCCCACGCCGTCGAGGTCTTCGAGTCGATCGAACGGGCGCGTGACTGGCTCAAGAGCGAGAACCGCGCCCTCGACGGCCAGCCGCCGTTCGAGCTCCTCGACACCGACGCCGGCGCCCAGGAGGTGGACGACGTCCTCGGCCGCATCGAGCATGGAATCTTCAGTTGATGCAGGTCTTTCGCCTGTGCAAGGCGCGCTGGGCGACGTCCGCCTTCAGCGGCGAGGGGGCCCTGCGCTATTCCGGGCGCTGGCACCACGCCGGCACGCCGGTCGTCTACACGGCGGCGAGCCGAGCCTTGGCGGCGCTGGAAGTCCTGGTGCATCTCGAGATCCGGCAGGCGCCGCCGAGCTTCGTGATCATCCCGGCGGAGGTTCCGAAAGATCTGGTGACCGTGATCGAAGCTCCGCCGCCGGGCTGGAACGTCCTGCCGCCGGGCGACGTCTCACGCCGGATCGGCTCGGAATGGGTGCGGTCCCGCAGCTCGGTGGGGCTGGGCGTGCCTTCGGTCGTCCTGCCTGGCGAGCACAACGTGTTGCTCAATCCCACGCATCCGGACTACGGCCGCGTCGACGTGGGCGAGCCCGAGCCGTTCACGTTCGACCCGCGCCTGCTCGCATCCTGACCCCGAGCTCCCGCCGCCCGGCGAGGGCGTGCGTCAGCCATTGACCGCGGTGGCCGTTGGCCGCCGGGCGTCTTTCCTATGTTATGATCCTCTTGCGACCGACGCGCACAGGAGGAGATCTACATGAAGAGCGTCTTTCTCGGCCTCATCCTCGGCCTGCTCGCCGCCCTTTCCGCCACGCCGTCGGCGGGCCAGGGCGCCGGGCGGCCGAACGTCGTCTTCATCCTCTTCGACGACCTCGGCTACGGTTCCCTCGGCGTCTACGGCAGCGAGCTCGTCGCGACGCCCAACGTCGACGCCGTGGCGCGCCAGGGGATGAGGTTCACCCAGTACTACGCGAACGCTCCGGTGTGCTCGCCGACGCGGGCCGGCCTGCTGACGGGCCTGCACCCCTCGCACCTGGGGATCCGGCAGGCCGTCCGCCTGCCGGACGACAAGGGGGTGCCGCGGGGAGTCGTCACGGTGCCGGCCTTGCTCAAGGGCCGCGGCTACGCTACGGGCCACGTCGGCAAGTGGCACCTCGGCCGCCTGCGGCCGGAATTCAGCCCCGAGAGCCACGGCTTCGACGAGGCGATCGTCTTCCATCCCCCCAGCTACGCCGATCCGCTGTTCTCGAGCGAAGGTCGCTTCTTCAGGGTGAAAGGCCACGCCACCGAGCTGATGGTGGACTACGCCCTCGACTTCCTGCGGCGCCGCGCTCCGTCCGCTCCCGGCGATCCGCCCTTCTTCCTCAACCTGTGGCTCTTCGCGCCCCACCTGCCGCTCAACGAGCTGCCGCCGCGGGGCGCTCCCTATCCGGACGACCTCACCGAGCGCGAGGCCTACGCGGTCCTGGTCGAGGACGCCGACGCCCACATCCGCAGGATCCTGGACGAGCTCGAGCGGCTCGGCCTGGCCGACGACACCATGGTCGTGATCACCAGCGACAACGGCGGCTATCCGCTGAGCCGGAACCCCGTCAAAGCTGCGCGAATCGTCCCCGGCCGGAAGCTCTCGCGGATCGTCTCCAACGCGCCCTTCGCCAACGGCAAGCCGAACGTGTTCGAGGGCGGCATCCGGGTGCCGCTGATCGTCCGTTGGCCGGGCCGGGTCGCGGCCGACACGGTCAACGACTCGGTCGTCGTGGGCAGTGACTTCCTGCCCACGGTCGCCGAGATCGTCGGCGTGCCGGCCGACTTCCCGGACCTCTACGGCGAGAGCTTCCTCGAGGTCCTCCTCAACGGCGTCGACAAGGAAAGAGACGGCGTGCTGGTCTGGGAGAACAAGCGCGCCGCGAGCACCTTCGCGGTGCGCCGCGGCGACTGGAAGCTGGTCCGCTTCCAGGCCCGCGACCAGCTCTTCGACCTCGGCGCCGACGCGGTCGAGAGCCAAGACCTCGCCGCCGACCGTCCGGACCTGGTCGCCGAGCTGACGCAGGAGTACGTCCGCTGGCGCTCCGACGTCAGCCGCATCCTCCCCACCTACGTCGCGCTGGAGGGCGAGGTCTCGCTGGCCGGGGACCAGGGCGCGGACCTCTTCACGTTCTCCGGCGCCGGTGGACGAGCGGTGCTCGGCCGCGACGCCCGCCTCGACGTCAACGTCGACGACTTCACCTTCAGCGCCTGGGTGCGGATCCCGGCGGGACCGCTCGCGGGCAAGCGCGTCATCGCCGAGAAGGCGGGGAGCTGGCGGCTGCGGCTCGCCGGCGACCGGGTCGTCCTCGACGTCACCGACCGCGAGGGGTGGGTCTACAAGCTCGGCCACGGACCGGTCGCCGCCGGGGGCTGGCACCAGGTCGCCTTCACCCTGTTCCACTCCGTGCGCGCGGAAGGCACCTGGGTGCGGCTCTACGTCGACCCGGACGAGCTGCGGCCGGCGGAGGTCTACGTCACCTCCGGCGAGGTGAATCCGAGCGAACGGCCGGTCCTGATCGGCGCCGGCGCCGACTTCGGCAGCCGGTTCCTGGGCTCGATCTTCGACCCCCGTTTCTACAACGCCAGCCTCTGTGAGCCGACCGTGGTGGAAGGATGCCCGCTCGGCGAGCTGCCGCGCCCTGAATGATCCCGGCGTCCCTGGTATGATCCCCGCGGAGACAGCCACCGCCTCGCCAAGGAGGACTGCATGCGTCTGGTGACCCGAGGGGATCTCGACGGTCTGACCTGTGCCGTGCTGATCTGCATGAAGGAGGGAATCGACGACATCCTGCTCGTCCACCCGCAGGCCATCGTCGAGGGCGAGGTCGAGGTGCGCTCCACCGACGTGCTCGCCAACCTCCCTTACGTGCCGGGCTGCGCCATGTGGTTCGACCATCACCACCACACGGCCAACGTGGCGGCGCCCGAGCAGGAGTTCGAAGGCGCCTTCGGCGCCGCCCCTTCGGCGGCGCGGCTGGTCTACGAGTACTACGGCGGCCGCGAGGCCCTGCCCCAGTTCGAGGAGCTGGTGCGCGAGACCGACCGCCTCGACTCCGCGGACTTGACGCTCGCCGACGTCGAGAGCCCCCAGGGCTACGTCAAGCTCGGCTTCACCATCGACGGCCGCAGCGGCCTCGGCGCCTTCGAGAGCTATTTCATGACCCTCCTCCACCTGCTGATGAAGTCGGCGCCGGTCGCCGAGATCCTCGAGCACCCCGAGGTGAAAAAGCGCTGCGAGCTCCTCGAGCGCGCCGACGCCCTCTTCCGCCACACCTTGAAGACCTGCAGCCGCGTCGACGGCAACGTGATCGTCACAGATTTCCGCGGCCTCGACCACACCCCGATGGGCAACCGCTTCCTGATCTACGCCCTCTACCCGCAGGCCAACGTCTCGGTGCGCCTGCAATGGGGGCCGAACAAGGAATACGTGATGATGACGCTGGGCCACTCGATCTTCAACCGCTCCTGCCGCACCAACGTCGGCGACCTGGCGGCGCGCTACGGCGGCGGCGGCCACGCCGGGGCGGGCAGCGTGCCGCTGATCGACGACCCGGAGATCCAGATCCAGATGATCGTCTCCGAGCTCAAGGCCAACGGCTGAGGCCGGCGCGCCGGCGCCCTGCGCGAAACGCCGGCGGGTGGTGTGTATGATTGGCCGGCGTCATGGCGAACGACGAGTATTCCGCGCGATCCGATCGGGAGGGAGATGAACGCGGCGAGCCCGCCGGCTCGCGGTGGCGGGACGACCCCTCGTCCAGCACCTACACGGGCTTCACGGCGCCGCCGCTGCCGCGGCCGTTGCTGAAGAACCCGCTCGAGCTCAAGGGCAAGCGGCTGGGGCCCTACGAGATCCGCGAGCTCCTCGGCAAGGGTGGAATCGGACTGGTCTTTCTCGCCTACGACCACCGCCTCACCCGGCCGGTGGCTTTGAAGCTGCTGCGCACCGACGACCCGGAGGCCGCCGGGCGCCTGCTCGGCGAGGCCCGCGCCCAGGCTCGGGTCGACCACGAGAACGTCTGCCGGGTCTACGAGGCCGGCGAGATCGAGGGCCATGCCTTCATCGCCATGCAGCACGTCGAGGGCCGGCCGCTCACCGAGGCCTTCCGCGCCATGTCCCTCACGGAGAAGGTCAGGACGATCCGGCGCGTGGCCGAGGGCCTGCAGGCGGCCCACGAGCGCAACCTGATCCACCGCGACGTCAAGCCGGGCAACGTGCTCGTGGAACGGACGTCGCGCGGCGAGTGGAAGCCCACCATCCTCGACTTCGGCCTGGCGCGCGAGCAGGCGGCGCCCGGCGAGACCACCACCGGCGAGGTCAAGGGCACGCCGAGCTACATGGCGCCGGAGCAGATCCAGGGCAAGGTCCACAGCCTCGACCCGCGCACCGACGTCTACAGCCTCGGCGCCACCTTCTACGAGGGCCTGGCAGGGCGTACGCTCTTCCCCGAGACCACCGGCGGCCTGGCTGTGATGCTCAAGGTCCTGAGCGAGGACCCGGAGCCGCTGCGCGCCGTGGACCGGTCGGTGCCGGTGGACCTCGAGTCGATCGTCATGCGCTGCCTGGAGAAGGACCCGGCGCGGCGCTATCCCTCGGCCCAGGCCCTCGCCGAGGACCTGCAGCGCTTCCTCGACGGTGACCCGGTGGCGGCGCGGCCGATCGGCCCCCTGCGCCGCCTGTGGCGGCGCCTGCGCCAGCGGCGGGTAGCGCTGCTGACGGCGGGGCTGGTCGCCACCGTGGCGGTGAGCGCGGCCCTGCTCGTCTACTCGCAGCTCCACGCCGGCCGCAAGACGAAGCTGATGGACGAGTACCGCCGCGACGCGCGCTACGTCGACGAGCTGATGGCCGACGCCTACCGGGCGCCGCTCCACGACGTGACCGGCGCCAAGCACGAGGCGCGCGCCCGCCTGGCCGAGGTGGCCCGGCGGCTCGAGAGCCAGGGCAAGCTCGCGCGCGGCCCCGGCAACTTCGCCCTCGGCCGCGGCTACCTGGCGCTCCACGAGTACGCCCGCGCCCACCACCACCTCGAGCTCGCCTGGGAGCACGGCACCCGCGACGGCGAGGTGGCCTACGCCCTCGGGCGCACCCTGGGCGCCCTCTACGAGCAGGAGCTGACGGCGGCGCGCCGCCTCCAGGACGACCAGCAGCGCGCCGACCGCCTGCGCGAGATCGCCCGCGTCTACCGCGAGCCGGCGCTCGCCTACCTGCGCTCGAGCCGCGGCGTCGAGGTCGACTCGATCGAGCACGTGGAGGCGCTCATGGCCTTCTGGGAAGGCCACCACGACGACGCCCTCGACAAGGCGGCGATGGCCTATCGCGAGGTGCCGTGGCTCTACGAGGCCCTGGCGCTCCAGGGCGACGTGCGGGTGGCGATCGGCATGGCCCTCTACCAGCGCGGCGACTACGAGGCCGCCTTGGGCGCCTACCGCCGCGCCCAGGAGGTCTACGCGGCGGCGGCCGAGAAGGGCCGCAGCGACGCCCGCATCTACGAAGGCCAGTGCAACCTGGGCCGCGAGCTCATGGTGCTGGCGAGCTACGGCCTGCTGACCTCGCCCGAGCCCCACTTCGAATACGGGCTCGCGGCCTGCGCGCGGGCGCGCCGGGTCGACCCCGAGCGGGCGCAGCCCCACCTCCTGGAATCGATCCTCTACTGGCGGTTGGGGGAGCACGAGACCTACGCGGGCGTCGATCCCACGGTCCACCTGGAGAGCGCCGACGCCGCCGCCAGCCGCGCCCTGGAGATGGCGCCGGACGACCTCGAGATCCACGCGTCGCTGGGCTGGGCGCGTTCGCTGCTGGCGCAGTGGCAGGCCGGGCACGGCGCCGATCCGCGGCCGGCGGCGGCGCGCGCCCTCGCGGTCTTCGCCGACGCCGTGGAGATCGACGCCGACTTCGCCCAGGGCTACAACGGCCTCGGCTACACCCGCTACCACCTGGCGCAGTGGGAGACCGAGCGCGGCCTCGACCCCTCGGCGAACCTGGCCGCGGCCCTCGAGGCCCTCGATCGCGCCGTGGCCCTCGAGCCCGAGTACCTCTACGGCTACGACTCCCTGGGCAGCGCCTGGGCCGCGCGGGCCGAGTGGGAGATGATGCGCGGCGTCGATCCGGCCGCCAGCGTCGAGGAGGCGGTGCGGGTCTTCGCGCGCATCCGCGAGCTCAATCCCCGCTACATCTGGTCCTACGTCGGCGCCGGCGACGCCTGGAGCTACGTCACCCGCGACCGCCTGAGCCGCGGCGAGGACCCGTCGGCGAGCCTCGAGCGGGCGCGGGCGGCGTACGCGGAGGCCCTCGCCGTCGGCGGCGAGGAGGGCTGGACGCGGCTGGGCCTCGGCCGCGTCGCCACGCTCGAGGGACGCTGGCAGGCGATGCGCGGCGAGGATCCCAGCGCCAGCTTCCGCCTCGCCCGCGGCGAGATCGACCGCGGCCTCGCGCAGGTGAGCGGGGACAAGTGGGCCTTGCAGCAGGCGATCGAGCTCGAGCGCGACGAGGCGCGGTGGCGGCTCGGGCGCGGCCTTTCGGCCGCCGCCGCGATTGAGCGCGGCCTGGGGCTCGTCGCCCGGGCGCGGGCGCTCGATCCGGGGCTGCCGGCGATCGACGCCCTGGAGGGCACCCTGCTGGTGCTGCGCGGCGGGCCGGACGATCTGGCGGCGGGTCGCGCCGCCCTCAAGCGGGCGCTGGCGGCGAACGTCCACCTGCGGCGCGAGTTCGCGTCGGCGCTCGAGCGAACGCCGGGGCCATGACCGAGCTGGCGACAACCGCCGCCGTCCTCGGTGCGGCCGTCGGGCTGGTCCTGGTGCTCCGGGCGAATGCGCCGAGCCTGCTTCTTCACGATCTCGAGCGTCTTTTCCGCTTTTCGGATACGATCCCGCCGCCCGTGGGGGATCTGTTACACTTGAGCCCATGGAGCCCACGATCCACCGTCACCCGGCTCGGATTCCCCGCCCGTCGTCGCCGCGGCGGCGAGCGAGCGCGGCGGACGACCGTGACGAGATCGTCTTTCGCACCGTGCGCAACGCCGACGGCGAGATGTTGATCGAGGCGGTCCCGCTGACGCTGGAGATCCTCCTCAACCCGCGGGAAGACGATCAAGTGCCCCAAGGCAACCCGCACTCGCGCCTCCTCGATACCCTGACGCAGCGCCTGCGGCGCCATCTCGAGCGCCGCGGAGATTGGGGAGTGTTCAGCGACCTCATGGTCCACTGGGCGCGCAAGGACCTGCGCGCGGTGGCTCCCGACGTGACGGTGGCGCAAGGCATCGCCGATCCGGACGCGGTGGACGAGAACCTCGACGTGGCGGCCGTGGGCTGCCGGGTGCGGACGGTCTTCGAGGTCGTGACGACGCGGTCGAAAAACAAGCGGGACAAGGACGAGGTCCACAACAAGCCGCTCTTCGCCGCGGCCGGCGTGGAGGACTACGTGCTGCTCTACCCGGTGAAGTACCGCCAGCGCGGCGACCGCGCGGTGCGCTGCTTCGCGCTCGCGGCCGGGGCCTACCAGGAGCAGAAGGCGGACGCCGAAGGCCGCTTTCTGCTGCGCTCGCTCGGGCTGTGGCTCTCCGTGGACGCATCCGAGGAGCCGGTGCTCGTGGACGTGGCCACGGGCGAGCGGCTCCTGAGTCCCACCGAAGAGGAGCAGCGGCGACTGCAAGCGGAACGCCGGGCCGCGGAGGAGGAGGCGGCGCGCCAGGCCGCGGAGCGTCGGGCCGCGGAGGAGACGGCGGCGCGGCAGGCCGCGGAGCGTCGGGCCACGGAGGAGACGGCGGCGCGGCAGGCCGCGAATCGGCGATCCGCGCAGTTGCTCGTAGCCGTGCTCGAAAGTCGCGGTCTCATCCTCGACGCCCAGGCCCGCCGGCGTATCCTCGACTGCGACGACCCGCGGGAGCTCGAGCGCTGGGCCGAGCACGCCTTCACCGTCGCCACCGTCGAGGATCTCGGGCTCAGGGGCACGGATCCGCGATCACCACCTCGCTGATCTGCAGCACCGGCTGGACGTCGGTGTAGTTGGGCGCGTCGCCGAGGATCTTCTCGGCGTGCGCCCCGAAGGCCGCCTGGAACGTCTCCACGGAGTCGAACGTGAAGTGGGCCAGGGCGTGGAAGGCCGGGGGCTCTCCCGGCGCGGCGCCTGCCAGCCCCTTCTCGACCCGCGTCGACCGGATGGCCTCGCCCAGGAGCTCCTGCACCATGGGGATGTGGCGGGAGCAGTAGTAGTCGGCGTCGAAGCGGGTGGTGCCGTCGTTGGGGTAGAAGGCGCTGACCTGGATCATCTCGTTCCTCCTTCTCGCGAGACGCAAGACTACTACACCCGGTCTGGTTCGCGTCTTGACAGTCGGCCCACCGTCCTCTATCCTCCTCCCGTCATGAAGGCGTCCACCACGGCTCCCGCCACCGCGACTCCGGGCACCCGCGCCCGACGTCTGCGCGCCCGCCGCAGCGGGCAGGGGAGCCGAAGACGCCTGTAGAAATCGCCCGACCACACGCAGACGAAGAAGCCCCCGGCCAGACCCGCCGGGGGCTTTTCTTTTGGTGCAGAGAGCGCCGAGGAGAACGACGATGATGCCGCAAGAAGTCGCGCTGAAGGCCCCCTTCGCCCCGGCCTCCGTGCTGCCCCAGCTCGACGACGCGCCGGCGCCCGCCCGGCCGCCGGTGGCGGCGGCGCGGCGGCTGGTGGTCAAGCTGGGGACGCGGGTGCTCACCGAGCCAGGCGGCGAGCTCGAGCGGACTCGCATCGCCGCCTTCGCCGCCACCGTCGCCGGGCTGCTGCGCGCCGGCCGCGAGGTGGTGGTGGTGAGCTCCGGCGCCGTCGGCCACGGCCGCCGGGCGCTCGGCCTCGAGCGCTCGCCGCTGCGGCCGAGCCTGCGCCAGGCCTGCGCCGCGGTCGGCCAGAGCCGGCTGATGGACGCCTACCAGCGCGCCTTCCGGCCCTTCGGCCTCTCCTGCGGCCAACTGCTGATCGGCCAGCACGACTTCGACGTGCGCCAGCGCACCCTGAACCTGCGCGCCACCCTGTCGACGCTGCTGCACGAAGGGGTGGTGCCGGTGCTCAACGAGAACGACGCCCTCGCCTTCCTCGCCGACGCCGTGCGCCCCGTCTTCGGCGACAACGACCGCCTCGCGGCGCTGACCGCCAGCGAGACGGCGGCCGACCTGCTGGTGCTGCTCACCGACGTCGACGGCGTCTTCGACCGCGACCCGCGCCGCCACCCGCACGCCCGGCCGCTCTCCCGCGTCGACGACCCGCGCCAGCTCCCCGACTGCCCCGCGGCGGCGGGCACGGAGGCCGGCCGCGGCGGCATGAAGAGCAAGCTCGAGGCGGCGCGGATGGCGGTGCGCGGCGGCTGTCACGTGGTCATCGCCGCCGGCCGCGACGGCGCCGCGCTCTCGCGGGTGGCCGCCGGCGACGACGTCGGCACCTGGTTCCCGGCGCGCGAGCGGCTCGGCTCCCGGCAGCGCTGGATCGCCTTCGCCTCGGTGCCGCGCGGGGTGCTCCACCTCGACGCCGGCGCCCTCGACGCGCTGCGCGGCCGGGGGGCGTCGCTCCTGAGCGCCGGGGTGCGGCGGGTCGAGGGGACGTTCCGGGCCGGCGACGTGGTCGAGCTGCGCGCCCCGGACGGCGCCCTGGCGGGCCGCGCCCTGGCGCGCCTCGGCGCCGCGGCGACCCGCCGCTACTGCAAGGCACGGCGGGAAGACCGCGCCGGCGCCCTGATCCGGCGTGCCAACATCGTGCTCGAAGATCTCTGAGGAGGACCGTGTCATGTCCATGTCCCAGAAGCTCACCCGGCTCGCCCACGGCGTGCGCGCCGCCCAGCGCAAGCTGGCGGCCGTAGACGGCGCCGTCCGTTCCCGCGTCCTCAGGAGGGTGGCCGCGTTCCTCGCCGAGCGAGCGCCGGCGCTGCTCGATGCCAACCGGCGCGACCTCGACGCGGCCGAGGGCGCCGCCCTCGCCGGCCCGCTGCTGAAACGCCTGGCCCTTTCCCCGGACAAGCTCGCGACGCTGCGCGAAGGCCTCGAACAGCTCGCCTCCCAGGCCGATCCGATCGGCCGCGTCGAGCGCCGCACGGAGCTCGACGAGGGCCTGGTGCTGACGCGGGTGGCCAGCCCCCTCGGGGTGCTGCTGGTGATCTTCGAGAGCCGTCCCGACGCGGTGATCCAGATCGGCAGCCTGGCCCTGAGGACCGCCAACGGCCTGCTCCTCAAGGGCGGCTCGGAGGCCCTCCATTCGAACCGCGCGCTCGCCGGCTGCCTGCGCGACGCCCTCGCCGGCGAGGGGCTCGACGCCGGCGCCATCGCCCTGGTGGAGGGCCGCGAGGCGGTGCGCGAGCTGCTCGAGCTCGACGACCTGATCGACCTCGTGATCCCTCGCGGCTCGGGCGAGCTGGTACGCTCGATCCGGTCGTCGACGCGAATCCCGGTGCTCGGCCACGCCGAGGGGATCTGCCACCTCTACCTCGACGCCGCCGCCGACCCGGCGATGGCGGCGCGCCTGGCGGTCGACGGCAAGTGCGACTACCCGGCGGCCTGCAACGCCACCGAGACGCTGCTCGTCCACCGCGCCTTCCTGCCCGTGCTCGCCGCGGTGGGGGAGGCGCTGATCGAGCGGGGCGTGGTGCTCAAGGCCGACCAGCGGGCGCGCCGCTGCCTGCCGGCGGCGGAGCCGGCCAGCGAGGCCGACTGGTCCACCGAGTGGGGCGGCCTGACGCTCGGGGTGCGCACCGTCGACGACCTCGAGGCCGCCGTCGCCCATGTCCACCGCTACGGCAGCGGTCACACCGAGGCCATCGTCACCGAGGACCGGGCGGCGGCGGAGCGCTTCCTGCGCGAGGTTGACGCCGCCTCGGTCTTCGTCAACGCCAGCACCCGCTTTGCCGACGGCTTCCGTTACGGCCTCGGCGCCGAGGTGGGCATCAGCACCGGGCGCATCCACGCCCGTGGCCCGGTGGGCGCCGACGGGCTGCTGACGACGCGCTGGCTGCTCGAGGGTCACGGGCAGGTCGTGGCGGACTACGGCGCGGGCAAGCGCCGCTTCACCCACCGCCCGCTGCCGGCGTGAGCGGCGCGAGGAGCTCGGCTTCGTCGTCGGTCGGCTGGAAGGCCACGACGCCCACCATCCCCGGTCCGACTTGGGTGCCCAAAACCGGGCCCAGCTCGGCGACCAGCAGCTCGCGGACGGCGAAGCGCTCGCGCAGGAGGCGGCTCACGCGGTCGGCCCGCGCCGGCGCCTTGGCGTGGATGACGGCGGCGATCGCCGGCCGCCGCGGCGCCAGGCGCTGCGCGAGGAGCTCGAGCAGTCGGTCCTGCGCCGCCTGGCCGCCGCGCGCCCGGTCGACGGGGACGATCTCGCCCTCTTGCAGGCCGAGGATCGGCTTGATGCCGAGCAGCTTGCCGATCCACCCGCGCGCCTTGCCGATGCGGCCGCCGCGCATCAGGTAGTCGAGGGTGTCGACGACGAAGAGCACGTGGAGGCGCGGCGACAGGGCCCCGAGACGGGTCCTGATCGCCGCCGCGGCCACGCCCCGCGCCGCCATGCGCGCGGCGTAGATCGCCTGGAAGCCGAGGGCCGCGCTGACCGCGCGCGAGTCCACCACCTCGGCCTGGGCGCCCCGCCGGCCGGCCGTGGCGAGGGCGAGCTTGGCCGCCTCCTCCGCCCGCGTCCAGGTCTGCGAGAGCTTGCGCGAGACGTGCACGGAGACGACGTCGCGGCGGTCGAGCTGCTGGTAGCAGCGAGCGAAGTCCTCGGCGTCGGGAGGCTCGGTCGTGGGGTGGGCGCCGCCCGCCTCGAGCCTCTGGTAGAAGCCCTGCGGCGTCAGGTCCACGCCGTCGCGGAACGTCTGCTGGCCGAAGCGCACCTTGAGCGGCACGACCTCGATGCCGAGCTCGCGCGCCACGTGCGCCGGCAGGTCGGCCGTCGAGTCGGTGACCACCAGCACGCCGGGCTGCGGCTGCTCGAGCACCACGACGCCGCGCTCGGCGAGGCGCAGGAGCGCGTCGAGGACCGCGCCGTCGGTGGCCGCGCCGGCGTCGAGCACCGCCTGCAGGTCGGCGCCGCGCTGCGCCGCCTGGACGATCCGTTGCTCCTCAGGCGACAGGTCCTGGGCGAAGAATTCCGGGCCGATCTCGATCCGCACCTGGGTGCGCGGATCGGGGAGCTCGCCCATCGAGTCCTCGATCGCCGCCGCCATCAGCGTCTGCAGGTCGTCGTGGATCTCGCGCGTAGCCGCCAGCGGCGCGCCGGCTACGATGCGGAATGGTCCGGCGTCGAGCCGGACCAGGCGGAAGAGAGCCTTGCGCCCACGCACCGGCGGCGCCGACGCCGCCACCACCTCGCCGCCGGCCAGGTCCACGCTGCCGCGATCGAGCTCGATGCGGCCCGAATAGAGCACGGCGGCCAGGGCGCGCAGCAGGTCGGGCAGGCGGGCAAGCGAGTGGTCGCCCACCAGGGCCTCGTAGCGCGAGTCGGGGTCCGCGCCGATCTCGGGGGTCAGGTGCGCGGCCTCCGCGGCGGTGGCGGCGGGCACGACCTCGTAGCCGGCCGCGGTCAGCGCCTGGCCGATCTCGTGGCGGCGGCCGGCGTCAGAATCGATGACGATGAGCGGTGGACGCGGCATCTCCCTAGAAGAACTTCTCGAAGCGCGTGCGGTCGCGGATCGGATACTCCTTGTCGAGCCAGTAGGTGGAGCTCTGGCGGTCGAGCCGGCGGTGGAGGGAGTCCCGTCCCACGAGGCGGAAGACGAGGGCGAAGGGGGTCAGGACGAGGAAGAAGAACACCGTCAGGAGCACCCGCGTCATCACGAAGCCCAGCACCACGGCGAGCGACATCCAGGCGTAGTAGAGCGGCTTCAAGGCGAGCGGCACGAGGGTGCCGGCGGCGATCAGCGCAGCGCCGATCCATCCCAGGACCGGTGCCGCGCCGCTGGCCGGATCGCGGTACCAGAGAACGGCCGCGATCAGCAGCAGGACGCCTCCCACCACCCAACTGAACTTGCGCAGCTCGCGGCGATCGGGCCGCAGCTCACGGATCTCCTGTGCGATCGACATCTCTTCTCCAAGGCTCCCGCGTCAATCGAGCTGGAACTCGTCGCGCCAGTCGCCTTCCTCGTGCCATGGCGGCTGATCGGCCTTGGCCAGCAGGAACGAGCCCATGACCAGGTAGTCCATCTCCGTACGCATGAAGCAGGTGTAGGCGTGCTCCGGCCGGCAGACGATGGGCTCGCCGCGCACGTTGAAGGACGTGTTGATGATGACCGGGCAGCCGGTGAGCTCCTTGAAGGCGCGGATGGTCTCGTAGTACAGCGGGCTGTCGTCGGGATGGACGGTCTGGATGCGGGCCGAGTAGTCCACGTGGGTGACGGCCGGAACGTCGGAGCGCTCGATCTTGAGCTTGTCGATGCCGAAGAGCTCCGGAGCGGCTTCGGCCTGCCTGCGGTGCCGCTCGTGCACCGGGGCCACCAGCAGCATGTACGGGCTCTCGCGGTCGATCTCGAAGTACTCGGAGACGTCGTCCACGAGCACCGACGGGGCGAAAGGGCGGAAGGACTCGCGGAACTTGATCTTGAGGTTCATGGTCTTCTGCATGTCGCCCGAGCGGGCGTCCCCGAGGATCGAGCGGCCGCCGAGGGCGCGCGGTCCGAACTCCATCCGCCCCTGGAACCAGCCGACCACGTTCTCGGCGGCGATGAGCTCGGCCACCCGGCGCGGCAGGTCGCCGCGCTCGAGGCGCTCGTAGCTCGCGCCGTAGCCGTCGAGCGCGCGCCGGATCTCGTCGTCGGAGAACTCGGGCCCCAGGTAGGAGCCGCGCTGGGTGCCGCGCGGCCGCGCCTGCCGGGGCTTGTCGAGGTACAGGTGCCAGGTCGCCAAGGCGGCGCCGAGGGCGCCGCCGGCGTCGCCGGCCGCCGGCTGGATCCAGAGGTCCTCGAAAGGGCCCTCGCGCAGGATACGGCCGTTGCCGACGCAGTTAAGGGCCACGCCCCCAGCCAGGCAGAGGTGCTTCTCGCCGGTCTCGCGGTGCACGTGCCGCGCCATGCGCAGCATCGCCTCCTCGCAGACCACCTGCACCGAGCGCGCGAGGTCCATCTCGCGCTGGGTCAGCCGCGACTCGGGCCGCCGCGGCGGGCCGCCGAACAGGCGGTGGAGCTGCTCGCTCGTCATCCGCAGGCCCGAGCAATAGTCGAAGTAGGCCTGGTTGAGGCGGAAGGAGCCGTCCTCCTTGAGATCGACGATCTCGCCCAGGATCACGTCGACGTACTTCGGCTCGCCGTAGGGCGCCAATCCCATGACCTTGTACTCGCCCGAGTTGACCTTGAAGCCCGTATAATAGGTGAAGGCCGAGTACAGGAGGCCGAGGGAGTGCGGGAAGTGGATCTCCTTGAGGATCTTCAGGTCGTGCCCGTCGCCGACGCCGAAGCTGGTGGTCGTCCACTCGCCGACGCCGTCGATGGTGAGGAAGGCGGCGCGCTCGAAGGGCGAGGGGTAGAAGGCCGAGGCGGCGTGCGCTTCGTGGTGCTCGGTAAAGAGGCGCTTGCCGCCGAAACCGGGAAGCGAGCGCTCGATGATCCGCGGGATGAAGAGCTTCTTCTTGATCCACAGCGGGATCGCCTTGATGAACGAGGGCAGCCCCCGCGGCGCCGAGGCGAGGTAGGTCTCGAGGATGCGCTCGAACTTGAGGAAGGGCTTGTCGTAGAAGGCGACGTAGTCGAGGTCGCCCTCGCGCAGCCGCCCCTGTTCGAGGCAGTAGGCGATGGCCTGGGCCGGGAACTCGGCGTCGTGCTTGACGCGCGTGAAGCGCTCCTCGGAGGCGGCGGCGACGATCTCGCCGTCGACGACCAGGCAGGCCGCGGCGTCGTGGTAGAAGCAGGAGATGCCCAGGATCTTCATAGAATTCTTCGCCCGACGGCGCCCGTAACGTACTACAAGGCCGGTCGACTGTCTATGCCCCCTGGGCTCCGCTCCGACGGAGCGGAGGAAGCACGAGGCCGGGCCGCAAGCTGCAGGAGGATGAGATGACTTCCGCCCGTTCCGCCCCCGGCACCGGCTCGCCTCCCCCCGGTCCGACCCCGATGTCGATCCTTGGCTGGCGGGGCAACGCCCTACGCTTCTTCCGCAATCCGGTTGCCTACCTGTCCGGGCTCAAGAAGACGCATGGCGACGTGGCCTCTCTGGTCGACTGCGACCACCCGACGCTATTCACGCAGCCCACGGCGCACCAGGGACGCACGATCTTCGGCTTCGGACCGGAAATCAACAAGCAGATCCTCACCCGCCCCGACGTCTTCCCGGTGCACCGCCCACGAGGCCCCAAGACCGAGACGTTTGAACGGCTTTCCAACAATATCTTGTTCATGAATGGCCCCAAGCACGTGCAGCAACGGCGGCTCCTGAATCCCACGTTCACCCGCGAGCACTTGCAGAGCTATCACCAGGACATCGTCCACTACACCGAGCAGATGCTCGACCGGTGGCAAGCCGGGCAACGGGTCGACATGCTGCGTGAGATCAACCTGCTCGCCCGCAGCGTCGCCAGCAAGGCCCTCCTCGGCCTCGATCCCACGGGCAAGTCCGGAGCCATCTCGCTCACCATCCGCCATGTCATCGACGCGCTCTTCTCGCCGGTGACGCTGATTCCCCTCGACCTTCCCGGTATGCCCTACCGTCGCCTGCGGCTCGACATGGAAAAGGCGGAAGCGCTCATCCGGTCCGAGATCGAGCGCCGGCGTGCCTCCGGCGTCGGTGACGACGCGCTCATGATGATGATCAGGGCGCACGACGAGGAGGGCAACCGCCTGTCGCCAGCCGAGCTCGTCAGCCAGGCGTTCGTGCTCTTCTTCGCCGGCCACGACACCGCGACGAGCGCGATCTGCTGGACGCTCTTCCTGCTGGCACAGCATCCCGAGGTCTCGGCCGAGCTCCACCAAGAGCTCACGGACCGGCTCGGCGGCACGCCGCCCACCTACGAGCAGATCTACGACCTGCCGGTGCTCGACCGCGTCGTCAAAGAGAGCCTCCGGGTGCTCGGGCCGGGCGTCTTCTTTCCGCGCGTCGCGGCCGAGACGACGACCCTCGGTCCCTACGAGATCACGGCCGGCAGCGAGGTCCTCTACAGCCCCTTCGTCACCCACCATGATCCGGACGTCTATCGCGATCCGCTGCGCTTCGAGCCCGGCCGCTGGCTCGAGATCGACCCCAGCGGCTTCGAGTACCTGCCCTTCGGCGCCGGTCCGCACCGCTGCATCGGCGCGGCGTTCGGCGGCATGCAGATGCGCACGGTCCTCGCCACCCTCGTCCAGCGCTACCGGTTGGAGATGGTCCCCGAATCCCGGATCGACGTCAACGTCAACGTCGTCATGTCGCCCACCCATCTCCCGATGCTCGTCCGCCGCCAGGACCGGCATTTCCACCGCAGCAAGGCCGAGGTGACGGGCTTCGTCCGCGAGATGGTCACCCTGGGGGATTGACTCCCGCCTGGATCGTCGAGTAGAGTAACCTACCAACCGGTTGGTCCGTCGAGGACCTTCCAATCCCGCGCCGTCGTCGCCGCCTTCGCCTGTCCCAGGCGTTCGCCCACACCAAGACCAGTGCCGTAAGGGAGAGCCTCTCATGAGCCAGGAACCGTCGCCGACCTCCGGACCTCGGATCTCGAACGGGACAGCCTGGCATCTGGACGGCGCCGGATTCGAGGAGGTGGCGGACCCGGCGCCGGCACTGCTCGACTCGCCGGAGGTCGCCGCCGCGCTCGCCGCTCACGGCGAACGGCTGCCGCTGCTCCCGGCGACGGTCTATTCGCTGACGCACAGGATCCCGATCGCCGAAGGCCGCCACCTCCACGTCACCGAGTCCTTCACCCTCAAGGCCTGGCACCGGTGGCCGCGCCGGGCCGCGCTGATGCTCGGCGGACCCGTGACCCGCGGCAGCTACTGGAGCATCCCGGTACCCGGCTACGACGGCCCGGCGATGATGGCCGAGCGGGGTTTCTTCGCCTATACCGTCGATTACCTCGGCGTCGGCGAGAGCTACCGCCCGGACGACGGCAATACGGTGACTCTCGCGGACAACGTCGCGGCGCTGCGCCAGATCCTGCGCTACGTCCGGTTTTTCCGCGCGGTGCCGAAGGTCGACGTCGTCGCCGAATCGATCGGCGGCGCGATGGCGACTCAGCTCGCCGCGGACGGCGACCGGGTGAGGGGCTGTGTGATCAGCACGATCCTGTACAAGACCCTCGCGCATCAGCTCATCGTCTCGCCGGAATGGACGGCTTTCCTCAATGCGTTTCCGGACGGCTACACCCGGAACCCCCCGGAGTCCTACGACAAGTTCCTCGTCAACACGCCCAACGAGCAGGTGCGGCGTTACACCTACGATACCCAGCCGGGAGGCTATCCCGCCGGGCCGTTTCGGTGGCTCGCCGGCGGTCTTCCCTACTTCGATCCCGGCCTCGCCCGGGTGCCGGGTCTGATCCTGGTGGGAAAGGGCGACTTCGTCCCCGGGCCCGACGATCCCCACGACCTGGCCGCCGACTACGGTACGGACGGAGCGAAGCTCGTGATCCTGGACCGTGCCGGCCACGTCCCCCGCATCCAGAGCGAGGAGATCGCCGCGAGCTATTGGGCGGAGGTCTTCAACTTCATCGATCCCTGATCTTCATAGGAGCCGAACAGATGGACGTCGAGACGATCGTTGCCGAACCCGTGCGAGTCGAGCCCCTCGCGGCCGCACAGACGAGCGAGGAAACCGCCCGCGCCAGGATCTTCGAGCTCGGTTTCTCCTGGACAGTGCCGCGAGCCCTTCACGTAGCTGCCGAGCTCGGCGTGGCCGACGCGATCGGCGACCAGCCCAAATCGGTCGAGCAGATCGCCGCCGCGACCGACTCCCATGCACCGTCGCTCGGCCGCCTGCTGCGTCTACTCGTCAAGCACGAGGTCTTCGACCAGGACGGTGAGGGTCGGATTCGCCTCAACGAGGTCTCGAGACTGCTGCGCGCCGACACACCTGGCTCCATGCGGGATTTCCTGCGCTTCGACAACGACGTCATGTGGTCCGCCTACGGCGGCCTGCCCCACACGGTCAAGACCGGGGTGCCCGGTTTCGATCACGTTCACGGCCGGAGCTTCTTCGACTATCTGATGAGCGACATGGAGGGAGCCAGGAGGGTGGACGGCGCCCAGCTCAGCCTTTCGGTGCCGGAAGAGAAAGTCATCCCCCGGGTCTACGACTTCTCCGCCGCCGGCTCGATCTGTGATCTCGGAGGTGGACGGGGCGGACTCTTGACGGAGATCCTCCTGGCCTCTCCGGACGCCAGAGGCGTCCTCTACGATCAGCCCCAGGTCGTCGAGCAACCGGAACGCTTGCGGGAAGCGGGCCTGCTCGATCGTTGCAGCGTCGTCGCCGGCGACTTCTTCGGTTCCGTGCCTGCCGGGCACGACCTCTACGTACTCAAGCGCGTCCTCCACGACTGGGACGAGGAGAAGAGCATACGGATCCTGCGCAACGTCCGGCAGGCGATGGACGAGGACGCCCGGTTGCTCGTCATCGAAGGCATCGTCCGCTCCGAAGACACCGAGTCCCTGGTGCGGGAGTGTGACATCAGTATCATGACTTTCCTGACGGGCCGGATCCGCAGCAAGGAGGAGTTCCTGGCGCTCTTCGGCGCGACCGGCTTCAAGCTGCTCCGGATCGTCCCGGCGACCTCCCTGGTCTCGGTCATGGAGCTGAGGAAGTCGTGAGCCGAAGCGCGAACAGGGGAGCTTGGCCTGACTTCGGCTGCCGGGCGCTATGTAAGGGCTATCCCTCGCCGTCGACACAACCCTTGAACACCCCCCTCGCGTCATTGATGAGGAACCTACCGAGTGTTCGGTATTCTGTCCTGCGAGACTCGGCGCCAGGAGTCGCGGCGGGTCGTCGAAATACTGCTTGACCGCCCTTCTCCCGCCCTCTATAATGCCGCCGTATCGAAGGATCGGGGACTTCTGAAGCGCGCAACGATCCGAGCGCACGGAGAGATGACATGGTCAACAGAGTAGAGTTGAAGAGCATGGTTGCGACGGGGGCCGTGACGCTGGCGGTCACGCTTTGGGGCGGCGTACCTTCGGTGAGGGCCGATGGCGCCGTGACGAGCGACGCCGTCGTCGCCGCCGAGGGAGAGGACTCGGCTCGCTCGACGGACGACGCCGGCACCGGCGCCGCCGTTCAGCCCGCTGAATCGACCGCACCCGCCGCCCTTGCGCCCGCGAAGTTTCAAATCCACGGCTTTCTGACGCAGGCTTACGCCACCGCGGACTTCACCGACGGCGGGCCCAACTCCGACGAGATCGCCCTCGGCATTCCCGAGGAGGGGACCTCCGACTACCGCTTCCTCGCCCTCCAGTTCCGTTACCAGATCTCACCCGAGGACCTGATGGTCGTGCAGCTCAGCAGCCGGGCGTTGGGCGACAGCCCGATCGAGCTGGTCGAGGACGAAATCGAGCTCGACTGGGCGTTTTATGAGCGGAAGTTGACGAATAACACGTCGATCAAGGTGGGCAGGATCCAGATTCCTCTGGGTATCTACAACGAGATCCGGGACGTCGGAACGATCCTCCCGTTCTACCGGCCTCCCTACACCTTCTACCGCGAGGGCACCTTCACCAGCGAGACCGTCGACGGGTTGCTCCTGGCCCATACGCTCTGGCCGTCCTCCGACTGGAGCCTCGAAACCAACTTCTACGGCGGCGAGTGGGATCTGATCGAGCTCTCGGTCTTCGATCCCAGGGAGCCCCCGAAGATCGCCCACACCGAGGACTCCTTCGGCACCCAGCTCTGGCTCAATACCCCGGTGAACGGCCTGCGTCTCGGTGCCGGTTTCCAGAGACGGAACATCACCGAAGGGCAAGAAGGCGTTTTCAGGCGTGAAGGCGAGAAGAGCCGCCTTGACGACTACTTCTTCTCCCTCGATGGGAACTTCGACCGCTTCATGGTGCGCGCCGAATGGCGGAAGTTCGGTGGGCCATTCGTCAGCCCGCAGCTCGGATTCACTTCCAGAGGCTTCAACGAGAACTACTACTTGCAAGTCGGCTTTCGCCTCAACGACAAGTTCGACATCTACGCCCAAAGCGAGTTCGCCGGAGTCAAGAACCACTCCGATTTCTTCCTCGCAGATTCTGAGATCGACTTCCTGACGGACGACGGTTTTTCCCTGGTCTATTCCTTCGCCTCCAACATCGTGTTGAAGGCGGAATACCACTGGTACGACGGCGAGATCAGCGGCTTTCGACCCGTCATGACGCCCGAGGGTCTTCGCCTGCAACCGTTCGTAGTCGAGTTCAACGACGGCACTTACTCCATCGTGAGCCTCGCCGTCAGTTTCTAGGTCGGAGAAGCCGCGGCACAGGCCGTCGGCTTCTCGGGTACCGTCTGCGTTCAGCCCTCACTCACCTCGATTCCCGGGCCCCCGTCCGCATCGCTTCGAGCACCCCTCGACAGCGGCGGCGGCGGCGGCTCGGATACTTTGGACGCGTCGACAGGAAGCCCTGGATGATACACCTTTCTCCGAACGTCGTTACGACGCCCCGAGCCCGGCCCCCCGGCCGGGTTCTCCTCGTCGCTCTCCTCCTTGGGAGCGCTGCCTGTTCTGAGCCGGTCTCTCAGGTCGTGCCGAGCCAACGCCTGGTCGATCAGATCGGTCCCGGGAGCATCGTGGGAACGCCGGCCGCCACCGGCCATGAGCCGCGGACGCCCACGGAGTGGCGTTTCGACCAACCGCCGACCGGCCCGCTCCATCCTCTCCATCCGCAGACTCGGGGATGGCGGGCAGCCGCCGGCATCGCCGGCCTGAGGGTGGAGGACGGGCGCCTTTCGGGACGGACGACGAGCGACTCCCCGATCCTCCACTTCGAACGCGGATCGGGTCTTGACGATCCCGATCCTCTCCATGAGATCCGGATTCGCCTCAAGGTGTCCGCTGGCACCGAGCTCGCCTTCCTCTTGCTGCCGGACGAAACCGTGAACTTCCCCGCCATCCTCGCGGCCGCCGCCGACCTTCCATGGCAGACCCGCACGCCGATCGTGGCCGGCGATCTCCAGACGTACAGCCTCGAGAGCTTCTTCAAACGACGCTCCGCGGACGTGCGGCACATCCTCTTGCGGCCGACCGACGCCGCCGGCGCGAGCTTCGAGATCGAGTCGCTGCGATTCGTCTTCCGCAGCGAGTACCTGGCCGGCATACCTTCCGGAATCGGCTGGCACGGCCTGGCCAACGAGTACCGCGAGACGGTCGTCACTCGCGTGCCCGAGACCATCGACTGGGACGTGTCGCTGCCGGCGAAGCCGGTCCTCGACCTGGCCGTGGGAACCGTCGAAGAGCGACCGGTCACGTTCAGGGTCCTGGTGGGCGCCGGGACCGCCGACGAGCTTCTCGTCGAGCGAACGGTGTCGACGCCGCACCGTTGGGAGGAGGTCTTCATGCCCCTGCCGGACCTGGCGGGGAGGCAGGTGACGTTGAAGCTCTCGCTCGCCGCCGAAGACGACGGGGCCCTTGGTCTCTGGGGCTCGCCAGCGGTCCGGAACCTGGAGAGCCCGCTGGCGGCGGCCAGCGGAGGCCCTCCGGTCCCCGCTGGCGTCATCTTCATCCTCGCCGACACGCTCCGCGCCGACCGCCTCGACCTCTACGGCCACTCTCGGCCAACCGCCCCGTTTCTCAAACAGATGGCGAAGAAGGGCGCTCACTTCGAGGACGTGATCGCCCAGGCGAGCTGGACCAAGGCCTCGGCCGTCTCTCTCTTCACCTCCCTCTACCCCAGCAGCCACAACGCCAACGACTTTCTCGACCGTCTGCCGAGCTCGGCCGTTACTCTCGCCGAAGTCTATCGGGCTGCGGGGTATGCCACCGTGGGCCTGTCCTCGGTGCCGTTCACGGGCCAATTCGTGAACCTGCACCAGGGATTCGAAACCCTGCACGAAACCGACTTTCTCAACGAGAGCAAGAACGCGCGGGAGTATGTCGACCGCCTGGCGCGCTGGCTGGAAAGCCATCGCGGGGTGCCGTTCTTCGCGTTCCTGCACATCTTCGACCCTCACAGCCCGTACGAGCCGCGGAGCCCGTTCAACGCGATCTGGTCCGATCCGCAGTGGCACCATGAGCACCGGTTCAACCAGATGCAGGTGAGGAGGTTCATCGAGGAACCGGGGCTGAAAGTCACGGGGACGCCGACGCGAGCCGAGCTCGAAACCGCGGCGCTCGATTCGGCGGCGTACGTCGAACGCGAGCTCGAATGGTACGACGGCGCGATTCGCGCCATGGACGTCGAAGTACGCCGGCTCTTCGAGAGGTTGCGCGAGCTGGGCCTGCGAGAGAAGACCCTCGTGGTCTTCGCCAGCGACCACGGTGAAGAATTCCACGACCACGGTAGGATGTTCCATGGCCAGAGCATCTATGGAGAGCTCATCAACGTGCCGCTGATTCTTCACTACCCGCCGTCCATCGCCGAGGGGACCGTCGTCAAGGAGACGGTCGAGCTGATCGACGTGATGCCCACGCTCCTCGACTTCAGCGGGCTGACGGCACCGGAGCAAGCTCAGGGAGAGAGTCTCCGGCCGCTGCTGGTCGTAGGGGGTCGAGAGAGCTGGAAGCGGAGCCCCGCGTTCAGCGAAAAGCCGGCCACGACTCACTTCGGGACTCCGGCTCCGCGCGACACGGAATCGACAGCCATCCTCTTCGAAGGTTGGAAGCTGATTCACAACTCGAGGCGGGCGGCGGGCGCACCTGAATTCGAGCTCTACCATCGTCGTGACGATCCCCTCGATCAGAACGACGTTGCGGCGCAGAACCCCGATGTCGTTGCGCGGCTCCGGGAGCACTTGGCCGCCTGGCAGAAGCTCGTTCTCGCGCAACGGCTGGAGGCCGACGATGACGCGGCCCAAGGCTTGAGCAGCGAGGAGATGGAGCGGCTCCGAGCCCTCGGTTATCTCTGAGCCGCCTCCAGTCCTTCCTCTCAACGAACGAAGAGAAAGACCATGAGCGCGAATACGACGAATCGTCATCGACCCATCTTCATGCTGCTCGCCGCTTTCTTGCTCTCGGGCTGGGCGCTGGGTGAGCAATCCGCTACACCCGCGGACGGGTGGGCGCAGTTTCGCGGACCCGGACGATCCGGTGTCTCGAAGGAGAGCGGCCTGACGCGGACATGGCCTGAGAACGGGCCGCCGATTCTGTGGCGTCAGGAGCTCGGCGAAGGGTTTTCCGGGATTTCCGTCGCCGGCGACGACTTGTACACCCTCTACGCCGTAGGCGACGAGGAGCTAGCCGGCTCTTTCAGCGCCGCCGACGGTTCGCCGCGATGGAGCGTCAAGATCGGCAGTAAGTATCTCGACGAGTGGGGCAACGGACCGCGGGCAACGCCGACGATCGATGGGGAAGTCGCTTACGTGCTGGGCAGCGCGGGGCGTCTTCTCGCCCTCGACGTCGCGGACGGTGGTCTGCTCTGGGAAGTGAATCTCGTCGCGACCTTCGGCCCGTCACGCGGGCGATTCAACATGGAAGGTATGATACCGGATTACGAGGAGACCAACACTTCCGAGTTCGGTCACTGCAGCTCGCCGCTGATCGTCGACGACGTGCTGATTGCGTATACCGGAGCGGGGAACGGGAAATCGCTGGTGGCCCTCGACAAGCATACCGGCAGGACGAGATGGAGCGTTCTCGACGCCGGCAGCGCTCACTCGTCGCCAGCCCTGATGGAGATCGCGGGTCAGCGACAGATCGTCCAGGTCATGCCGCAGGAGATCGCCGCCGTGAGCCCGTCCGGCGAGGTTCTCTGGCAGTTCCCGTGGGTTCAATTCAATATTTCACAACCCGTCTTCGTCGCTCCCAGCATGATATTCGCCTCGACCGGGAACGATGTCGGTGCCGTGCTCATCGAGGTCGCAGACCAGGACTCCGGGTTCAACGTCGAGCCTCGGTGGCGCCAGCGACAGATGAGGAACTCTTGGGGATCGTCGGTCTTTCATGGGGGCCACATCTATGGTTTCGACAACGCGACGCTCAAGTGCCTCGACGCGGAGTCGGCGGAGGTGCGTTGGGCCAAGCGCGGCTTGGGGAAGGGCTCGCTGATCGTCGGCGATGGATTGCTGATCGTGCTGAGCGATCAGGGTATGCTCGCCGTGGCGGAGGCGACCCCCGAGGAGTACCGTGAGCTCGGCAGGATGAAGGTGCTCGAAGGACCCACCTGGACGGCGCCCTCGCTGTCGCGTGGAAAACTGTTTCTCAGAAACCACAGGGGGATGGTGTGCATAGACCTCGTCAGGTGATGGACGGGCGGCCGGAGGTGACGGCAGCGAGGCTTCACGCGTGGATTCTAGCTTTCGTGGCCTGGGGCGTTATGCTTGCGGCTGGATCGGCGTCGCCGCAGGAGCTGCCTCCGGAGGAGGTCCTGCGGCGGGTGGCCGAGGCTCTCGGCGGTCGCGAGGCGTGGGCTGAGGTCGAGACGCTGGAGGTCTCGGGAGAGCACAGCAGCTTCAGTCGGACGCGGCCGTTCTTGGTGCTTCGGCAACGGCCTGATCTATACCGCCTCGAGTACAGCGAGGGCTCGCGCGATCTGGTGGTCGGCTATGATGGGGAAACGGCTTGGTGGAAAACGGAGATCACCATGGTATCCAAAGCCAGTTGGTCGATCGAGGCCCCGAGCCCGCATGCGCGAGCGATTCGAGCTGATGCGCCCCTGGCGCCGGTCTTCGTCGCGCCCGCCGAGAGCGGGCACGCGATAGAAGTACTGGGGAAAGCCGAGCTCGAAGGAGTGCCCTACTACAAGGCCGTGGTGACGGTGAGCGGCGGCGGTGTCGAGGAATGGTATTTGGATGCCGACACGTTTCTGCCTATGGCACGTATCTCTACCGGAGCTTATCATGGCACGAAGTCCGAGCAGCGGAGCTTCTATTCGGATTATCGCAAGGTTGGACGGATCGTGATCCCACATCACGTCGAAGTCGAGATCGGGAACGATTTCCTGGAATTCGCGGTCGAACAGGCGCGGATCAACGTCGAGATCGACCGCGACCTGTTCTCGCTGCCTCTTCCCGCCGGGATGGCGTGGCTGGAGGGCCTGGCGGGAGAGTGGAAGGTCAAGGCCGAGTGTCGAGGAACGCCGGGCGGGCCGTGGCTCGAGTCTGAAGGCACTTCCGTCATCGAAAAACGCCAGCGAGGCGCGCTTCTGGCCGAGACACTGAGTTACTCCTGCGGCGGCTTCAGGTGGAACGTTGACAAGCTCTATGCTTACGACCGCTTCAGAGAGGTCTTCAGGGTCATTCGGTTCGACAACTTCGCCTCGCAGGCGGACCTCCTCGCCGGCGTGCTGGCGGAGGGTCGGCTTGCCGTGTCCAACGTCGCCAGCGGCACCACGTGGACGGTCTATGAGAATACGTATCACTCGCGTGAGGTCATCCATGACCTCACGGAGGACTCGTTCAGCGTCGACCTCGAGGTTTCGCTCGATGGCGGCGAATCATGGACTGTCGACAAACGGCTCCTTTACCTCCGTCAGGCAAGCGACGACACGGCAAGCCGATAGCCTCGACAGGCCAAGGAGGCGGTTACCGCCGACGCTTGAGTTTGTAGACCACGTTCGTTTCGTCTGAGGAAACGTAAATCTGGTCGTCGGCGTCGACAGTGACGCCGTTGAACAGCCAGGTCGGTGGCACGTTCGGGGGCGGGGGGCCGAATTCGATGCCGGCGGCGATGGTCGACACCGCGCCGGTTTCAGGCTTGACCCGCGAGACACGGCCGGCTCCGGATTCGACGACGACCAGGCTTCCGTCCGACAACGTCGCCAGGCCTTCGGGCCGCGCCAGCTTGGAGGCCACCAGCCGCGGCGGAGTGAGGACCTGACCCTCGGCGACGAGCTGGAGAAGGGTGCCGGCGAGGTTGTCGGTCGCCCACAGATTGTCGTCCACCGCCGCCAGGCCCGCCGGCGCGAGGAGCCCGGTCGCGAGGACCGTGCGCGGCGCCGGTTGCGCCATCGGCGTGCGCACCACCGAGCCGGTGCGCAGCTCGGCGACCACCAGATCGCCCTGGAAGGCGATCGCGTTGAGCGGCGTGGCGAAGTCCCTGATGCTGACGACCACCGAGTTGCTGGTGACGTCGAAGACCTGAACGGCATTTCCGAGCCACGAGGTCACGATCAGCCGGTCGCCGTCGGCGGCGACCGTAGCCGGCGACACCAGCACCGAAGTCAGGGGGATCACACGCTCGATCCGACGCAGCCGGCCGCTCGTGCTGTCGTAAGCCTTCAGAGTGAAGAGATCGGCGACCCAGAGCTCCTCGCGCCGGCCGAAGCGATCGGCCGTGAGCATCGTCAAGCCTCCCGGCAGGATCATCCCACCGCGATGGATCAGCCGCTTGTGGCCGTTGGGCCGTATTTCGGTGATCGAACCGTCGAGCAGGCTGGTGGCGTAGAGATTGTCGTCTTCATCGAATGTGATGTTGTCAACCCCGGTGGGCAACGTGGCGAAGTCTTCGCGGACGCCAGTCGCCAGGTCGATGCGTACGATCTTGCCAGCGCCGGCGTCATTGACGTAAAGTCGGCCATAGCTGTCGAAGTCGACCGCCGCCGGGAATGTGAATTCGCTGGCCGCGATACTTGCAGCGTCTTCGAGGCTCGTCGCATCGACGTTGATGCGCAGCACCGATCGCGTCGAAGCCTGCGGGCTGTAGAGCATACCGTCGGGGCCAAAGGCGAAGCCGTTGAGGTTGCCGGCGCCTTCGAGAATCAGCCGCGGAGGCGCGACGCCCTCCGGATCGATCTCGTAGAGCATGTCGTTGAAGATGACCGCGGCGACGAACAGGCGCCCCTGCGAGTTGAAGGCGATCGGGTTCACGCCGAGCGGCAACTTGGCGACGGTCGATATCTCTCCGTCGCTGCTGAGGCGCCCGACCTCACCGGTGAAAGGGGACGTCCAATACAGAGCGCCGTCCGGACCGAAAGTCAGGTCGTCCGGAGACTCGACCCCGACGTCGGGACCCAGGCGAGCGAGTACGGCTCCGCTGCGATGGTCCACCACCGCGATCTCGCGGCCGAAGACGGTGGCGACGTACAGATTGCCGTCGGGGCCGACGGCGATGCCGTTGGTGCTCTGGATTGCGGCGCCGCGTACCAGCGGACGAATAGACCAATGTGACTTATCATGAGCTCTAGCGGCATCGAAGACGAAAGTCAAAAGAACAGCAACGAGGACATTCAACTTTTTCATCACCAAACCCCTTTCCTACACAAGCTGGTGGACCCCCAGCGATGCCGAGATCGACGTCCCGGTGCAAAGCTTCTGTCCCAGCACTCTTTGTCCCTAAGTCGATCACGCAAGCCGCGATTTCGTGGTGCAAGCGGCATGCCAATTGACGTTTCTGAATGATCTCGCCACTTGGAATTGCCGGACCGCCCAATTTTTGCAGGATCCGGCAAATTCGGGCTCGGGTCTGGACGACTTTTGACCGACTGGTCGATAGGTCGGTGCCCACGAAATTCGATTCTACTGAACGCTTGGTCGGGAATCCGACCGGTTGGCAGGCCGGTTATCGGGGCAATATGAACGGTCAGTAGAACCAAAAACGTCCGCTATGGAGGACAAAGCACCCGAGAGTATCCTCTAAAGTGGACAGTGCGCGGGATTGACGACTTCCGTCAATCTCGTTCCGAGGATGCTCAAAACAAACGCACGCTCCACAGCGTAGCCACCACCCAGCCCACACCGCAGAGGACGAGCGCGGGCGAGGAGAGCAATGTTTCGACGGGGGAAGCGCCCTCTTCCCGCACGTGCACGACCCGCAGGTACTCGAGCACCCCGAAGACGACGAAAGGGAGCGAAGCGAACTCGCGGCCCGGCACCAGGACCGTCGCCTCCATGCAGTAGAGGGCGTAGGAGATGAGGGTGGTGGCGGTCATGATGCCCATGGCCTGGTGCAGGAACTCGCGGTTGTATCCGGCGAGGCTCGGACGGTGCTCGGCGGCGACGCCCTTGACCAGGTCGCCCCAGCGCTTGGCGAGCGCCAGGTAGAGGGCGAGGGCCGAGGAGCAGAGCAGCAGCCAGTTGGAGGGCTCGACGTCGACGAGAGCGCAACCCAGGAGCACCCGCAGCACGAACCCGGAGGAGAGCAGGCAGACGTCGAGCAGGGGCACGTTCTTGCCGTGGAGGCTGTAGTAGACGTTGAGGCCCACGTAGAGGAGGAGGATCGCGAGGGCCAGCCGGCTGCCGGAGAGGTAGGCGAGGCCGGCGCCGAGGGAGGCCAGCGCCGCGCTCGAGGAGAGCGCCGCCGCCGCGCTGACGCGTCCCGCGGCCACCGGGCGGTCGCGCTTCCTCGGATGCCGGCGGTCGCGCTCCGCGTCGAGGGCGTCGTTCATCGCGTAGACGGCCGAGCTCGCGAGACAGAACCCGAGCAGGCCGAGCAGGAAGCGCGGCAGGTCGAAATGGGCGCCGCTCGCCAGGGCGAAAGGCAGCGGCATGAAGACGAAGACGTTCTTGATCCAGTGCGTGGGGCGGAAGAGCGCGATCAGGTCTTTGAGCATGGTCTTCGAGAGGCCGCCCGGGCGCGGGCGCGGCTCGCGGCGCGGAGCCGGCGGGTTACGGGTTGCGGGTAAAGCCTTCTCTGTCGGTGCGCAGCAGGCCGCACTCGAGCGCGAAGCGCACCAGGTCGACGCGGTTCCTGAACTCGAGCTTGTCGGCCAGCCGATAGCGGTAGGTCTCGATGCTCTTGACGCTGATCCCGAGCCGCCCGGCGATCTCGCGGTTGGTGTATCCGTAGGCCACCGCGCGCAAGACCTCGCGCTCGCGCCTGGAGAGCAGGTCGAGCTTCGCCTGCAGCTCGCGGCCCTTGGGGGAGTGAGGATCGAAGCCGGGATCGATTCGCAAGCCGCCGGTCGGGACTTCGATGTAGCCGCGGCCGCCGTGCATCTTGCGGATCACCGACAGCAGCTCGGCGTGGGCGGAGCGGTGCACCACGTACCCCATCTGGTTGATCGCCAGCACCGAGCGCAGCAGCGAGATGTCCTCGTGCACCGCCAGCACGACGACCCGGATGTGCGGATAGCGGTCGGTCAGCTCCTCCATGGCGCGCAGCCCGCCGCCCGGGACCGCCAGGTCCAGGAGCACGACGTCGGGCTCCAGGCGGCCGACCAGGCCCCGCACCTCGGCGCCGCTTTCGGTTTGCCCGACGAGCTCCATGTCGGGTTGCGACTCGATCACGCGCAAGAGCTCGTCGCGCAAGGCGGTCGGCTCGTCCGCGACGAGAACTCGGATCTTCTGACTCATCAGCACACTCCCCAGCTTAGCTCGATCCCGTGACCCGCGAGCTCCGCGACACCCTGTCGGCGGATATCCGGTGCATCTTACACGGTTCTGCTCGCCGTGTCCTGTCCGTTCTCCGGCGCCTTCGTCGGCGCTCGGTCCGTACTAGAATGCGCTCCTCCCTGCCGCGAGGCCGAGATATGGCCGCAAAGAGCCCACAAGAGAGCGCCGCGACGCGCCACGACCGCCGGGTGATCGTCGCCATCGGCGGCAACGCCATCACCCAGGCCGGCGGCGACGACAGCGTGGCCCAGGACTACGCCAACCTGCGCCGCAGCCTCCGCAGCGTCGTCACCCTGGTCCGGCGCGGCTACGAGGTCGTGCTCACCCACGGCAACGGACCGCAGGTGGGCAACCAGATGATCCGCGTCGAGCTCGCCCGCGGCCAGGCCCCGGACCTGCCCCTCGACGTCATGGTGGCCGACCTGCAAGGGGGGCTCGGCTACATGATCGAGCGCGTGCTGCGCAACAAGTTCCTGCGCCTTGGCCTGGAGAAGCCGGTCTGCGCGCTGCTCACGCTGGTGGAGGTGGACCGCGCCGATCCGGCCTTCCGCAGCCCGACGAAATTCGTCGGCCCGGCGTTCCCTGGAGGGGAGGTCGAGAAGCTGCGCGCCGAGCGCGGCTGGATCATGAAGGAGGACAAGGGCCGCGGCTGGCGGCGGGTGGTGGCCTCGCCGCAGCCGATCCGGGTCGTCGAACGGCAGCTCATCCGCACCCTGATCGACGCCGGCGCCCTGGTGATCGTCACCGGCGGCGGCGGCATCCCGGTGGTGCGCACCCGCAGCGGCCTCCTCAAGGGGGTCGAAGGGGTGATCGACAAGGACCTGGCCTCGGCCGTCCTGGGGCGCGAGGTCGGGGCGCGCGAGCTCTTCATCCTCACCGGCGTCCAGCGCGTGGCCCTCGACTACGGCACGCCGCGGCAGCGCGACCTCGAAACGCTGACGGTGGCGCAGGCGCGCGCCTACCTGGCCGCCGGCCATTTCCCGCCCGGCAGCATGGAGCCCAAGATCCGCGCCGCGTGCCAGTTCGTGGAGGAGGGGGGAGACCGGGTGCTCGTCACCGACGTCTTCACCCTGATCGACGCGCTCGCCGGCAAGACCGGGACCTGGATCACGCCGTGACGCCCTCGCCCGGGTGAGGTAGCCGCGCACGCCTGTTCCGATGTAGGATCGGCGCGCGCCATGGTCCTACTCCTGATCTACGTCGCCACCGCGGTCGGCTTCTCGTTCTGGTGCTCGATCCTCGAAGGCGCGTTCCTGTCGGCGCGGCTGGCGACGTTGATGGAGCGCAAGGAGGCCGGGAACCGGGGGGCGGCGCTGCTCCTCCAGCTCAAGCAGCAACGCGTCGACGACGCCCTCTCGGCGATCCTCATCCTCAATACGGTCGCCCACACCGCCGGCGCCACGCTGGCCGGCACGCGGGCCGAGACGCTTTTCGGCGACAAGTCCCTGGTCCTCGCCGGGATCGCGGTCCCCTGGGTGGGCCTGTTCGCGGCCGCCCTGATCGTCCTGATCCTGATCGGCTCGGAGATCGTCCCCAAGACTCTGGGAGTGGTCTACGCGCCGCACCTGGTGGGCTTCACGGCCTTCAGCGTGCGGGCCCTCATCTGGTTGTTCAAGCCGGCGCTGCTGCTGACGAGCCAGATCACCAACTTCCTGGCTCGTAACCGAGAAGTCCGGCCGATCTCGCGCCGCGAGCTGGCGGCGATGGTGTCGGCGGCGGCGCGCGACGGGTCGCTGCCCGCGGCCGAAGCGCGGGTGGTCTCCAACGTCCTGCGCTATCACGAGATCAAGCTCGAGGACGTGATGACGCCGCGCACGGTGATCGCCATGCTGCCGGCGGCGACGACGATCGGCCGCTTCCTCGACGACGACAACGTCCGCGTGTACTCGCGCATCCCGCTCTACGAGGGCGAGCGCGACAACGTGGTGGGCTTCGTGTTCCAGCGCGAGGTGCTGGCGGCCGCGGCACGGGGCGAGCCGCACGATACGCCGCTCGCGCGCTTCGCGCGCAAGGCCCTCTTCATGCCCGAGAGCCAGAGCGTGGGCGGCGCCATGCGCCACATGACCGAGCGCCGGGAGCACATGGCCCTGGTGACCGACGAGTACGGCGGGATCGCCGGTCTGGTCTCGCTCGAGGACCTCATGGAAACGACGCTGGGAATCGAGATCATCGACGAATCCGACCGCGTGGCCGACCTGCGGATCGAGGCCGTCAGGGTGCGCGACCGGCGGCTCCAGGAAATCCAGGAGCAGCGTGAGCGGGAGGCCGCGCGCGTGGCCGCGGAGATCGCTCCCAAGGACCCGGTGTAGGGGCGCGCGGCGCGCGCGGCGCGCGCCCGCGCCCGCAAAGCCGGCTCGGGGCGAATCTTCAAGCCTTCTTGGCGGCCAAAGCCGGCTCCGGGCAAATTTTCGGGCTCTCTTGGCCGCCAAGCCGGTTCCGGGGGACGAAATCGCCCGATTTTGGCCGCCAAAGCTGGCTCGGGGGAATTTTCCTCGCCGTCTTGGCCTCGAAAACGGCGAGTCGATTTCGTCAGACGAAATTTTGGCGGAGAAGAATGGATGGTCGACCTCGCCATGAACAGCTTTGGCCGCCAAAGCTCCGCAAAGAATCCCCCAAGGCCAGGATTCTCTGCCAATTCGGCGCCGATATTTCCCCCGGAGCATCTTTCGCGGCCAATCCTACTGGCGGGGACCCCATTTTAGCCTGAAAGGGCCATGAAACGGAGAATGAGCCGAAGAACCCTCCGGCGGTCCGATACAGTCTCGTCCATGAAGATCATCGACCTTCATCCCGAGGATCGGAGCGCCGTCCGTCAGGCTGCGGCCCTGCTGGTGGAGGGCTTCCGCGAGCACATGTCGCTGCGAATCTCCACGAGAAGGCTCGCGCCCTTCCACCAGGATTCCAGAGTGGTTGCCTTGGAGCGCGGTATCGAGGACGCATTGAAGGCGCTCTGGAGCACGAGGGCGGCTATCGTCGAGCTGGCGAAGCCGCTACCGGCACGCGAGGTCGGCGAGAAGAAGCCTGCTCCCCGGCGGCGTAGGAGGAAGGCCGTTAGAGCAGATGACGTCGATACCAAGGGGGACGAGTGAGGCGGCTCACCGGGCTCACATGGAGAGACGGTTCGGGATGCATCCGATTCTCGAGTAGTGGAGGACCAGAACAAGGAGCCGGAAGAAGGAGACAGACTATGAGAAACCGCAGTCGCGCCATCGGATGCCTGCTTGCCGCATTGGCACTTTTTACGCTGATCGCTCT
>DASWIG010000069.1:0-20697 GCA_036397835.1 Thermoanaerobaculia bacterium
TCATAGTAGAGCACCTCCATGGTCATGGCGTCGGTGGGGCAGCGGATGGCGCAGAGGCCGCAGCGGATGCAGACCTCGTCGTCCTTGATCATCGCCGAGGCCACCTCGCCGGGCGCCACAGCGGCGAGCTTGCGCGCCTCTTCGAGCTGGCGCGGGGGAAGGTCGAGCTGGTCGAGGGGAACGAGCTTCAGGCAGCTCTCGGGGCAGACGTCGACGCAGCGGTTGCAGAGCACGCACTTCTCGGGGTCGTAGACGGTCTGGATGTGGCAGGCGAGGCAGCGCTCGGCCTGGATCCGCGCTTCGTCCTCCCCGTAGCCGCTCTCCACCTCGCTGATGCCGGTGCGCCGGCCGAGGTCGGTGGTCGGCGGCGCCTGGCGCTCGAGCCGCTCGTAGTCGGGGCTGCGCGCGTACTGCCGGGTGGGGATCTTCTCGAAGCGGAAGACGTAGCGCGGCGCGCTCCGGCCGCCGCCGAGGTGGGCGTGGACGCCGCGCGCCGCGCGCTTGCCGTCGGCCACCGCGTCGATCAGGTTGCGCGGGCCGAAAGCGGCGTCGCCGCCGGCGAAGACGCCCGGCGCCGTGGTCGCCAGGTCCTCGCCGCGCACCGCCAGGGTCCGCGCCGGCGTCAGCTCGACGCCGTCCGCGGGTTTCAGAAAGGCGAGGTCGGGCTGCTGGCCGATGGCCAGGATCACCAGGTCCGCTGCGAGCTCCTCGGCGATCCCTTCGTCGTAGACGGGAGCGAAGCGGCCGTCGTCGTCGTAGGTGCGCCGGACGCCGATCAGGTGCACGCGGGCGACGCGGCCTTCGCCCTCGAAGCGCGACACGCCGCGCTGGGGCAGGAAGCGCACGCCCTCCTCGAGGGCCTGCTCGAGCTCCTCGCGGCCTTGCTCGGTGCGGGTGACGGGCATTTCCTCGTAGCTCTCGAGGCTGGCCAGCGTCACCTCGGCGCCGGCGCGCGCGGCGATGCGGGCGGCGTCGAGGGCCGCGTTCATGCCGCCGCCCGCCTCCTGCCCCGACGCCTCCGCGGCTGCCGCCCGCAGCGCCAGGCGCGCCGCGTCGAAGGCCACGAAGCCGCCGCCCACCACCAGCACCCGCTCGGCCCGCGGCACCCGGTAGCCGTTGTTGACGTTGATCAGGTAGTCGATGGCGCGCACGATGCCGTCGAGCTCGTCGCCGGGGCAGGAGAGCATCCGCCCGCGCCGGGCGCCGACGGAGAGGAAGAAAGCCTCGAACCCCTCGGCGCGTAGCTCGGCGAGACCGAATTCGGGGGTCAGCGGCGTCGAGTAGCGGAAGTCGACGCCGAGCGCCGCGATGGACTGGATCTCCTTGTCGAGCACGCCGCGCGGCAGCCGGAACTCGGGGATGCCGTGGAAGGCCATACCGCCGGCCCGGGTGCTGGCCTCGAAGACGGTGACGCGGTAGCCCATGAGGGCGAGGTCGTGGGCACAGGCCAGCCCCGCCGGCCCGGCGCCGACGACCGCGACCTTACGTGCGTCAGCGGCGCCGGCCAGGCCCGCCGGCGCCGAAAGGTGCCAGCGCCACTTGTTGCCGGGCTCGCCGGCGCCTTCGCGGACGAGCTCGAGGTGGGTGTCGGGCTCGCGCGACTCGACGCCGTAACGCTCGGTGAGCAGGCGCTTCAGGGCGCGGATCGAGACCGGCGCGTCGAAGTTGCCGCGGCGGCAGCGGTCCTCGCAGGGAGCGGCGCAGATGCGGCCGCAGATCGACGCCAGCGGATTGGGCGCGCGCGCCGTCAGGTAGGCCTCGCGCAGCCGTCCCGCGGCCACGAGCTGGACGTAGCGTCCGGCGTCGGTGCCCACCGGACAGCCCGTCTGGCAGGGGACCCGCTCCATCCAGTAGCGGACGTCCGGCAGCGTGGTGGTGTAGTGTGGCGCCATCAGCAATCCCGCGCACGTTTCGACGACGATGACGCGGTGACCGGGCGCGGACAACACCCGAAAGGAGGATCCGGAGGCTATCCGTAGGGGTGGGGCAGGTACAGATCGGCGTCGCCTCGTGTCGTACCTGGAGCGTCGGCCGGGCGTTCAGACAAAAGCCAGGCTCGGATCGTCCCGGATGTAGGCCAGCTCCTGGCCGAGGTAGGGGAGCCCCGGCAAGCCGTGCCACTTGCGCAGCAAGTGATAGACGGGCGACGTCAGGAGACGGCAGGCGTCGACGGCTTCGCGCCATTCCGGCTTGCGGATCTCGTCCACCGTCTCGCCCTCCGGCAGGACGCCGAAGTCCCAGGACGAGCACAGCCTGGCGAGGAAGTCCACGCGGTCCTCGAGCGTCTCGATCGCCTCGGGGACCTCGGTGTCGGGATAGAGGGTGCCGTCAATCCACGAGGGCATCGAGAAGCTCCGTTTCATACCAGCGGCGGGCTTGCTCCGCTCGGGCTCGCTCCTCCCGATCGGCGATCTTGTCCAAGGGCCGGTGCTGGACGATTCGAGCGAGGTGCGTTTCCACGGCCAGCCGAGCGCGGCGAGCGTCCGTGTCGGAGGCCGCCGACCGCTGGCGCTCGCGCCACAGGCGCCAGCATTCGGCGGGCGTCGCCAGGCCGCCAAGGCACACAGTATAGACGTCACGGAAGTCCCGCGGCGCGCCGCGTTCGACCAGGGCGACCATCTTGGACGCCAGGAGATCGGCGAAGCTGTCGAGGAGGACGTTCGTCTACGGTGCGGGGCTCGACGGCTGGAGCTGAGCGGTCCGCTGAGCGATCTGGAAGCTGAAGACCTTCTTGGCTCCGCGCATCAGCTCGATCGACACTACGTCGCCCCAGGTTCTCACCCTCACATTGCCGGCGGTTGCGAGAGCGTCCTTGAGCACTTCGATGACGCGGTCTCGATCCGCTTGCGTGGTGAGGGCGGTGAGGCAAAGCTCGGCGTGGTCGGGCAGGTTCTTGGGACGGCTGGGCTGCATGGCCAGAGCGAGTCTAGCTAGCCCATTCCCGGACGACGTTACGTTCTGTGACAAATCCGTCAAACGTCCTCCAAGACTCGCCTCTATCCTCATGCCGTATGAGGACGAGACGATGAGAACGCGCAAGGTCTCGGCCGTCCAAATCCCTCCCCCTCCGGGTCGCAGCATACGTCCGAGCGGACCCAGCCGCTCCTTGCTGACGGCGGACAGCGTCTGAGCGGACCCAGCCGCTCCTTGCTGACGGCGGTTACGTTTTGTGACAGCTCCGTCAACCTCCGCCACGACCGCGTTCTATCGTGGCAAGCCACGCGGACGCGGTCCGTCCGCGCGGCGATGGTGAACGAGGAGCGCTGGCATGATCGAGCTGCGACGGGAGCGCCTGATCGTGGACCGTCAGGACCGGCGGACGCTGGCGCTTCTCGGTCTCGCTCAGTCCTCCAGGTAGCGGCCGACCTCGCGCTCGATCCGTGCCGCGAGGTCGCGCAGGGCACCGGGAGCCGTAGGGTCTCCCGCCATCGCCTCGACAATGAGCACGTGGGGCAGCGACTCCTCGTCCGGGCCGGTCTCGTGGCGCTCGAGGCCGGCGAACGCCGGCTCGTCGCTCTCGCCGTAGCGGCACCAGCGGGCGTCCGTGAAGCCGGCCGCCGCCAGGGCCGCCGTCAGCGTCTCCCGGTTCCACAGGAAGCGGTGGCCCCAGCCGTAGAACGCCCGGTTGACCGCCAGGGCCCGGGCGACGCGGGCGTCCGCGTCCTCGCCCGGCACGCGGGCGCGATAGACGTGGGTCAACACCCAGTCGAGGTTGGGGGTCGAGAGCCGCAGGCGTCCCTGCGGGGCGAGCGCGCGGCGGACGGCGACGAGAAATTCGAGGGCGTCGGCGGCGCGCAGGTGCTCGAGGAAGTGCTCGGCGTAGACGTGGGTGAGGTCGCGGAAGGGGAAGCGCCGGGTGACGTCGAAGGCGACGTCGCCCTCGGGCAGCTTCTGCAGGTCGACGTTGATCCAGCCGTCGAGGTGGACGAGCCCGCAGCCGACGTGGACCTTGCGCAGGTGGCGCAGACGCCGCAATCGCAGGCCGCGCGGCTCCAGGGAGTGCCGCAGCCAGCCGCGCAACGGCCGGCTGCGCCAGGCGAGGAAGTCGCGCAGGCGGCTGGCCAGGGGCTTGCCGGCGGGCAGCGCGGGCTCAGACGTCTCGACCGTCATCGGCGTCAAGGGTCAGATGGCGACGGGCTCGCCCCGTTCGATCCGTCCCAGCAGGTCCTCGAGCTCGGACTCGGCGCCCGGATAGACCTGCGACGCGAGGCTCCTCACGAGCTCCTCGTCCAGCTCAGCCCTCCCGATCGCCAGAAAAAGCGTGCTCAGGTCGACGACGTCCTGCATCCGCTTCGTGCGCTCCCGCCAGGGGCTGACGGCGGCGAGGAATTTGAGGACGAGAAGGACTTCCGGGCCCGGGATTCGCCAGTCCTCGATCTTTCTGGCGTGGCTCAGGGCTTCGCGGAACAGGGCGTGCGTCGTGGAGCGGATGAGGTCGACGTCCAGGGCGCGGAGCCGCATCGCCGGCCCGAGGTCGACGGCGTCGAGGTCTCCGAAGTCCTGCTCGAGAGCCTTCAGGATCGCGCGGAGCTTCGACTCCTCGACGACGAAGTCGAAGTCCGCCGTGGCCCGCGGCACGGTGAGCGCGCCGACCGCGTGCGCCCCCACCAGCGCCCACCGTGCTCCGAGCCGCTCGAAAACGGCGACGACCCGACCGATCTTCTCCTCCATGAGATGGGCCTCCTCCTCGCGGTGGACGATGGCACGCGTCGCGGCCAGGATCGCCAGAGACGTCTGAATCGCCTTGGGCAGCGTTCGTTTTGACGGTGTCCGTCTTGACGGTGCGATCGGCATCGCCGTGACTTTATCATCTCGCCCGCTCCTCGGGCCTGAGCTCCTCGGAGCCGTCACCCTCAAGGGGCCGAACTTCCCTTTTCCCGGACCTTCGCTTCCGCCGCCGCGACGATGCCGAGCCACTGTCGGACGGTGTCTCCGGCGTTCTCCAGGTTCTGGGCCGCGGCCGTCACGTCCGCCGGCGGCACGCGGCGCGGTCCTTCGACCTTGATCACTTCCAGCAAGTACGACAGGGCGAGCCGCGCCTCGAAGCCCGCGTCGGCGGGATCGTCCACCAGGGCGATGTGGGCGATCGCCAGCCGCGTCAGGGTCTCGGTCTCGGCGGCGAGCCAGACGGCCGGGTGCTCGAGCGTCGCGACCGCGGCCCTGTCGTCGTCGCGTTTGATCGCCGCGGTGGCGACGCGCAGAGCTCCGACGAGTTGGCGCGTCAACGGGTGCCTGGCGCTCCACTCGGAAGCCTTCGGCGGCATCCTCATCGGTTTGGCGAGCTCCAAGAGCGGCTCCAGGTCGCAGCCGCCGTCGTGGTGCGCGAGCCCCGCCTCGAGCACCTGGCGCGCCTCGTCGATGCGTCCCGCGAACAGGCATGCCACACCCTGGACGTGATGGAAGTGCCTCCGGAACACCGTCATCCAGTCGGGATCGATCCCCAGGACCATCTCGAGCGCCTGCTTCCAGTCCGCCGCCTTCTCCGTGACCGAGGCGAGGCGGCATTGCCATTCGGCGAGCAGGAAGGCGACGTCGAGGTTTTCGGGATGGCGGCCGTGGAGCTCGGCGAGGACGTCTTTGACCAGGTTGCGGTCGCGGTCGTAAAGGACGTAGGTGAGGAGGATCACCTCCTCGAGGTTCCCGACCGTGCTCTCCCCCCCGATCCCCCCCGAGGGGGCCGTGCTCGCGCGCGCCATTCCCAGCATGTGCTCGCGGCGCCGCGACGGCGGCATAGCGTCGTACGCCTTCAGCGCCTTGCGGCCCTTCTCGAACTGGCTCATACAACTGCCGTGCAGCTCGACGACCGGCAGACGGCGCTGCGCGAGCGGCCTCCATTTCCATCGCAGCCGCGGCGCGTCGCGCCCCAGGCGAGCCACCTCCGGTCCGCCCTCGCCGTCGAGCAGGAGGACCGCGTGACGTCCGTAGCGGTCCCCGGCGAGGGCCGAGGCGTGCGGCACCCGCAAGGAGTAGAGCAGCTTCAGGGTCTCCCCCTCCGCCGCGATCAGCCACGCCTCGCCGTCGACGGTGTCGATGAGCGCGAAGACCACGCCGTCGGCGGCGACCATCACGGGCCGGCTGCTGCTCGCCGACGCCAGGCGCACCTCCCGCGCCAGGTGCCAGCCGCCGGGGCCCGGCTGGAAGCGAGCCAGCCCCAGGCCAACGCCTTCGCCTTCCGCCGCCGGCCCCTCGGTCGTCGCCAGGTCGCCGGATGGCGACATGAGCAGGGCGACGATTCCCGTCCCGTCGGCGGCGGCGGCCAGGGCCCAGCGGTCGACGAGGGGCTGGTCGGGGTCGCGATGGCCCCGGGCCGCGCACAGGAAGGTGCCCTTCCTGCCGCTCACCAGGATCCGCGGACGCGGCGACGCGTCTTCGTTCTCGGCCGGACGCAGACCGGAGAGCACCGCCGCGGCCAGCACTCCGGTCTGCGTGCGCATCACCCGCCAGGCGTCGCGCTCGAGGACCTGGACCTTGGAGATAGAGGCCCGGCGGCTGCGGGAGAAAACCCACACGTAGGGCGAACGGGGGAGGACGAGGGTGCGCTCGATCTCGGCCTTGCCAAGCTGCTGCGGCAGCCACGCCCACTCGGCGATCTTCCAGCCCTCCGGCTCCAAGACGACGACGACGCCCTCGCCGCCGCCGATCCGCAGCGCGTCGCCGTCCCAGCAGACGGTCAGCGGCGCGCCGAGCGGCTTCGGCGTGTTCATCGACAGGCGCTCCAGGACCTTGCCGCCATCGACGTCGACGATGGTGACGAAGAGCCAGTCGACGAACGCCTGGGCGACGGCGAGGCGGCGCCCCTCGTCGTCGAGCCCTCGGCTCTCGCTCCTCCACCCGCCGCGGGGGCGGGGCTGCAAGATCCCCGGGTACGGCCCCAGGGCCTTGCCGAGACGCCAGCTCTCGTGCTTGACCTGCCACACCCTCTTGATCTCGTCGTCGAGGAACTGGCCTGGAAACGTCCGCCTCTCGAGGCTCTCCGCCGGCATGAATCTCGTCGCCATCTCCCGGTATTGCCGCGACAGCTCGCGGGCGGCGAAGAGCTGGCCCGCCTTGAGGTTGCTGGTGTAGGACTCGGTGAGGGTGTGGAGCTCGGCAGAGCGCCGCATCACCGCCTGGGCCGTCTCGACCCACAGCTTGTATTCGGGGGTCAGGTAGTCCAGATCGATCTGGTCCAGGAGCGCCAGGTTCTTTTCGGGATCCGGGAGCCTGGTCTCGTCCTTGAACGAGGCCTCGACCTGCCGGATCAGCTCGAGGTTTTTTCTGGCGCGCTCCTCGATCAGGCGTCCCACGATCTCCTGGTGGAGAGAAGCCGTCCGCTGCACGGCGGCCAGAACCTCCCGATGGGCCCCCATGGCGGCCCAGGCCTCCTCGGCACGGTCCTCGGCGAAGAGCCGCTGCGCCTTGGAGAGCGCCAGGACGGCGTCGACCGCCGCCGCCGCCTTGAGCCTGGACTGCCCGGTCCTGAGCCTGGGGTGCGCCGCATCGACGGCGTCGAGGTCGGCGACGGCGCAGCGCGCGTCCTGGTCTTCGAGCCGTGAGCGGAGGCGGTCGCGCAGGGGGTGCGGCAGCTCGAGGTAGGCGAGGAGCGCGCGCCGCGTCTCAGCCCCGGAAAAACGCTGCTCGACGGCGCCGACGGCCGATGCCTCGGCCCGCTCCCGGGCGCCCCGGCGAGCCTGCTCCAGGCGCCGCGGGACGTCCGGGACCTCCGCGTCCTCGGCGAGGACGGCCTCGTAATGGCGCACCGCGGTGTCGAAGTCTTCCTCGGCGAGCGCCCGGTCGGCGATCTCGAGGTGCTCGGCGACCGCGGTCTGGCGGCGCAGCTCGCCCGCCTCGCGGAGGATACGGCGCGCCAGCTCGCTGTCCGGCCAACGGTCGGCGAGCGTGCGCGCCGCGGCGGCGGCTTCGAGGCAGCCGCCCTCGCGGTAGAGCTCGTCGAGCTCGGTTTCCGCCGCCCGCATTCCGGCCCTCGCCAGGCGCTCGAGACCGGCGCGGACGGTGGCGATCCCCTCGTGGAACGGATCGCAGTCGACGAGCTCGGCAAGCCACCGCCGGGCCGCCGCCTCGTCGGCGGCCTCGACGGCCCGTGCGGCGAGCGCCGCGTAGGCCGCCGCCCTCCGTACCTGAGAGGTCGCCGTGCCTCGGTTGCCCAGGCCGCTCGCCAGCTTCTCCGCCAGCTCGCCGTGGCCGTGGCGTGCCGCGGCGAGCGCCAACAGCGAGCGGACGCCGACGTCGTCCAGGGCCGCGGCGGCGAGCCGTGGGCGCAAGGCGAGGGCCTCCTCGTCCAGTCCCAGCGTCTCGACCTTGAGCGCCAGCAGCTCGACGACGAGCGGCACGTCGCCGCGTCCGGCGTCGAAGGCCTTCGTCAGGAGGCGCTCGGCATTCGCGTAGTCGAATTCGGCGACCGCGCGCCGGGCGGCCACGAGCGGGTCGTCGGACCCCTCGTCGGCGCCGCCGCCGGGGTCGGGAAGACGCAGGACGTCGTCCTCGCCGTCGCCGGCCATGTCGAGCCGCCGCTGGATCAACGAGCGGGCCTCCGGCTCGAGCGCCGCGAGCGGCGCGTGACAGGCGTCGAAGATGCCCGACGGGTGGTCGAACTGCACCACGCCTTCCTTCTCGGCGCGCGAGACGACGACGTGATCCTCGCCGAAGTTGAGCACCAGGAAGCTCTGGAGCTTGTGCTTCTCCTCGTAGCGCCGCTGCGCCTCCTGGCGAGAAAGCGGGCGGTTCGTCGGATTGACGCGGTGGATCAGCCGGAAGAGCTCCAGCGCATCCACCTTGACGCGCCCCTCGAGGACGTCCTCGGGGCGGATCCGCTTGCTGGCACGTTTCTTCTTTTCGCGAGCCATCCTCGTCGCCTTGCCCCCGGCCTCGGCACGAGAGGATAGCATCGTCAGCGGCGCCGACCCTAGCTCGTCAGATGGTGACCGACGAGGTCGAAGTCCGCCGTGGCCCGCGGAACGGTGAGCGCGCGGATCGCTCTCGGCAGGGTTGCCGATGGTCGTGCGCCTCGGGCGTCAAATGAGTGAATTGTTCTCCGACCGCGCCGGAGCCGGCGGTCACTCGCGATCGACGGACACGCCGTGGCTGTACCACCACCAAGACTCCGCCCCCAGAAGCACCAACACCACGGCCACCAACCACCACCAGACCTCCTGCCGACGCTCGCTTTCCTCCCGCGTGAGGCTCCGCTCCGCCGCCACCGCCGGCGCCGACGGATCGCCCGCCGCCGTCGACGCCGCCACGAAGGCCTCGACGTCCAGCCGCGTCAGGTCGGATTCGGCGCGGTCCACGTTGACCGCGACGGCGATGGGTGCGTCGTCCCCGCGAACGGCGTAGAAGCCCGGCTCGTCCAATCGCAGCAAGGGTTCCTCGAGCGGAATCTCGAGTCCCGCCGGCGTCACCGCGGCCAGCGCGCCCTCCCGGTCGCTCAGGTCCAACGTGTCGCCGACGCGGTACGAAGGCGCGATCGGCCCTCCGCCGCTCAGGTAGAGGCAGACCTGGCGCACCAAGGGCACGAAGACCGGGTGCACCGGCAGGTTGCTCCAGCGGTTGTCGAGCGGCGAGCCCCAGAGCAGCACCCGCCCTTCGCCGTGGCGGCGCTCGGCCAGCGCCACCGCGCCGTCGGCGTAGCGCGCCAGGGCCGCGACGCCCTCGTCCTCGTCGAGCACGATCGGACGGTAGCGGTAGAATCTCGGCCCCGCGAGGTTGCCGGCGCCCGCCCGTGCGAAAACCGCGAAGACCGGGTGGTCCTCGTCGGCGCCGGCCAGGCTCACGCCGAGGACGTCGAGGCGGTCGACCGTCTCGCGCCAGGCGCCCGGCAGGAGCGTCGCGGCCGCCTCCGGACGGCTCGCCGAACGGCTCCCGAGGATCATCCACGCCCCGCCCCCCGCCGCCACGCGGTCGGCGAGCGCGCGGCCCGCGGCCCCGTCCGGAAAAGGAACGTCGTGGAGGACGACGACGGCGGCGGCCTCGACGTCCGCGGGCCGCAGCCGGTCGGCGGCGCGGCGTTCGAGTACGAACGCCGGCTCGCCCGCCACGGCGAGCGCCTCGCGCAGATAGAGCGAGGCGTCGCCGCGGGCGTCCGCCGCCTCGACCAGCAGCAGCGGCACGGAAGCCCGCGGCGACAGCGTGAGGTGGAAGACATCGTCGATCGGCAGCGGATCGCCGCCGGTGCGCACGGTCACGCGGACCGCCTCCGAGGGGGACGCGATCGGACCCAGGCGCACGGTCTCGCCGCTCGCGGGCGCCAGGTCGACGCGCGCCTCGGCAAGCCGCCGGCCGTCGCTCTGCGCCGTCACCGGCAGGCCGCGGACCGCCTCCGCGCCGGCGTTCACCAGCCGTGCCGCCAGTACCACGCCGTCGCCTTCGCGCCGCGTCTCGACGCCGGCGACGAGCGCGTTGGCGCTCTCCGCGGTGCCGACGTCGACCGCCGTGAGCCGGACGCCGGCGAGCAGCTCGGGATGGCCGGAGCGGTCCCAGCCGCGGGCCTGGAAGTCCGAGACGAGCACGACCTCGCGCTCGCTCGCCGGCGCGTCGAGCAAGAGCTCGTTCGCCAACTGCAGGACCGGCGTGAAACGGGTCGAACCGGGGCCGGGCGCGAGGTGCGCCAGCGCGCGGACGACCGCGGCGTGGTCTTCGGTCGCCGGCACGACGACTCGGGCGTCGTCCGCGAAAGTCACCAGCGCGGCGCGGGCGCCGGCCGGCAGGGCTTGGGCGGCGTCGCGCGCCGCCGCCACGGCGCGCTCCCAGGCGTCGCCGTAGGCCATGCTGTAGCTCGTGTCGAGCGCGATCACCGCCTCGCGGCCGGCCTCGCCGGCCGTTGTCGTCGCCGCGCCGGGCAGATACGGCCGCGCGAACGCCAGCGCCAGGAGCACGACGGCCGCCGTCCGCAGGGCGAACAGCACGGGATGACGCAGGCGCCGGCGGCGCACCTGGCGATAGGGCAGCCGGGTCAGGAACCTGAGCGACGGGAAGCGCACCACGTCGCGCCGGTCGCGCGCCGTGAGGTGGACGAGCACGGGCACGGCCACCGCAGCCAGGGCGAGGAGGAAGAGGGGGGCGAGGAGAGAGAAACCCATGGTGCGTCGGGTCCGTTCAATCCCGGGCTTGCCGCGCGAGCCACTCGTACGCCTGAAGGGAGAGCGCGGAGAGCCGGTCTGCGGCCCACGCCCACGGCACGAGGTCGAGAGATCGGCGCCGCTGGCCGAGGAGCGTCCGCACTTCCAGGGCCGGGCTCAGCTCCGAGGCGTCCAGCTCCTGGTATTCGATTCCGCTCTCGGTCCGGACCTCGTAGAAGAAGCCGAGGGCCTGCCGTTTCAGGAAGAGCTCGGCCGGCGTCGCCGGCTCGATTTCCATGCAGGCAGCGGCGAGGCGAGCGGCGCTCTGGACCTCGCGGACGGCCCACACGGCGGGACGGTCCAGCACCTTCACCGCGGCGGCGTGATCGCCCGCCGCCAGCGCCCGGTCCGCGGCCTGAGTCGCTCCGCAGACCTGCCACAAGAGGGGGCGGTCGACGCCCCAATCCTCATCGGCGAGCTCGCCCTTTTCCAGGATCTGCGTCAGCTCGATGAGCTGACCGAAAGAGCACTGCCCTTGCTCTTCCTCGCTGCCCGCGACGAAGCGTTCGCGCGCTTCGCGCCAGCGGCCCTTCGCCAGCGAGGACAGTCCCAGCAGGTGCAGGAAGTGGCGCCGGAAGCCGCCGCCGATGGCCGCCGGATCGACCGGCCGGAGCCAGCGGTCCACCTCGTCCCAGCGATCGGCGTCGGTGGCGAGCACGGCGAGGGCGTAGCGCACCGCCGGCTCGTCGGGAAGACGCTCGTGGATGGTCTCGAACGCCTCCTCGAGGCCCTCGAGGGTCTTTTGCTTGCGCGCGTAGAGCAGACCGGCGATGACCGGGTAGGGATTCTTCTCGACCCGTTCCCAGAGCTCCTCCTGGTCCCCCAGCAAGCCCTGGTCGATCAGGGCGTGGCGGATGTCGACCGGGGCGCCGACTTCGCAGATGAACGGTCCCTGTAATCCCGGAACCCCTCTCGCGTCGGGCGACCCCAGCACCGGGCCGGCGCAGCGCGGCGGCGAGGCTCCGAGAGGGTGGACGCGCAGGTGGTCGCCGGCGAGATGGACGGCGAAGAGGCGGCGGCCCCGGCGGTCCTGGACGAAGACCGCGTCCCAGGCGAACGGCAGGCGGTAAAGAGTCTCGATACCCTGCTCCGAGATCGCGGCGGCGAGCAGCTCGGTGCCGGCGGCGGCGTTGCGGAACAACAGGAAGGCGATCCCCTCGTGATGGCTGGTGGCGAAGAGCTTCCCCTCTTGCGCCTGGCAGTCGGGTACGGTCAGCGTGCCTGCGGGCCGCAGCCCTTCCTCGGCGGTCCCTTCCCCGCTCCGAAAGAGCTTCAAGACCGCGGAAGAAAGGTCTCGCGACCGCGCCTGCAGTGCCAGGAGACCCCCGCCCGGAACCGGAGCGACCTGCGCGAAGCGGCCGGCGAGCCGCCCGTCCGGCACGGCGACGCCGCGCCCCGTAAAGAGACGGGTGTCGTCGTCGCGGCAGACGACGTGCGGGCCCTCGGGGTGGAAGATCACGGCCTTGCTCGTCGCGGAGTGCTCGCGGCTGACGCGCAAAGTCGCCAGGTCGAGGACGATGGTCCGCTCTTCGATCAACTTCTCGGTATTCAGATCGTGGACCTCGAACCAGACGTAGGGGCTGCCGGGCACCGGCAGCGCTTGACGCAGGACCGTGCTCTGCGGGAGGACTTCGCGGAGGCGCACGCAGCGCAGCACCTCCCAGCCGTCGCGCCGCAGCTCGAGGAAGCAGCCGAAGTCGTCGAGGATACGCACCAGCTCGCCCTCGCGCCAGACCGAGACCGGCGGCACGATCGACGGCGGATGGAGCGAGACCCGTTCGATCAGCCGCTGCCGCCGCAGGTCGACGACCCGGATGAAGAGCCAGAAGCCCTTGACGTCGGCGAGGACCATCTCGCCGCCGTCGTCGTCGACCCAGGCCTCGACGCTCTCGTAGAGCAACGTCGGCCGAAAGTCGCGGATCTCGGAGAGCGGCCGTTCCTCGGCGTCGATCTCCACGGCCCAGAGCCGGCGGATGCGCTCGCGAAGGGCTTGCGTTTCCTCCTGCCAGCGACGGCGAGTGGGCTCGTCCGCGGCGTCCTCGGCGAGCTGCCGGGCGCGGTCGCGGGCGGCGAGGAAGTCGCCCTCGTCGATCGCGCGCCGGTGCTCGGCGACCAGCCGGGCGCGGGCCTCGGCGCGTTCGTGGCGCTGCCGCAGCTCCGCGTAGACCTCGCGTCCCCCGGCGTCGAGCGCTCCGGCATCGACCTGGGCGAGGAGAGCGCCCAGCTCGCCGGCGGAGCCGCCGGCGGCGGCCGCGAGGGCGGCTTGGGCCCCCCTGCGTCGTCCCTCTTCGAGCCGCGCATCGGCCTCGGACGCGAGCGCGCGCGCGGCGTCCACGGCACGCAGCGTCTTCAGGTGGGGCGCGAGCTCGTCGAGAGCCGCCCGGGGATCGCCGCCGGCGACGGCGGCCGCGCGCTCCAGGGCGAGCACGGCGGCGACGGCGGCATGGGCGCGCTGTCCGGTCGCCGGCGCCGCCGCCGCCTCGAGCCAGGCCAGGGTCGGCCGCCGCAGCGCCTGCCGGGCCCGTTCGCGCAGGGGCGCGGCCAGGGCCAGATAGGCGAGATGGGCGGCGCGCTCGTCCTCCCCGGCGAAAGCCGCGACCGCCGCGGCGAGGCGCTCCTCGTCCTCGCGCTCCTCGGCCCGGCGGCGCACGTCGGCAATCAGCTCGCCGAGGCCGGGCCGGTCGCTACCGGCCTCGAGGGCGGCGCGCAGGCGTTTCTCGGCGTCGCGCAGACGATCCTCGGCAAGAGCCGTGTCCGCCAGCTCGAGGGTGGCGTCGATCAGGTGCCGGCGCTTGAGCTCGCCGGCCTCGTGCAAGATGCGGCGCGCCACCTCGCTCTGCGCCCGACGCTCGAGCAAGGCCCGTGCCTCACCCTCGACCGCCAGCGCGCCTTCACGCCGGAAGCGTAACTCGAGCGCTTCCTCGGCGGGCCGGACGTCGGCGGCCAGCAGCTCCGCGACGGCCTGCCGCAGCTCGCCGAGACGGGGCTCGGACGGGTCGAGGATCTCGACCGCGGCGAGATGACGGGAGGCCGCCTCGGGATCCCGGCGGCGGACGGCGCCCGCGGCGAGCTCGGCGTGGATCTCGGCCGCGCGGGCGCCCGGCAAGGCGCGGACGAGCCCCAGCGCGCGCTCCTCCTCACCGTGGCGGGCCGCCGCGAGCGCCAGGAGGGACCGTACCCGCGGATGCTCGCGCGCCCGCGGGCCGAGCCGGCCCTCGACGGCCAGCGCCTGCTCGTCCATGCCGAGCAGCTCCACCCACAGCTCGAGCAGGGGCAGCGCCGCCTCGGGAGCGCCGCCGCTTTGCCCGAGGGCACGGACGAGGAAACGCTCGGCCACGTCGTACTCGTAGCCGCGCACCGCACGCTCGGCACGGGCGAGGAGGGTCTCGGCAGCCGTGGGCTCGCCGTCGTCGGCCGTGGCGGCGGCCGGCGCGGACGGCTCCTCGCCCGCTTCCGGCAGGGCCGCCAGGTCGAGCTGACGGCGGACCCAGGCGCGGGCGTCCGGCTCGAGCTCGTCGACCACGGCGTGGCAGGCGTCGAGGAAGCCCGAGCGGTGGCCGAGGCTCACCACGCCGTCCCGCTCCGTCGGCGCCACCGCCACCAGGTCGGCGTGACGGCGTACGAGCAGGCTCTGGAGGCGGGACTTCTGCTCGTAGAGCCGGCGCTCGTAGCGCGCCTCGAGCTCCTGGCCGGTGGGATTGACGCGGTGGATCAGCCGGAAGAGGTCCTCCGGCGAGACGTCCTCGCGCCCGGCGAGCACGGCCGCGGGATCCGCGTCCTCGCGTCGTCGCACGGAGCTCTTGCGGCGGCGAACCATGGGGTTGACATTATACGGACAGGCCCGCTCAGCGAACCCGCCGCAGCCGCCGGCGCCGCGAAAGGTAGTCGTAGAGCGCGTGGTCGAGCGGACGCGAGACATCGACGCGGCAGTAGTCGACGCGGCTCTCCCCCAGGCGCCGGGCCACCTCCGCGAGGTGGTCCGCGACCAGGCCGCGGTAGGCCTCGCGCACGCGCTCGGGAACCACCGGGATGCGCTCGCCGCTCTCCATGTCTTGGAACTGGCGGGGCGCGGCGAAGTCGAAGGCGAGCTCCTGGGGATCGAGCACGTGGAAGACGACGACGTCGTTGCGGCGCACCGCCAGCTGGTCGACGGCGTGGCGAACCGCCTCGGCGTCCTCATAGAGGTCGGAGATCAGCACCAGGATGCTGCGCCGCCGCAGGCCGCGCGCGACGCGCGCGAGCGGCCGCGCGAGCTCCCCGGCGCCGCCCGGCGCCATGCGGTCGATGGTGTGGAGCACCGTGTCGAGCTGGCGCCCGGTGGCCGGGGCGTGGGCGACCACGTCGCGGTCGAAGCCGGCGACCCCCACCCGGTCGTGCTGGCGGTAGGAGAAGTAGGCAAGGCAGGCGGCAAGGTAGCGGGCGTAGTCGAGCTTGGTCAGCGGCCCCGAGCCGTAGTCCATCGACGCCGAGACGTCGACCAGCAGCACCACGTCGGCGTTGGTCTCGGCCTCGAATTCCTTGACGTAGAGACGATCGGTGCGGCCGTAGAGGTGCCAGTCGACGCGGCGCACGTCGTCGCCCCACATGTAGGGCCGGTGCTCGGCGAAGTCGGTCGAGACGCCCAGGTGCGGAGACGGGTGGAGGCCCGCCACGAAACCGTCGACGACCGCCCGCGCCACCAGGTCGAGCCGGTCGATACGCGCCAGGACGCGGGGATCGAGGAAGCGTGTCGTAGTCAAGCGACCTCTTGCAACGGTCGAGTCCGCGGGGGAGGAAGCGGCCTCTCGCCGGGTTTCATCCGGCCATCATACACACCTGGGAAAGCCGAATGCGTCCGCGCATCCGCGCCGTCTCGACCCCCCTCCCATCGACGCGTCCGCGCGTCCGCGTCGTTTCGACCCCCCTCTGATCCTCTGGGGATCCACAGCAGAGCGCAGCCGATCCAGAACGCCGGAGTATCCGGGCTCATCAGGATGCCGTGCGGCGTTCCTTGTCCTTCTTCTTCTGTAAGCTGTATAGTCGATTCATGGAAACCTCCGCATCCAAGATGGAAGCCCGCGCCCCTACGGCCGACGCCTCACGGGGGGGTGAGGTCCGGCAGCGTCCGGCTCCCCCCGGCGCCAAGGATCCCTTCCGTCTCGGCTTTCGCTGGCGTCGGACCATCGCCCCCGACGGGCGCGAAGACCTCGAGCAGATCCCGCTGACCCCTGAAGATCTCGTCTACCCCCAGGAGGGCGACCACGTGTCCCAGGGCTTGCCCCACTTCTCCTTCCTCCATCCGCAGGCGGACGCCTTGCGCCGCCACCTGGAGAAACGTCCTGGCATCGTCGTGACCTCGGACGTGTTGCTCGTGCTGAGGCACGACGGGAAGACCTGCAGTCCCGACGTGGCGGTGATCGAGGGCGACGTCGACACCTCGAAGATCAAGGGTGCGGTCAACCTCGAGGCCGTGGGTGGGCGGCTGGCCTTCGCGTTCGAGGCGGTGTCGACCTCGGAGAAGGAGATCGAGGACAAGGACCTCGAGAAGAACGTCGTGCGCTACGCCAAGGAGGGGGTGGAGGAATACTTCACGGTCTACCCGCAGGCGGAGCGTCAGGTCCGGGACCTGGTGGGCCGCCGTCTGGAGAAGGGGGCCTACGTCGAGATTGCCCCTGACGCTCAGGGCCGGGCGTACTCGGAGAAGCTCGACTTGTTCTTCGAGATCGACGCCGAGAGCGAGAAGCTGGTGGTGATCGACGCCAGGACCGGTCAGCGTCTTCTGATCTCGGACGAGGAGGAGGCGGGACGCCTGGAGGCGGAGGCGGCGCTCGAGGAGGCGGAGGCGGCGCGGCGCCAGGAGGCTGAGGCGAGGCGTCAGGCGCAGGGACGTGCCGAGCAGGAGGCCGAGGCGCGGCGCCAGGCGGAGGAACGCGCCGAGCAGGGACTGCGCCGCAAGGTCGAGGATCTGTGCGGTCTCCTGGAGATCGAGTGGACCGCCGAACGGAGGACGGTCGTCGCAGGCATGGGTTCGGCGCAGCTCGAAGCGCTGTGGGCAGATCTGTTGAGCCGCAAGCGCTGGCCATGACCCCGCAGTTGATCCTCAGGCGGGCGAGCCTGGCGAGCACGCGCGCCGTGGAAGCTGTTCGGCTTTTCCAACGAAACCTGGTTCATCAACGCCTACAGGGACGTCATCGGCGGCTATCGCGGGGATGAATGGAAGTTCAACGACATTCCACGGGTGGCGAGGACCGCCAACAACACAGCTCGAGCGCGCACGCGATCCGGTGCCGGGCGGCGGTCGCGGCTGGTCAGGGCTCGCGGCTCGACTCGGCCGAGACGAGCGCGTCCACCCGCCGCATCAGCAGTCCGAGGCCCCGGCGATCGAGCTCCTCGCGCAATGCCAGGAGCCTGCGCCAGCCGGCCTCGGAGTCGGGCGAGGGCCGGTCGAGCTCGGCCAGGCCGACCTCGGCCGCCAGGCGGAATCGCTCCATTCCGCCCTCGGCGGCGAACGCGCGGACCTGCTCCAACATGCGGCGGGCGCGGTCCTCTTCGCCGGTCGCGCCCAGGACCAGGGCGGTCGTGATCCAGTGATCGCAACTATTCATGTTGAGCGTGGCGTCCGTCGGCGGGAGGCCGGATTCCTCGAGCGTCTCGCGCGCGGCGTCGGGCCGGCCGGCCCCGAGCTGGATCTGGGCCAGCATCCCCCTGGCGTCGGCCCTGAACCCCGGGTCGCGCGTGACGGCGTCGACTTCCTCGACCGCCTTCGTCGCGACGCGAAGGGCCTCGTCCGGCCGCTCCTCCGCGAACAGCAAACGGGCGTGCGCGAGCTCGGCCTTGAGACTGCGGCCCGGGTCGCCCATCTCGTCGGTGAGGACCCGGCTTTCATCGAAGCGCTGGCGGGCCTCCGCCGTCCGCCCGGACCTCAGGAGGGTCACGCTCAGCCCGTCGAGGGTGGCGGCTCGCATCCGGGTGTTGCCGACCTGGTCGAAGAGCGACAGCGCCTCGTCGAAGTCGGCCAGGGCGGCCACGGGCTCGCCGGCGAGGAGCCGCGCGTGACCGAGATTGAACAGGACGTTGGCGAGCCCGTCACGCAGGCCCAGCTCGCGGCAGATCCCTTCGGCCTCGGCGAGCCTCGAGATCGCTTCCGGGATCTGGCCCCTCCACATGGCGCTCCGGCCGAGGTTGTTGAGCACGTAGGCGGCGCGGTCCGGGCTGCCGATCTCCCGGTAGATGGCGAGGGCCGTCTCGAATAGCTCGCGCGAGCCGCCGGCGCCGTGGCTCGCCCTCGCGACGGCGAGCGCCTTGAGCGCGTCCGCCTCTCCGGATCGGTCGCCGATCTCGCGGTAGAGGTCGATCGAACGCTGGAACCTCTCCTCGGCCTCGTCGAACCGCGCCAGGCGAAAAAGGTCGTACCCGAGCACCTGCAAAGCGTCGCCCTCTCCGCGGCGGTCGCCGATGGCGGCGAAGATCGCCAACGCGCTCTCGGCCTCGGCGCGCGCGCCGTCGAAGTCGCCGCGAAGCTGCAGCCACCGGGCCAGCAACGCTCCCGCCGTGGCGACGCTGCGCCGGTCGCCCGCGGACGCGAAGAGCGAGCCGGCCTGCTCGAGGGTTCGCTCGGCGTCGTCCACCTGGCCGAGCTCGTGGAGGGAGGCCGCCGCGATCCTGAGCGCGCGGCCCTCGACGAGCCCGGCGTCCAGGCGCTCGGCCGACCCCGCGGCCTTGCGCGCGGCGGCGACCGCCGCCGTATGGTTGCCGAGGCCGGCGGCGGCCTGGCTCGCGATCAGGTCGATCCGGGGCTCGGCGTGATCGGGCGGCGTCCGCTGGCGCAGCTCGGCGACGACGGCCTCGGCGCGGCTGAAATCGCCGGCCGCGGCCGCGGCCGCGGCCAGGGCCAGGCCGTACTCGAGGTTCCGCGGCTCGAGCAGCCACAGGGCGTTGAGGCGTTCGGCCGCTTCCGGCCATTCCGCGGCGATGCGATGGCAGCGGGCCTCGAGCCACAATCGGCTCTCCCTCGGCAGGGCTTCGGTGAGCTCGAGCGCCCGCCGCGCCGCGTCGACCGCCCTCCCGTCGTAGCCGAGGATCGACCACGCCTCCGCCAGCGCGAAGAGGATGAACGGCTCGTCGGGCTCGATTTCCAGGGCGCGCTCGAGGAGCTCGCGCGCCCGTTCGGCCTCGAAACGGTCCAGGTGGAGACGGGCCTGAGAGTGGAGGCGGGCGGCGGCCGGGTGGGCATACCGTGGCCCGCCGGGAGCTGCCGTTTCCCCGCCCGCCGGCCGCTCGCCGAGGCCGAGGGCCTGGCGCAATCGCCGGCCGGCCGCCGGCACCAGCTCGTCGAGCGCGTCGACGGTGCCCGTCTCGGCGAAGCCGGCGACGACGTCGCCGGACGCGCTGTCCCTGACCAGCACGTCCATGCGCACCGTGCCGTCGTCCTCCGACGCGCGCGTCAGATACGAGCCGTAGACGACGTAGCGCACGCCGAGAGCGGAGCGCAGCCGGGGGAGGACCGACCCCTCGGAAAAGCCGTTGGGCGAGATCGACAGGTCGCGGCTCAGCCGGTCGACGGCGTCCTCGGGGATGGTGCGGCAGCTCGCGGCCAGCTCGGTCGTGAGCATGTGCGCCCACGCTTTGCCGAGCCACGCCGCGTCCGGATCCTCGGACAGGTTGACGAAGCCGAGCACGGCCACCCCCGCTTCGGCACGGGAGCTCTCGAAGCCGGTCGCCGCACCGGTCGGCTCCGAGGGAGGCTCGGTCGCCGGCCGCAGGAGCGTCAGCGCCAGCGACACGGCAAGCAACGCGGCCATGGCCAGCGCCACGGCGGCCGGCCCCGCGTCGCGGTGCCGGCGGGCGGGCCGTTTGCCAGCCAGGACCGCGGCCACGTCGCTCGCCCGGGTGAAGCGCCGGGCGGGATTCGGGTCGAGGCACCGAAAGATCGTCCTTTCCCAGGCGGCGTCGAGCTGCCGAGTGGGTCGTGGCGACGGAGGAGCGTGGGTGAGTCGCTGGCGGTCCGCGGTGCCGTCGGGTCCGGTCGCGTACGGCCGGGCTCCGGTCGTCATCTCGTAGACCACCACGCCGAAAGAATAGACGTCGGCCGCCGCGGTGGCCTCCTCGCCGGCGAAAAGCTCCGGCGCCATGTATGCCGGCGTGCCCCCCCGGCTCGACTCGGCCGGCGGCTCCTCTTCGTGGTAGATCTCCCGATGGATCCGCGCCAGTCCGAAATCGGTGACCACGCCGCGAATGCCGTCGTCCTCCTCGACGAGAAGGACGTTGGAGCTCTTGAAGTCGCGGTGGATCACCCCGGCCCGGTGGGCCGCGTCCAGAGCGTCGGCCATGTGCCGGATTAGCGGCAGCGCCTCCCGCGGCGACATGGGCCCGGCTCGGTGCAGTCGCTCCGCCAAGGTCTCGCCGCGCAGCAGCTCCATCGTGAGGAAGAGCAGTCGTCCGCCGTCCGCGCCCCACCCGCCCGACACGTGGTGTCGAAAGAGGTCGAAGATCCGGCAGACGTGGGGATGGGTCACGCGGCGCGCGAGATGGACCTCGCGTTTGAAGCGATTGACGGCCGAGGCTCGCCGGGAGAGCTCGGGCCGGATGACCTTGAGCGCCAGGG
>DASWIG010000070.1:0-11915 GCA_036397835.1 Thermoanaerobaculia bacterium
CGCCCTCGCCGCCGCGGTCGCCGCGCACGCCCCGGAGATCGTCGAGCTGCGCCACCGCATCCACCAGCACCCGGAGCTCGGCAACCGCGAGCTCGAGACCGCGAAGCTGGTGGCCGAGCACCTGCGCGCGTTGGGGCTCGAGGTCGAGACCGGCGTCGCCCACACCGGGGTGGTGGCCCTGCTCGAGGGCGGCCGCCCCGGACCGGTGGTGGCGGTGCGCGCCGACATGGACGCGCTGCCGGTGACCGAGGACACCCCCTACCCCTTCAAGTCCACGGTGCGCGCCACCTACCTCGGCCAGGAGGTCGGGGTGATGCACGCCTGCGGCCACGACGTCCACACCGCCGTCCAGCTCGGGGTGGCGTCGGTCCTGGCGGGCATGCGCGAAGAGCTGCCGGGCACGGTGAAGTTCATCTTCCAGCCCGCCGAGGAGGGGCCGCCGCCGGGCGAGGAGGGCGGCGCGGAGCTGATGTTCGCGCAAGGGGTGCTGGACGACCCGCGGCCGAGCGCCATCTTCGGCCTCCACACCTTCTCCGAGATGGAGGTCGGCAAGGTGGGGTACACGTCGGGGCCGGCGTTCGCCGCCGTCGACCAGTTCATCGCCAAGATCCGCGGCGTGCAGGCCCACGGGGCCTCGCCCCACTACTCCGTCGACCCGGTGGTCATGGCCTCGCAGGCGGTCCTGGCGCTGCAGACCATCCGCTCGCGCAACCTGCCGCCGCTGGTGCCGAGCGTGGTCACGGTGGGCATCATCCGCGGCGGCGAGCGCTTCAACATCATCCCCGCCGAGGTCCACCTCGAGGGCACGGTGCGCACCTACGACGAAGAGGTCCGCGGCACGGTGGAGCGCCGCATGAACGAGATCTTCGACGGCGTCACCCGCGCCGGCGGCGGCTCCTACGAGCTCGACTACCAGCGCGGGTCACCGGCGACGGTCAACGACCCGGCGCTCACCGAGCTCACCGCGCCGTCGCTCGGCGCGGTGGTGGGCGAAAGCAACGTCGAGGTGCTCGAGCCGACGATGGGCGGCGAGGACTTCGCCGTCTTCGCCAACGCGGTGCCGGGCTTCTACTACCGGCTCGGCGTGGTCAAGCCGGGCACCGTCTCGGGCGGCCACCACACCCCGACCTTCATGGCCGACGACGCGTCGGTGCCGGTGGGCATGCACGTGATGTCGCGGGTGCTGCTCGACTACCTGGGCCGGGGGCAGGAGATCGGCTACAAGGAGCCGTAGCGGGAGGAAGCAGGCGGGACGCCTGCGCTCCCAGCGTCAGGTCACCGCGGCGGACGCTCGCGCCACTGTCCCTCCGGGACGCCGAGCTCCTTGAGCCGCTGCTTCAGCAGCTCGAGCGACTGCCTCTCCGCGTCGTCGATCCCATGGTCGGGCTCGTCCGGGCGCTGGATCCTGATCATCACCTCGACGTCCTGGCGGCCGCTCGACGGCGTGTAGTCGAGGGCGCTGGCCGAGCCGCCGAGGTCGAAGCGGACGTCGTCCTCCGCGGCCGGCAGCAGGCTCTCGGCGATCGTCCGCAGGTCGCGGTAGACCTCGACGCATTTCGGTCCGCCGGCGAGCGGCGAATCCGCGGCGCCCTCGAAGGTGCCGCGCAGGCCGAGCTGAAATCCCACCTTCACGATCTCGTCGGCGTCGTCGAGGTCCTCTTCGGGACGCACCTCCCAGTAGACCTTGTGCCGCCGGATCAGCTCGCGGATGGCGTCGGTGTCGAGTCGTCGTGCGTCCACGGGTCTTTCCCCTCGCCGACTCTAGCCGGCCGGACCACGCCCCGCGCCACCTCATGGGGTGGGATCTGGAACCACTCCGCCAGGCGCTCTTTCAACTTCTGGGGATTGACGGGCTTGACCAGGTGGTGGTCGAAGCCGGCGTCGCGGGAGCGGGCACGGTCGGCGTCCTGGCCGTAGCCGGTGAGCGCCACCAGGGTGGCGGCAGCGGTCTCGGGCCGCCGCCGCAGGCGGCGGGCCACCTCCCAGCCGTCCATCTCCGGAAGACCGATGTCGAGCAAAACGACCTGCGGCGCCAGCTCGCGCGCAATTGCCAGGGCCGAGGGGCCGTCGAGGGCCGACCGCACTTCGTGGCCCCAGATCTCCAGCAGAGCGTGCAGCGCGGTGACCGCCTCTTCGTGATCGTCCACCAAGAGCACACGCAGCGGCGGCCCGGCCGCGCCGCCGCGCGCCGCGGCCGGTTGCCGCTGCGTGGCGTCCGTGGCGGCGACCTCCGCCGCGGCAGGCGGGGTGGCGGCGGCTTTCTCCTGCGGTGCAGTCGGCATGCGCGCAATCCCGGTTCCGACCCCCTCCCCCCGTGTAGGGGATTATACCACCAACCGCCGCCGCGGCGAAGATCCCACGGGGAGACTTCAGCCCTCGGAGGCGGCCTTCGGCTTGGCCTCGACCGAGATCGTGATCTTGACCTCGTCGCCGAGCACCGCGCCGCCCTGGTCGAGGGCGCGGTTCCAGGTGATGCCGTAGTCCTTGCGGTCGATCGTGAACTCGACCAGGAAACCGGCGCGCCGGCCCATCGGGGTGTCCATCACGCCCAGGACCTCGACCGGCACCGTGATCTCCTTGGTGACGCCGTGGAGCGAGAACTTGCCGGTCACGTGGAGCTCGCCCTCGCCGGCAGCCTTGACGCTGTCGCTCTTGAACGACAGCGTGGGGTGCTCCGCGACGTTGAAGAAGTCGGCCGAGCGCAGGTGCTTGTCGCGGTCGTCGTTCTTGGTGTCGATCGACGCCGCCTGCACGGTGAGCTCCACGCTCGAAGCGGCCACGTTGTCCGGATCGTAGACGGCGGTGCCCGAGAACTCGTTGAAGGTGCCGGGGACCGGGGTCAGGAAGTGGCGGACCGAGAAGCCGACGCTGCTGTGGGCGGGATCGACCTCCCACGTCGTGGGCTCGGCCCACGCCAGCGGGGCGAGGAGGAGCGAGGCGGCCAGGGCGAAGCTCAGGATGCTCAAGATGCGTTTCATCTTCATCTCCTTGAAGATTGCTTGAAGGGTGGATAGTTGACGTGGTACTTTCTAGACAACAGCTCCGCTGGCCGTTGTATTCCAGGTCGCGTCGAATCGACCGGTCACCCGCCGAGACCGTGGCGCTGGGCGTAGACGGCGAGCTCGAGCCGGCCGCCCACCTCGAGTTTGCGGTAGACGTTGTGGAGGTGGATCTTGACGGTCCCCTCGCTGATGAAGAGGCGCTCGGCGATCGCCCGGTTGCGCAGGCCGCCCGCCACCATGCGCACCAGCTCGAGCTCGCGCGGCGTGAGCAGCGTGGCGACCTTGCGGGCGCCGGCCTCGCGCTCGGCGAGCTGGCGCAGGGCAGGCCCCACCGAGCCCGCCTCGAGCCAGCGGCCGCCGCCGTGGACGGCGCGCACCGCCTCGACCAGCATCTGCGGCGCCATCTCCTTGAGCACCACTCCGCCCACGCCGAGGCCGACGGCCTCGCGGAGCTCGCGCTCGCCGAGCGCCGCCGTCAGCAGCACGACCCGCGTCTGCGGCCCCTGGTCGCGCAGGGTGCGCAGGACCTCGATGCCGTCCTTGCCGGGGAGGCGCACGTCGAGGACCAGGACGTCGGGCGCCAGGGCGCGCACCGCCTCCAGGGTCTCGAGACCGTCGCGGCAGCGGCCGACGACCTCGAAGTCGCCCTCCAGGCGGAAGAGCAGCTCGAGGCCGTCGAGCACGATGGGATGGTCGTCGGCGAGCACCAGTCGGATCGTCACGTCAGGGCTCCTTCGAGCGGCAGGAGGATCTCGAGACGCGCGCCGGAGACGCGCGAATCGACGGTGAAACGGCCGCCCAGCGAGCGCACGCGCTCGCCCAGCGACTTCGGCTCCAGGTAACGGGCGGCCAGCTCTTCCTGGGTGTAGACGCCGTGGATCGGGAAGCCGTGGCCGTCGTCGGCGACCCGGATCGCCAGCGCGCCGTCGCGGCGGGCGATCTCGACCGCCACTCGCGACGCCTCGCCGTGGCGCGCCGCGTTGACCAGGGCCTCGCGCACGATGTGGTAGAGGTCGTGGGTCAGGGCGTCGGGGATGCCCTCGTCGAGGCCTTCGGCGCGCAGCACCACGGCGAGGCCCCATTCGAGCTCGAGACGGCGGACGAGCTCGGCCATGCGGGCGGCGAGCCCGGGCGACTCGCCGGCCGCGGTGAGCGGCGGCGGCTTGATGTCCTGGAGGTAGAAGCGCAGGTCGCGCTGCTCGAGCGCGATCAGGCGCTGGAGCTCCTCGAGCTGCTCGCGCGCCGCCGGCGGATCGTGGTCAAGCTGGCGGCGCACGGCCGCCAGGCGCAGGCCGATGCCGGTCAGCGACTGCAGCACGCCGTCGTGCAGGTCACGGGCCACGCGGTTGCGCTCCTCGCTGGCGGCGAGCAGCGTCATCTCCAGCCGCATCCACTGCTCGTGGGCGCCGAGATTGGCCAGCAGCACCGCCATCACCCCCATGTAGACCCCGCGGATGATGAACGGATGAAGCTCGAAGCCGGGCTCGCCGGCGAAAGCCAGCCCGAAGACCAGGTAGGCGGCGAGCGCGGCGAGCGCCGTCCACAGAGTGCCCCGCTGGCGCCAGCGCAGGGTGGCGCAGACCAGCGAGAAGACGAAGTAGGCGTTGAAAGGGCTCGACGGCCCGGCGGTGAAGAAGATGAAAGAGCTGAAGAAGGCGAGGTCGAAAACGTGGGTCACCAGCCCCTGGCGACGCGGCAGCCGGCCGCGGCGCCACGCGACGAGGGCGATGAGCGCCGAGTAGACGTTGTAGGCGGCGAGCAGCCCATAGGCCACCGCGGCGTACTTCGCCGGCTCCGAGGGATCGAGCCAGACGGCGAAGAACGCCGAGGCCGCGAGCGCCACCCGGCCGCCGGCGATGAGCCGCTCGGCGCGTTGCCGTGGAGAAACGTGAGCCTTCATGGCTTTCCTGGCCGACGACGAACGCCCGTCGCGGCGCGGTAACGGTATACCTGAACGCTCCTCCGTAAAATATACCCTTCGATGTATTCACCCGGCCGCGGCTCCTCCCTATACTGAATCCCGGACCGCCGCCGAGGCGTCCCCTGAGCGTGTCCCATCAACCGAGAGGAACACCGCGATGTTGCGCAGAACCCCCGTTGCCTCTTTCCCCTTCACCGGACTCGTCGTCGCCGTCTCGACGATCGCCTTGCTGCTGAGTCTCGGCGGCTGCGCCAAGAAGAGCCCGAAGACCGCGGGCTCTCTCGACGCCACCGGGTCGCGAGCCGCCGCTCCCGGCACCGACCTCGCCACCTACGAAGACGGCGCCGCGGGCGGCGACGTCGGCACCTCGGAGCTCGACAGCTCGGCGCTCCTGGGCGCCGTCTACTTCGACTTCGACCGTTACGAACTGCGAGCCGAGTCCCGCCAGCAACTGGCCCACAACGCCGAGTACCTGATCGACAACCCGCAGGTGCTGGTGACCATCGAAGGCCACTGCGACGAGCGCGGCACCAACGCCTACAACCTGGCGCTCGGCAGCTTGCGCGCCGAGGCCGCCAGGCAGTACCTGGTCTCGCTCGGCGTCGACGGCGGCCGTCTCGAGACAGTGAGCTACGGCGAGGAGCGCCCGCTGTGCACCGAGAGCGGCGAGAGCTGCTGGCGGCTCAACCGGCGCGCGCACTTCATGGTCGCCGGCCACTCCAAGATCGGTTAGCCGCCGAGGCCGAGCCGCCGCCGCACGTCGTCGACGCGCGGTTGCAGCTCGGGATCGCAGCCCCGCCACTGCGCGAGGAAACGCCGGTAGAGTTCCGCCGCGCGCTCCCGCCGGCCGAGGCGCTCGTGGATCTCGGCCTGCCGAAGCTGGGCCACGGCGGCGTAGACGAGGTCGAAAAGGTCGAGATCGCCCAGCGTCTCGAACCAGGCCAGGGCCTCCTCCGGACGACCCAGACGCAGCAGCGCGTCGGCCTTCAGATACCGCTCGCGGCTGCGCGAGGCGAGCGGCGACATCAACGAGAGCTCGAAGGTGTAGCGCCCGTGCCGCTCGGCGAGCAGGTCCACCACCTCCTGGTGACGGCCGGCCCGCCAGGCGATCTCGGCGCGCACGCCGAGCTCGAGGTCGCGGGCCAGGCCGGGGAGGCTCGCGACCTCGCCGAGGGCCGCCAGCTCGTCGGCGAGGACGAGGGCGCGCCCCGCGTCGCCGGAGCGCGACACCAGGAGCGCCAGCACGTAGAGCCGGTGGTGGGCGGGCAGGCGGGCGTGGGGCTCGAAGACCGAGAAGAGCTCCTGCGGCTCTGCCGGCCAGGCCTCGACGGTAGCGATCAGCTCGCGCAGGCGCTCGCCCTCCACCGGCAGGAAGGGCACGGTGGCGGCCAGGGCACGGTATTCCTGCTCCTGCTCCGGCGGATGGCTGGCCACCGCCAGGTGCCGGTCCGCCTGCGCCAGGCGGCCCGCCGCCAGCGCCAGGATGCCCAGGTGACGATGGCCGAAGGCGCGCTCGCGCGGCGGCCGCCCGGGCGCGAGCAGCTCCTCGTAGAGGGAGGCCCAGAACTCCATGGCCTCGCGGCTCGAGACCAGGGAGAAGGCGGCGGTGAGCCAGGGTATGCCCAGCTCGGAGCCCAGCAGCACGTCGCGCAGCCGCCGCCGCTCCGCTTCGCCCGCCGGCGTCATCGCCAGCAGGGACAGCGCCTCGCTGGCGCGCTCGCTGCCGGCGAGCAACGTCTTCAGCCGCTCGCCGTGCACCGCCACCGCGGCGAGATCTCCGTCGTAGAGGTCGACGCGGGCCAGGTGCAGGAGGGCCTGGCGGTCGTCCGGCTCCAGCTCCAGGACGCGCTCCCAGCTCCGGCGCGAGTGCCGCAGCGAGCGGCCGAAGGCCGGCCCGAGGTGGAACTCGACCTCGCCGAGGATCGCCCACGCCTCGAGGTCGTCGCCCCGGCGGCTCAACAGCTCGCGGGCGAGGCTCTCGGCCGTCACCGCGTCGCCGCGGTCGAAGGCGGCCGTGATCTCGAGCACCCGCCGGTCGTCCGGCGCCAGGCGGTCGGCGTGCTCCATGGCGCGGGCCAGCGCCGCCGAGGCGGCGTCGACGTCGATCAGCCAGCTCCGGGCGAGGCTGAGCCGGTACCAGGCGAGGGCGAACTGCGGGTCCGCCGCCACCGCGGCCTCGAAGGCGCGGGCGGCGTCGCCGGCGCGGCTGGCGCGCCAGGCGCTCTCGCCGTCGAGGTAGTGCTTGAGGGCCGGGAAGGATTCGCTGGTCATGGTGGCGAGCCGCCGCATGCGTCCGGCGCTGCCGCGGTCCATGCCGGCCAGCAGTTGGATCGCCAGGCGGTCCACCAGGCCGAAGATCTCGGCGGCCTCGCCCTCCGCCGAGGCGCGCGCCCGCTCGCGGACGGCGTCCACCTCGTAGAGCACGGCGTCGAGCCGCAGTTGCCCCGCCACCTCGACGACGCTGCCGAGGATCAGCAGGTCGGCGTCGAGCCGGCGGGCGAGGCCGGCGCCGGAGGCCGGATCGGCGGCCGCGGCCGGATCGCCGGCGAGCCGCCGCAGGAGAGCCCGGGGATCGACGGCGCGCACGTCGCCGGCGCCGTTGATCTTGGTGCTCAGGAGGTCCACCATGCCCTCGCGGAGATAATCGTAGCCGCCGCCGCCGCGCACCGTGAACGGCAGCACCGCCACCACCGCCGGCGCGGCGGCGGCCGCGCCCGCCGCCGCGCCGGCGTCGCGCTGGCGTTGCCGGTAGACCGTCCCGGCCGCCAGAAGCGCCGCGACGAGCGCGCCGGCGGCCAGCCGCCGCCCCGCGATGCGGCGAGCCGCCGGCCCGCCGCCGATGGTCACCGCGCCCATGGTCGGCCAGAGGGAGGCGTCGTCGATCGTCACCGGCAGCTCGAGCGCCAGCTCTTCGGCGCTCTGGTAGCGCTTTCCCGGGTCCTTGGCGAGCGCCCGCTCGACCAGCCGGCAGAGGAAGTCCGGGGCGTCCGGCCGCCTGTCCGCCAGGCGCGGCGCCGGTCCCTCGAGGATCGACTTCATCACCTGCGGGCCGGGAAACGGCCGTTCGCCGGTCAACATCTCGTAGACGACGACGCCGAGGGCCCAGAGGTCCGAGCGCGGGTCGGGATCGCCGAGGATCTGCTCCGGCGCCATGTAGTACGGCGTCCCCAGGATACCGCCGGCGGCCGTCAGGGCGGCGTCGCCGCGCACCTTGGCGACGCCGAAGTCGAGGATCTTGACGCCGTCGTCGGTCAGGAAGACGTTGGCCGGCTTGACGTCGCGGTGCACGATGCCCGCGCGGTGGGCCTTGGCGAGGCCCGCCGCCGTCTGCCGGGCGATGCGGATCGTCTCCTCGACCGGCAGCGGCCCGCGCTCGAGGCGCTGCTCCAGGGACTCGCCCTCGTAGCAGGCCATCACGATGTAGAGCCGGCCGTCGTCGGTCTCGCCGATCTCGTGGACGGTGCAGATGTGGGGGTGGTCGAGCTTGGCGGCGGCGCTGGCCTCGCGCAGGAAGCGCGACTTGGCGTCGTCGCGCCCGATCAGGTCCGGCGCCAGGAACTTGAGGGCGACGGTGCGTCCGAGCCGCGAGTCCTCGGCGCGGTACACCTCGCCCATGCCGCCCTGGCCGAGACGGCCGACCACGCGGTAGGGGCCGACGTGGGTGAGGTCGCCGCCGACCTCAGCCGCGCCTTCCCGCGCCGCGGTCCGCGGCCGGCCAAGGCGGGTCGCTTGCCGTTTGTCGAGCTCCGAGCCCATCGTCGACGCCGGGTCCTCAAAGTGTCCCTCCGGCGCCGAAAGTATCACGCGCCGCCCCCCTTGAGAAACAAAAGAGCGGCGGCCCGAAGGCCGCCGCGAGAGAAACCACCGGGGGTGCGGTGGTGGATCAGTTCAGGGGGATGGACTGGATCACCTGGCCGCCGATCACCAGGCGGGCGAAGTACTTGGCGCCGTGCTCCGGGTGATGGCTCTTGTTGTCGCTCTCCCAGAACAGGTTGCCCTCGGTCTCGGCGTCGTCGCACTCGCGGTCGACGTCGATCTTCTTCTTGATGAAGGTGCTGCTGCCGTTCTTCCAGAAGATCTGCACCTCGCCGTCCACCTCGCCGCCCACGCGGAAGCTGAAGCGGACCTCGGTGTGATGGTGGCCATTGTGCGGCTCCCGGTTGTAGTCGACGTCGGCGTTCCAGATCGAGAACGTCGGAGCCGGCTCGCACGCTGGCGGCTGGTAGGTGTTGGTGATCTCGCACACCTTGTGCTCGCCGAGGGCCACGCTCACCGAGCCGTTGGCGGCGCAGTCGCCGCTCCAGGAGCTGGCCTGGTAGTCGGGGAGGCTCTGCTCGCTGGCCTGGTAGGTGCCGGGAGCGAGCTCGACGGCCTGGCCGCTGGTGACCTGGGTGGCGCCCACGAAGAGGGCGAAGTCGCTGACCTGGGCGGTGCCGCCGTTGTCGTTGACCACGTGCTTGATCAGCTTCAGCGTCGACTTCGGCGGTACGTAGGTGTTGGTGATCTCGCACCGCTTGTCGTCGCCGAGGGCGAGGGTCACGGTGCCGTCGGCGGAGCAATCGCCGCTCCACGACGAGGCCGTGTAGTTGGGGAGGTTCTGCTCGCTGGCCACGTAGGTGCCCGGCGCCACCTTGTTGGCGACGCTGCTGGTGACCTGCGTGCCGCCCACGAAGAGTGGGAAGTCGCTGACCTGGGCCGAGCCGCCGGAGACGTACTTGACCAGGGTGATCATGGCCGGCTTGTCGTCGTTGGTGATCTCGCACTCCTTGAAGTCGCCGGGAGCCAGGGTCACGGAGCCGTTGGCGGCGCAATCGCCGGTCCAGCTTCCGGCCGTGTAGCCCGGAAGGTTCTGCTCGCTGGCCACGTAGGTGCCCGCCGGCACCTCGTTCACCGCGCCGCTGGTCACCTGCCGGCCGTTGAGGAAGAGCGGGAAGTGGGACGGCACGGCGGTGCCCCCGTCGTCGTTGATCACGCGCTTGGTCAGCCTGATCTTCGCCGGCGGGTCGGCGGTGTCGTCATTGGTGATGTGACAGGTCTTGTCGTCGCCCCAATTGAGGGTCACGGTGCCGTCGGCTGCGCAGTCGCCGCTCCAGCCGCTCGCCACGTAGTCGGGCAGACCTGCCTCGCTGGCCTGGTAGGTGCCCGCCAGGAACTCCTTGGCCACGCCGCTCGTCATCGGGGTGCCGTTGGCGAAGAGCGGGAAGCTCGCGACCTGGGCGGTGCCGCCGTCGTCGTTGACGACGTGCTTGATCAGCGTCAGACGGGCCGGATTGTAGGTGTTGGTGATCGTGCAGGTCTTGTCGTCTCCGGCCGCGATCGTCACGGTGCCGTCGGCGCTGCAGGCGCCGGTCCAGACGCCGGCCACGTAGCCTTCGCGGTTGTCCTCGCCGGCCTTGACGGTCACGAAGCCGTTGGCGGAGCTGAACGCGAACAACTTGGCGACGTTCTGCGTCACGTCCCGGCGCACACCCTGCTCGGTGTAGAAGAGGGTGAAGGCGTCGGCAGCCAGGGGACCGCCGCCTTGCACTTGCTTGACGAGCGTCAGCCTGCCCTCGAAGTCGATCTCGAGGGGCGGGCCGATCGTGACCGTGATCTCGTCGTTCCCGCACTCGTTCGCGGCGTTGATCGTGAACGTCCCCGTTTCCTCGGGAACGCCCTCGATACGGGTTCCGATGCGAACCAGGCCGGCCGGCAGATCACTCACGTGGATGTCGATGGGGGGCGTACCCGAGACGTGATAGCTGAGCAGGAACGGCTGGCCGACGGTGCCGGTGGCACTGCCGGAGAAGGTGAGGCCGGCGGGGAAACACCGGCACTCGCGGTCGCCCGGGTCGTAGCACGGCCCGCTCTCGTTGCAGGGATCGCAGGGCAGACACCACGCGGGCACGCCGACGCTGAAACGGCCCGCCGCGCGGTAGAGACCGGAGACCGCCGAGGCCTGGAAGGTCGAGAGGTCGAACCAGCCGAAGGGCTGGGAGAGCTTCAGACCCTCGTCCTCGCTGACCACGATGGTCTGCACCGGCAGGACCTCCTTGGGAACGACCGCGATGAGGTCGCCACTCTGACTGTAGACGTCGAGCTGCGCCTGGTCGAGAGCGAACGGCGGCGCGGGATTCTTGGACGGCTTGTTCTCGATGCCGTTCCAGTTCCACACCGTCAGCTTCGTGCCGCCGGTGAAGACGCCGCCCTCGAGGAAACGGATCGAATGACGGAAGCACAGGTCGGCGCAATCGAGGTCGGGCTCGAGGCGCACCAGCCGCTCGCCCTGGGCGAAGTTCTCGACCGGATCGGTATAGAAATAATCTCCCCACAGCACGTCGGACTCGGGCAGGAAGCCCTGATCGGCCTTGAAGGTGATGAATCCGGTCGCCACGTCTTTCTCCAGCTCGCTCGAGTAGTACAGGTCGTCGATCGCAGACTTCTGGCCGGCCAGCGCCTTCTGGATGTGGAGCAGGTCGAGGCAGTCCTTGGCGCCGCCGGAGCAGACGAAGTCACCGTCTTCCAACTTGCCGGCGACGAGCCAGTCGTGGAGGTTGACGGGCAGGACTTGCTTGGCCTCGAGGACGATCGGCACCTCGTGGATCGGGATCGCCCAGTTCGTGTAGATGGTCGCGGTCAGCTCGATCGGCTCGCTCGAGGAGTTGGCGATCGAGAAAAAGGTCATGCGCTCCATCCCCTTCAAGGAAACCTCGAAGTAAGGCAGAAGGAGCTGAGACTCCGGAGTGGGGGCGGGCTCCGCCGGCAGGGCGGGCGCGAGCGCCGTCATCAGGAGGAAGCTACCCATTATATTGCGGAGCATTTTCGTTTCTCCTTTTCAGGTCTCGGTTCGTCGGTCTCGTCGAGATCTGCTGGTGGTTCTGACCATCCCTTAGGGCAAGGTCCGTGCCAGGGAGGAGAACGCACGCCCGCGAGCCCGAAAGGCCCGTAGAACCTGGCTTTCGGGCGCCGCGGCGGTGCCGCGCCCGGCCGACAGGTGCCCCACTGCGCAGGCA
>DASWIG010000071.1:0-9401 GCA_036397835.1 Thermoanaerobaculia bacterium
CCTCTCCCCCTGGGAGAGGGGCCGGGGGTGAGGGTTCCAGGCTCCCCTCTCCCCCTGGGAGAGGGGCCGGGGGTGAGGGTTCCGCCTTCCACCACAACGGCGGCTGCTCGTCGAGCGGCTGCCAGCCCTCGACGTCGACGCCCGCGGGCGCCAGCACCGCCACCGGCACCACCATCTCCCGCGGCGTGGCGCCGCCGTGGTAGCCCGCGCGGCCCCCTTTGCGGTACCGCGGACGCTCGCTCCACGGCACCACCACCCGGTTGCGCTCGGCCAGCACTCGGCGCCCGATGATCGTGATCTCGCCCTCGCCCGGCTCCTCGTCGCCCGAACGATGACGGCCGCCGTATTCCCCGTCCGGACGCCGTAGCTCGGTGCCGGTCCCCGGAACTTGCCCATGGTCGCCGGTGATCAGCACCACCCGCCCGGCCCGGGCCGCGAGCTCCAGCAAGCCGCGCAGCGGACCCAGGGTCTCCGCCTCGAACGGCGAGCGCAGGTCGCTCATGCTCTCGAAGTAGGCGTCGACCTCGGAGAGCACGACGCCGACGACGACGCGCGGGCCGTGGATCTCGTCCGCCACCTCGGCCGCGACGCCGCCGCCCGCGGCCTTGACCTCGCCCGGCGCGAAGAGCCGCGGCGGACGTCCGCCCGACGCCGGCGCCAGCGACGCGTGCTCCGCGAAGCCCCGCCGCTCGTCGGCCGACGTGCCCGCCGCCAGGGTGCCGCGGCACAGGCTGGCGCGCGACGTCCGCGTCTCGGTGGGCAGCACCGCCAAGCCCACGCACCGGCCCTCCGTGTCCGGCACGATCTCGCGCCAGACCAGCGGGCGCAGCAGGTCGTCGCGGAGCTGACGCCACACCACCTGCCCGAGGCCGTCGAGCACCAGCACCAGCAGCGGCCCGCGGCGGGCGAGCGGCGCGGCCCAGCGCGCCAGCACGTCTTCCACTCCGGCGACGCGCGGGTGCTCCGGCGGCGACGCGCCGGCGTCGCGCAGCAGCTCGGCGAAGCGGCGGTTCTGCCCCTCGCGCTCCTCCTCGACCGCCGACGCCAGACGCCCGTAGACGCGCGCCGCCGTCTCCGACGTGTCGCCCCGGCCCACTTCCTGACGCGCCAGGTCCACCCAGGCGCCGTCGTCGGCATAGCCGAGCACGGCGGCGCCGAGGTCCGCCGCCGGCGACGGCGGGCGCGACAGCCAACGCGCCAGCGCCGCCGCCCGCTCGAGCGCCTCGACCCGCGGCGCGTAGCGCCGCGCCAGGCCGTGACGCGCGAGCGCGTCCGCCGCCGCATCCGCGGCGGTCAACGGCGACGCGCGCTCGCGCAGCCACCGCTCGAGCGACTCCACCGCCCGCGCCAGCCGCTCCTCGAAGGCCCGCGGCAGCCAGTCGCTCGCGATCGCCAGGGCGCCGGCGTCGAGCTCGTCGAGCACCGCCTCGGCGCGGCGCAGCCAGGGCTCCACCGCCTCGACGCCGCCGTCCGCGTGACGCCGGGCCACCGCCTGCGCCGCCGCCTCGGCCCACGCCCGCGCCGACTCCGGCGACGGACGCAGACGGTCGAGGTAACGCTCGGAGAGCAGGATGAGGACGCCGTCGCCGACCGGCGCGTCCGGCCGCCACAGCACGTCCGCCACCAGGCCCAGCGGCACCGCGTCGACGCCGTGGCCGGCGGCGAGCAGGGCGGCCAGCACCTCGGACGCCGGCCCGGCGGACGGCGCCAGCCACTCCGCGAGCTCGCGCCGCAGCTCCTCCGGCGCCGACGCGTAACGCTCCGCCGTGCCCGGCGCCGACGCCCAGTCCAGCACTGCCGCCGGCGACGCCGCGCCCGCGGCGAGCCCCAGGCGGTGCTCGAGCAGCGCGCGTCGCGCCGCGTCCTCGTCGAGCACGCCTCCCGCCACCGGCCGGTAGCCCTCCGGCGGCGCCGCCGCGATCAGCGCCTCGGCCATCCAGCCGTGACGCACCAGCCGCGGGTCCACCTGGCCGTCGCCCTTGCGCAACCCGAACAGGCCGCGCACCGTCTGCCAGCGCTCCGGCTCGAGCAGCCGGCCCTTGGCCAGACGGCTGCGCACGTCCGCCTCCAGCTCCGTGGGCGCCAGGTCGGCGAGAAAGACCCAGACGTCGTCCGACCCTTCGGACTCGAGCAGACGCTGGCGCAGCTCGAGCGACGAACGGCACGACACCACCCGCATCCGGCCGGGTGACGCCGACGCCGACGCCGGCGTGCCGGACGCTCCCGCGTCGAGCTCGACGGACGACGGACCGTTCCAGCTCGCCGGCGAACGGATGCCGATGCGGCGACGCTCCGGCCAGCGATCCAGCACCTCCCGGACCTGCGCGCGGATCTGGGAGAGCGACGGCGCCGTCACTCGCCGCGGCCCCCTGCGTCGCGCCAACGTACCTGGACCGGCGGCGACGAGCCCAGCGCCGCCCTGAGGTCAAGGAAGACATGCTCGAGCTGCGCGTGGTCCCCTACCAGTTGCTCATGCCATTTGCCCCATCGCTCGCCTCCCGGCAACGCCTCCGGATCTTCGATCGGCGACGGCGGCGACGGCGGAATCGGCGAAGGCTGCCGCGCCAGAAGGCCCGCGGCGTCGTTCTCCACGTCGAGGAGCACGGGCTCCAGGCGATCGGCGAACTGGTCGCGCGCGAAGGCGCCCGTGAGGTGCTCGCGCAGCGCCCGCGCCTCCTCGGCCCGCGCATCCGCGAGCGCGAACGCGGTCTTCAGGATCAGCCACTTCGTGCGCTCCAGGGCCACCGCCACGGCCTCGGCGCTGGCCAGGCTGCGGCCCACCGCCACCGGGTTCTCCAGCGCCGCCGACGCCAGCGCCGGCGCCAGCTCTTCGTCCCGCCCGCGCGCCAGCTTCTCCACCAGGGCCGCGGCTTGCCGCGCCGTGCGCAGCCGCTCGCCGCCGTCGAGCTCGAGCGCGTCCGCGGCGCGGGCCAACGCCTCCGCCAGCCGCCGCGACGCCGGCCGCTGCTCCTCGAGCTTCGCGCGCACGGCGCCGCACCAGCGCGCCACGTTGGCGGCGCTGCGCAGCGGCGAGGCGGTGACGCCGAAGAGCTTCTCCGAACGCTCGCGCGCCGACTGCCACGCCGCCTCGTCCGGCAGCGGCTGCTCTTCCACCCGCGCCTCGTCGGGCAGGTCGTCCACCGTGGGGTCGATCGGACCCCCGGCGAGACGGAAGACGCGGTTGGCCGCGTCCGCCCAGGCCAGGATCACCAGGTTCGCCACCGGACGCTCGAGCCCCATCGGGTCGGGCTCGTCAAGACGCGCGCGCAGCGCCGCCACCGTCGGCGCGCCGCCCGCCGCCTGCGCCACCGGGTCGAAGTGGCGACGCCAGCGCCCGCCGAGCAGGAAATGGGTCTCGTGCATCTCGCCCAGCCCCAGGGGCTCGGCCACCGCCTTCATCAGCGCACGCAGGGCGCGGTCCACCGCCAGGCGCCCGTCCGGCGTGTCGACCGCCCGCCGCAGCTCGGCGTGGACCTTGCGCAGGTCGCGCTTGTCCAGCCGCTCGACGTCGAAGCGCGGGTGCGCCGGATAGCGGTGGGCCAGCCATTGGTCGAGCAGGTGGTCGAGGGCCTGGCGCAGGTCGGCGCCCACCGGCGGGCGCGGCTCGAAGCCCTCATGCAAGCTGTAGAACGGCTCGATCTCCGCGTGCGCCGCGTCGAGCGCCCCGGCCGGCGCCGGCGCCACTCCGAACGCCCCCAGCAGGCACAACTCCAGGTGCTGGCGCAGCGCCGTGCGCTGGTTGTCGAGCAGGGTGCGCGCCGCCGTGCGGTCGACCGCCGAGAGGTGCTCCGAGTACTGGCGGAAGCGGTCGTCCGAGGCCAGCACGTGGTCGATCACCACCAGCGTGCCGAGGTCGCGCTGGGCCTCGTCGCTGAAGAAGCGCGGCAGCCAGGCCACGGTGCGCGTGGCGCCGTGCTCCGCCCGGTGCTCGCGCAGGCGCGCCAGGTCGTCCATCGGGCCGTGGCCGCGCTCGTCGAACGGGAAGTCGATCACCACCCGTCCGCCCTCGCCCAGGCACTCCAGCTTGTCCGCCGCCATCTCGCGCACGTTGCCGAAGAGCAGCTCCACACGCCGCGACGAGCCCCGCCACGGCAGCGTGTAGTGCTGCTCGTAGAGCGTCTTCTCCTCCACGCCCTCGCCGAGCTGGCGGAACACCAGGTCGCGCACCTTCCTGCGCCGCTCGCCCTGGTTGTCCACCACCCGCGCGCGTTCCAGGATGCCTTCGACGTCCACGCCCGAGATCCGGATCGAGATCGTGGGCGAGGGACCCTCGCCGATCTTGATCTCGCCCACCTTCGACTGCCACAGCCGGCACTTGCGCGCCACCTCGTGCTTCTCGCGCCCGGCGATCGGCGCCCGGATCGTGCCGTGGTTCAAGGCCTCGAGACGCTCCGCCGTCAGCCCGCGCAGGCTCGGCTCGTCAGGCACCAGGGCCGCCAGCAGCAGCGTCTTCAAGAGCCGCGCGTCCGCCGCCAGGGCCGCCGAGTCCGCGCCGTGCTCGCGCTCCAGCATCGGCAGCAGCTTCTGGTCGTAGAGACGCTGGGCGTTGTCGAAGTGGCGGCGCATGTCGTCGGTGAAGGGCTCGGCCTCCTCCGCGATCACGTCCCACAGGTCACCGAGCGGGATGAGCTGGCCCAGCTCGAGGCGCTCGCGCTGGTCCACCAGGAGCTGCAGCATCACCCGGATCGCCGTGCGCTCGCGCTGGAGCACCTGCGAGAGCGCCACCAGCACCTTCACCAGCGCCGGGCTGAACGGGTAGACCTGGCGGAAGAGGGCGCGGTCGCCGTCCTGCGTCAGCAGCGTCTCGATCACCTCCTGGCGGCTGCCGAGCGTCGACTGGAAGGCGGCGTCGATCTGGCGGCTCGCGTCCTCGCTCAGCGGACGCAGCAGACGCTTCTGGGCGATCGCCGGCAGGTTGCGGTCCTCCAGCGTGATCTTGTGGAAGCGGCCCTCCCACCACTTCAGCGTATCCGCGAAGCTCAGCTTCTCCGCCCCCGGCACGTTGTCGCCCACCAGCTCGCGCAGGTCGCGCTGGCGCGCCACGAACGACACCAGCGGCAGCGGACGGTCGGCGATCCGCGACTCCACCAGCTTCGAGAGCTTCTGACCCTCGCGGGAGACGAAGTCCACGTCGCCCACGCGGCTGGCCAGCCACAGGATCAGCTCGTCGAGAAAGAGCACCAGCGCGTCATAGCCGAGGTCGCGGGCGTGGCGGTCGATCACCGCGAGGCCCGTGTCGAGGTCCACGAAGCTCTCCCGCATCTCGCGTCCCTCGCTCACCGCCACGCTGCCCGCGGCCACCCGGCGATAGCTCTGGAAGAAGCCGTCCACCAGAGCGCCCACCAGCCGCCAGCGCTGCTCGTCGCCGGCCGGCGCCGCCAGCGCCTCGTCCCAGCGCGCCGCGTCCCACTCGCCGCGGGCGCCGAGACCGCCCCAGCCCGGCTTCGCCGCCGCGCCGCCGCCGGCGTTGAGCTCGGCGAAGAAGGCCGCGTCGCCCAGCGACGCGCGCAGCTTGCGCGCGTCCTCGAACAGCCCCTCGGCCAGGAACACGCCCGGCGTCGGCGCTTCGGGGTGGATCGTCTTCACGTAGTCCACGTACTGCCCGAGGATCGCCGCCTCCATGCTCGAGGCGCCGATCATGTGGAAGGGCACGAGCAGGAACTTGCGCCCCTGCATCCACGCGTCGTGCCGCGCCGCCACCTCGGCCAGCTCGGGCACCGCCCGCGCCTCCGGATCGTGACGCAGCAGCAGGAAGAGCACGGCCATGAAGTGGCTCTTGCCCGCGCCGAAGCTGCCGTGCAGGTACGCGGCCTTCGAGGTCTTGCCGGTGACCGCGCCGCGGATGAAGGCGAGCGCGTCGTCGAACGCGCGCTGCAACTGCTCGGTCACCACGTAGGAGGCAAGCGTGGCGCGCCGCGACTCGGCCGTCGCCACTCCCTCCGTGAGCTTCAGGACGAAGTCCCCGCGATACACGCGTTCGGGGATGTCGATGAGGTCTTTGAGAAGGACCATGGACGCCTATCTTAGCGGCAACGCCGCACGGGACCGGAATCCAGGTTGAAATCCCTGGCTATCTCTCCACCGTCCCTGCGGGACGAAGAAGCAGGCGGGACGCCTGCGCTCCCAGGATCCTCGCGCCGTTGCAAGCCCGGCACACTTGTGTTACCATACACCGGTGCAAGGCAGCGACTTCCAAGGAGACTTGAACGATGCCACTCACCCGAGGTTTCAAGCAGACGATCCAGGATCGCGCACAACGAGATTCGAAGTTCCGCGAAGAGCTCTTCAAGGAAGGGATCCAGTGCCTGCTCTCCGGCGACATGGAGACGGGCAAGTCGATACTTCGCGACTACATCAACTCGACGCTGGGCTTCCAGGAGCTCAGCGCCTTGACCCACACACCCGCAAAGAGCTTGATGCGGATGTTCAGCGCCACGGGTAATCCCCAGGCGAGGAACCTCTTCGAGGTCATCAGCCGGCTTCAAGAGCAGGAAGGCATACGCTTTCGGATCGATCTCGAGCGGCATGGGGCGCAAAGGGCCTGAGCTCGCACCGACCCTCCGAGCCCCCTTCAGGGGGCTTTCCCTCATTAGCACGGGCCTTCAGGCCCGTGCGGACGTCGGCGCGCCCGCGGACGTCGGCGTATCCGCGGCGTCTCAAACCGGCTTGAACCTACGCGGACGCGCATCCGCGGACTTCTCTACCCCCTTCAACCTGCGCGGCTGCGCGTCCGCGGACCTTGGACCTCCTTCGATCGACGCGGCTGCGCGTCCGCGGACCTTGGACCCCCTTCGATCGACGCGGCTGCGCGTCCGCGGACCTTGGACCTCCTTCGATCGACGCGGCTGCGCGTCCGCGGACCTTGGACCCCCTTCGATCGACGCGGCTGCGCGTCCGCGGACCTTGGCCCTCCCTCCGATCGACGCGGCTGCGCGTCCGCGGACCTTGGACCTCCTTCGATCGACGCGGCTGCGCGTCCGCGGACCTTGGACCTCCCTTCAGCCTGCGCGGCCGGTCAAGCGCGCTTCTTGCGACCGCGTCCGCGCGGTTCCGGACTCCAGGCGCGCACCGACTCGACGGTGGTGCCCAGCTCGCGCGCCTCGTCGTCGACGAAGGCCGCGAAGTACGCGCCGAGACCGCTGCGCCCGCCGTCGCTGTCGTGCCACTGGCGGATCCACGGCTCCAGCTCGAGGATACCGGCGAGCAACGGCGCGAGCTGCTCGGACCGCCAGCCTTCGTCTTCCTTCATGCGCAGGTAGAAGGCGGCGAGCGCCTTCGCCTGCTCGAGGTGCGTCCAGCCGGCCCAACCGTACACCGGCGACGGGTCGCCCGAGCGCTCGCTCCCTGGGTAGACGATGAAGCGCTCTTTGGGCACGTCGAGCTTGCCGCGCAGGCGCCAGGTCGTGGAGCTCGCGAAGTCGGCGGACGCGTACTTCGGCGGCACCGGGATGTCGCCCACGTCCTCGCCGCGGTCCTCGCGGCGTTGCAGGTCCCACACGTCTTCCCAGGCGCGGCGCTTGCGCAGGCCGGCGTCGCGGTAGCGCCGGGCGGCCAGGTAGGGCACGGCTTCGCCGGCGAGGAGCTCGCCCACGAGTCGCACGAAGTTGACGTCGGGGCCGCCGTAGAGCGCGGCCACCTCGACGGCGCCGGGCTCTTCGCGCAGGCGGTCGGCGATCCGGCCGACCGAGAGCAGCGTCGCGCCGGGGGACCAGATGCGGTGGGACTCGAGACGGTCGAGAAGCCATTCGCGCAGCGCGCGCTCCTGCTGCTTTTCCCACGGCTCGGCGAGCCAGCGGCGCTTGTACTCCGGACGCTCGATGAGACGGACGTCGTGGTCCCGGTCGAGGACGGCGAGGCGGCGTTCGACGAGACGGCGGTAGCCGTCCGGCCAGGACGACGGGATCTCGGTGATCGGCTGCGAGCCGTGACGCGCGAACCACTCCGTCCTCTCCTCGCCCGCTTCTATGCGGCGGGCGAGGGCGATCTCGAAGGCTCGCTGGCCGAGCTCGAGGGGGACGGCGTCGCCGTCCCATGTCAGGTCGTCCTTGAGGAGGCCGTAGGTACGGTACGTCCACCAGTCGAGCTCTTCCTGGCGGTAGATCGCTTCGCGGAGGCGGGATTCGTACCTTTCGCGTGCTGCCGACAGCAGCCACGGGCTCAGTTCTGCTTCTTGGGCGACCACGGCGGGTGTTGTCGCTTGGACATCGGACGCCAACTGGTCGAGCTGTCGAGCTCGTTCCGTTGCTTGCGCCGTCGGTATCGGGAACTGGCGGATCTTCGTTCCGTCGAACTCGAAGAACTGCTCCCACTTCTCGGACTTCCCACCTTCATTGATACCTTGAGCCCCCTTGCAGTGGAAGACCTGCTTCATCCAGAAGCAGCCGACGGAGCTGTTGAGCAGACCGAGGAGCGCCAGGTGATCGTCCTCGGTGGCGTCGGCGGAAAGCTTGATTATGGGTGCCGTCCGGTTGAAGACCTTACCGCCGCGATCGAGGACGAAGTGGTTGTGCGTCGCGACGAAGGCGAAGGCGATCGATCTTGGCCGACGATACCTGTCCGCAAAGAACATCGAGTACTCGAACCACTCCAAATCTCGCTCCAACTGGGTCCTTCCGTAAGCTACTCGGAGACGCAGCGATGCTCTATGGAGCCAGAGCAGTCTCTTGACCTCCTCGGGCGCGCATGGTTCGAGGCTCTCTTCGTCGTATGGCCACAGCGCGCCTGTCGGTTGTTCGATAGACCAATCGCGAATCCGCTCGCCCTCGACCAGCGGTCTCACGAATCGACGCGCGACGCCTTTCCTGAGTGCGGCCTTCGCACCCATCATGTACGCCTCGTCCTCGCGCGTCACGGCGCCGAAGCCGATCTCCGTACATATATCCGCCAGGCGTCCGGACGCCGCGTCCTCGATCCTCGCTCTCAGCTCCACTGCTCCGCCGCCCGTCAACGTCCACGGGTGCTGTCCATAGAGCTTCCGCGGCTTCTCGTCCACCGAGATGAGCTCGTCTTCGTACTCCGTCCGACCGACGCCCCGCAAGATCGACGTCCACACCTTTCCCTGCGCCGGATCCTCCGGAGTCTCCGGTTCCCCCCGAATTCCAAGGACGGACCGCACCGTCGTCTTGACCGGTGGACGATTGCGGCCGATCAGGATCACCGTCGGCGTCCCATGTCCTGGGATGTAGGCCCCCGAGGTGTCGATCACGTGCGTCAGGTCCAGCGCCGGCACGAAGTCGGTCACCAGCTTCTTGCCGAACTCGCGCTTCATGAACGAGTTCGCCGTGATCTGTCCCACGAAGCCGCCGGCCTGAGCCAGCTCGAAGAAGCGCTCGAAGAACGGCACTGACAGCGAGTACTTGCCGCTGCACGAGCCGTAGCGGTCCCGATACGCCTGGTTGAGA
>DASWIG010000072.1:0-2908 GCA_036397835.1 Thermoanaerobaculia bacterium
AGGCCCTGCAATGTACATCCGGCAATTCGCGGAACTGCCCTGCAGAGGCTGCAACGCACTTTTGCCAATTCACGAAACCGCGTTGCAGCGGCTGCAATCGCCCCGTCAACCCGGCGGCGGCGCGCCGAGGGAGGCTAGCTAGCTCGAGGACGCCGTCGCCGGTGAAGACAGCGCCGAGGCGGCGCACCGAGGCGCCGCGGGCGTAGGCACGCCATCTAGCGAAACACCGCTCGCCGACGGGCTGGCGCGCTCGCCGGCGTCGATTGCCAGCTTCCTGGAGGCGGCAGGCGCGGCGGCGCTGGAGCTGGCCGGCAAGATCCTGGTCCGGCGGAGCTGAGCGTCGCTCCGGCTCCCTCCTGCTCCCCCTCCTTTAGTGAAAGGAGGGGGCCGGGGGGAGGATTTGGACGGCGTCAGCCGTCCGGAAATCCCCCCTCGGTCCCCCCTTTTTCAAAGGGGGGAAGGGGACTCCTCGCTGGCGCCTCGGCCGCGGCACGCCCCTACCAGACTGTCCTGACGTCCTGGGCGGACACGGGGTCCGCTCCAACGGCGGAGGGGTGAGGGGAGAGCTCGCGATATGAGATGAGGTCATCTCGAATCGGCCGCTCTGGGGCAAGCCCTCTGTTTTCAACACTTGGCGGCCAGAGCACCGAGAGGTCGGGGTCGGTTGTCTCCTTCCGAGTGTTTCGGCTAACCGGCTCTCGGTCTGTTCCGGTTAGACGGAGTTCTCCGAACAGCGCCGCGGACCCGGAAAAGCTCTTCCTTCGTCAGCAGAGTGGCGCGGCAAGGCTTGCTGTCGTGTTCCCGGAATTACCGGAACTGCGCTGCAAGGCCTGCAATGCTATTCTCTCAACTGGCCAAACGGCGAAGCAAGCCCTGCACCGCTACTCAGGAAATCCGCGCTTGACCGGTTCAGAGGCTGGACCGGTTAGAATATCCTCCAAGGCCCGCACCACCGCGTCCGCCACCGCCGGACGCACCTCCCGGATGAGCTGGTTCTCCCGCGTCGGATGGACGCGATTGGTCAGCAGGATCACGAAGAGCTCCCGCTCCGGGTCGATCCAGATCGACGTCCCGGTGAAGCCGGTGTGGCCGAAGGATGACGGCGAGAAGAGCGCGCCCGCCGACGACCCCTCCGCCGACTTCGTGTCCCAGCCCAGTGCCCGCGTCGACTCGGGGACGCCCGCGCGCCGCGTGAACGCTCCCACCGTCCACCGCGCGACGATCCGCCGGTGCTCGAGGACGCCGCCGTTCATGATCATGCGGGCGAAGCGCGCCAGGTCCCCCGCCGTCGAGAACAGGCCCGCGTGCGGCGCCACGCCGCCGAGGGCGTAGGCGTTCTCGTCGTGGACCTCGCCGCGCAGCACGCGTCCGCGCCACGGGTCGTCCTCCGTGGGGGCGATGCGCTCGCGCAGGTCCTCGCCCGGGCGGAAGAGGGTGTCGTCCATGCCGAGGGGGGCGAAGACGCGCTCGCGCGCGAAGACGTCGAGCGGCTGGCCCGCCGCGCGCTCCAGGACCTCGCCGAGCAGGATCAGCCCCAGGTCGCTGTAGAGCGAGCGCGTGCCCGGCTCGTAGGCCAGGTCCATGGCCTGGATCCGCTCCAGGTACGCCGCCTTGCCCGCCACCTCCTCGTAGAGCGGCGCCCACCAGTCGACGCCTGACGAATGCGTCAGGAGCTGGCGCACCGTCACCGCGTCCTTGCCCGGCCCCCGGAACCGCGGCAGGAAGTCGCGGACCGGCGCGTCGAGGTCGAGGCGCTCCTCGTCGACCAGGATCATCGCCATCGTCGTGGTGGCGACGACTTTCGTGAGGCTGGCGACGTCGTAGATCGTGTCGACGGTCACCGCCGGCGCGTCCGGGTCGTAGGTGAGACGGCCGAAGGCCCGCAAATGGACGAGCGCGTCGCCCACGCCCACCGCCAGCACGCCGCCGGGGAACGCCCGCCGCTCGACGTAGGCGTCGAGAAGCCGGTCCACCTCGTCGAAGCCGTCCGCCGGCGCGTGTCGCAGCGTCATCTCTCTCCTCGGAATCGCGATCCCGTGGCCGTAGGGGTACAGCCCCGGCAGGGTCACGGGAAGCCTACCGCGCACGGCGACCTCGCCGAAGAGCGCCTCCACCGCCGCTTGCCGGCTCGACGCGGCCCGCCCGTAGGCGCAGACGTAGACCGGCACCTCCGGCACCTCGGCGAGCACGTACGGGCTGCCGAAGGAGATGAGGACGACGGGTGGATCCGTAGCGGTCTCTCGACGTAATAGGGTCAAGCGACGCAACAGGCGCTCCTGCGAGGGCGACAGCCGGCCGGGGCGGACGTCGGCGGACACCACGACGTGGGTGAAGCCCGGCGCCGCGGCGACGATCGCGTCCTCGGTCTCGGGCGACACCTCCGGCCCCAGGGAGCGGCTGGCGTAGTCGACGCGGCGGGCGTCGAGCTCCTCCTCGGGCAGCCCGGTCTCCTCCGGAGCGCGAGGGGGATGGGAGAGCGTCAGGACGAGCAGGCGCAGCGGATCCTCGGCGACGAGCGGCAGGACGCCGCCCTCGTTGCGGACCACGGTGACGGCGGCGCGCGCGGCCTCGAGGGCGCGCGCGGCGTCCTCCGGGCTCGCCATGTGGCGCAGGACGTCGGCGTCCGTCCGCCGGCGGCGATGGAGGCCGAGCCGCGCCTTGGCCTCGAGGATCCGCCGCACGGACGCGTCGAGCCGCGCCTCGGTGAGCTCGCCTTCCGCCACCGCCCGCACCAGCGACTGCACGGCGACCCGGGAGTCCGGGGGCAGCATGACGACGTCGGAGCCGGCCTGGACGGCGCGCACCGCCGCGGCCCCGGCCCACACGCCGCCGACGCCGGCCATCTCCATGGCGTCGGTGGCGACCAGGCCGCCGAAGCCCATGTCCCGGCGCAGCAGGCCGTCGACGA
>DASWIG010000073.1:0-4611 GCA_036397835.1 Thermoanaerobaculia bacterium
TTGCCAGTAGTATGTCCTCTAAGAGCTCTCCGATAGTTGTCGGGCAGACCTCTCGACGATCGAGACCAGCGGCGTCGCGTGCTTCCTCTGCCTCGTCATGCAAATCGTTCCAGGCTACGCTAAATTCAGCTAGGTAAGAGAATCTTGCTGATAGGAATTCGACAGTATGCTCCGGTGATAGCTTTGCAATCGGTATACCTAGCACACGCGCGATGTATCGCCGGCCTTCTAAGATCGCTTCTCGCGAGGCAGATACTTCTTGACGGGCCAGAAAAACACTGATGAACTCCTCATCTGAAACTCTTAGGAGACTCTTTGCACGTAACCGCCTGTAAACCGAGCCTCCAATGGCGGCAAGAAGTCCCAGGAGTAGGATGATTAACGTGCGATCGTCCATATAAGAATGCTCCCAGATGCTAAAAGGCGCAGCCTACGATTACTAGCCAGTCGTAGAGACCTTCGGCAATTGTGAGCGGTGTCGCCGCGCGCGACACCACGCGGCCGCCCGTGCGTAGCGCACTGGCTGTAGATGGTGATAATGGCTTGAGATAGTGCCCCACGACACGTATGGGATTGGTCAATGGATCGCTCCGATACGGGACTCTGAATGGAGGGACAAGCCGCTTGGGAACTGCCGATCCAAGGGCAATCCAAGCAGCCCTAGGGTCAAGCCGGTTCTTTCTAATACAATCGCCATATCTCTTCCCATCGATTGGTATCTCGCTGAGTATCCGCTCGAACAGCGACAGCTTGTCAGGCCCGTCCTCTCTCGAAGCAAAGGAGATCGACCCCAAGAGCGATCCCGAGGGGTTCTGAATGATGACTGCGCCCAGCGTCGAGGAATAGGAGACGGTTGCGAAGGATCCGATGACGGTGATCGTCTGGGCGAATCCGATGTCGTAGATAGTCATCCCCGTGGGCGGGAAGACCGGAATGCCGCCCGGACCAGGGAAAAGCCCGTAGGGGTCCGTGTAATTCACCGGATTTCCCATCACGTAGGAGTACCGGTCCCAGCCCTGCGGCTCCTCCGGGCTCCCGAGCACGAGGTCCGGGCTCAGGAAGCGCCCGAGGAACGGGCTGCAGAACCGCGCGTGCATGTAGTCGAGATCGCCGCGCGCTCCCGTGCCGTTGACGTCCCGCTCGTGGCCGGTGAACTTCAGCGGCAGGTCGTCCTGCCCGAGCCCGGTGATCTCACGGCCGAACGGGTAGTAGGCGTGAAACGCCTCCTGCGCGCCGTTCTCGTTGGTGATCTGCCGCGGCGTCCCCAGGTGATCGGGGTGCAGGTGGTAGGTGTCCTCGCCGCCCTGCCCGTCCGGCTCCACTGCCGCCAGCAGCACGCCGTCCCGATAGACGTAGTCGCGCTTCCACTCCCAGCCCTGGCCCCAGGGGTGGCGCCACTGGCGCAGCACCCGGCCGTCGAGGCCGCGGATCGTCCAGGTCTCCGACGAGCCCTGGGTCGTGCAGTCGCCGTTGACGCAGTCGAAGACGGCGATCCGCTCGTCGCCGGCGTTGTAGATGAAGATCCGCGCCAGGTCGGTGTTCGATTGCAGGTGCTTCATCGCGCCCACGCCGTCGTACTCGTAGGCGAAGACCTCGCCGCCCGCGGCCAGCCGCGTCAGGTTGCCGCCTTCGTCGTACGAGGAGCCCGACAGCGTGATGCGGTTGGTCGAAGCGTTGACCGAGATCGACTGCGGACTGCCGTCGTTGACGAGCTGGATCAGGTTGCCGTAGATGTCGAAGGACGCCGTCTGGGTGTGCGTCACGGCCCCCGTGAGCACCTCGCCCGAGACCATGCGGCTCAGGCGATCGTAGCGGAAGTCCTGCGTGCCGATGCGGTGGACGTCGCCGGCGCCGTCGTAGCCGTAGGTGCCCGTGCTCCAGCCGGCGCTGGTCGAGATCCGGAAGGGACGCTCGAGGCCGTCGGCGGGGTTGAGCTCGAAGGTGTAGTCGACGCCGTTGGCGTGCTCGACCTGGTGGAGCGAGCCGCCCGCCTGGTAGGTCAGCGCGTCGGCGTAGCCAGGAACCGAGGTGAGGAAGCCCCGGGTGTGGCCGTAAGTCACCCGCCGCGCCGGCGTCTCGCCGGCGCAGGGCGCGTGCAGGCATTGCGGGTAGTCGATCGCGCTCAGGTTGCCCTGGGCGTCGGTCTCGAAGCCGGTCTGGAAGGCGAAGGTCTGGCCGTTGAAGGAAAAGCGCGTCTGGCGCGCAGAGATCCGCCCGTCGATCCCCTCGTAGCGGAAGGTCTCGGTCACCACGCCCTCGAGATCGAAGGGGAGCAGCGGCAGCGGCGAGACGGGCTGCACCCAGTTGCGCCGCCGTGCCTGGTAGAGCTTCCCCTGGCGCTTGTCGCTGCCATCGTTCGTGCGCGCGTACAAGAGCTCCTTGAGCAGCCGCGTCGAGCCCGGAGCGTACGGGTCCGGCTCCTCCACCCGGATCAGGCGCGAGGCCGGGTCGTAGGCGAAGCCGAGGTCGAACTTCTCGGTGCCCTCCAGGTCCTTGGTCAGCACGTTGTCCAAAGCGTCGTAAGTATAGAAGGTCCGGCCGTTGCCGGCGGCGCCGATCTCGGGATGGCGCTCGGCGGTCAGCAGGCCCCGCTGGTCGTAGAGGAGCTCGCGCGTCTGGCCGCAGCTACCGCCCGACGGCTGCTGGCACACCCGGGTCAGCCGGCTGCCGACGTCCTTCGCGGTCGAGCACCGCGATGGTGTCGGTCCGCTGGCCGAGGGAGACGGGTGCGCCGAGGTAGTAGTAGAACGGCCTCTGCTCCCCAGCCGGTGCCGGGGCGCCCGACGAGCCCTGGGTCGTGCAGTCGCCGTTGACGCAGTCGAAGACCGCGATCCTCTCGTCACCGGCGTTGTAGATGAAGATCCGCGCCAGGTCGGTGTTGGATTGCAGGTGCTTCATCGCGCCGTATTCGTAGGCGAACACCTCGCCGCCCGCCGCCAGGCGGGCGACTTTGCCCTCTTCGTCGTACGAGGAGCCCGGTCGCCGGGTTGACCGGGATGGACTGGCCAGATTAGAGCACCTGCCGTCACGACCACTGCAGTCAAGGTCAGAGGTATCAGAGGTCCACTATCAGTCATTGTCCCGACCGATCCTTTCTTGGCAGCAGTATGTCCTCTAAGAGCTCACCGATAGTTGTCGGGCAGACCGCTCGGCGATCGAGACCAGCGTCCTCGCGAGCTTCCTGTGCATCATAAGCCAAGTCGTTCCAGCCGACGCTGAATTCGCCCAAGTATTCCAGGTGAGTTGACAGGAATCTATCAGTATGTCCTGGCGCTAGTTTATCGAAAGGAATGCCTAAAGCGCGCGCCATTCGCCGTCTTTCGTTGAGGATTGCTTCCCGAGCCGCAGATACCTTGTGTCGCGCAAGAAAGGCACTAACGAACTCTTCATCCAAAATGGTTGGAAGTCCCTTCGCGCGGTGCCGGCGGTAGACAACACCTCCAATAGCAACAAGAATAGCCAACAACAGGCCCACTAAAAGAGGGTAGTCCATTGCTCAAAGCTCCTCGCCAAGTGCTAGAAGGCACATCCTACGATCACTCCCCAGTCGCCGAACGGGTAGTAGGCGTGAAACGCCACCTGCGCGCCGTTTTCGTTGGTGATCTGCCGCGGTGACCCCAGGTGATCGGGGTGCAGGTGGAAGGTGTCCTCGCCGCCCTGCCCGTCCGGCTCCACCGCCGCCAGCAGCACGCCGTCCCGATAGACGAAGTCGCGCTGCCACTCCCAGCCCTGGCCCCAGGGATGGCGCCACTGGCGCAGCACGCGGCCGTCGAGGCCGCGGATCGTCCAGGTCTCCGACGAGCCCTGAGTGGTGCAATCGCCGTTGACGCAGTCGAAGACCGCGATCCGCTCGTCGCCGGCGTTGTAGATGAAGATCCGTGCCAGGTCGGTGTTCGATTGCAGGTGCTTCATCGCGCCGACGCCGTCGTACTCGTAGGCGAAGACCTCGCCACCGGCCGCCAGCCGCGTCAGGTTGCCGCCTTCGTCGTACGAGGAGCCCGACAGCGTGATCCGGTTGGTCGCAGCGTTGACCGGGATGGATTGCGCGCTGCCGTCGTTGACGAGCTGGATCAGGTTGCCGTAGACGTCGAAGGACGCCGTCTGGGTGTGCGTCACGGCCCCCGTGAGCACCTCGCCCGAGACCATGCGACTCAGGCGGTCGTAGCGGAAGTCCTGGGTGCCGATGCGGTGGACGTTCCCGGCGCCGTCGTAGCCGTAGGTGCCGGTGCTCCAGCCCGCGCTCGTCGAGATCTTGAAGGGACGCTCGAGGCCGTCCGCGGGGTTGAGCTCGAAGGTGTAGTCGACGCCGTTGGCGTGCTCGACCTGGTGGAGCGAGCCGCCCGCCTGGTAGGTCAGCGCGTCGGCGTAGCCGGGCACCGAGGTGAGGAAGCCCCGGGCGTGGCCGTATGTCACCCGCCGCGCCGGCGTCTCGCCGGCGCAGGGCGCGTGCAGGCATTGCGGGTAGTCGATCGCGCTCAGGTTGCCCTGGGCGTCGGTCTCGAAGCCGGTCTGGAAGGCGAAGGTCTGGCCGTTGAAGGAGAAGCGCGTCTGCCGCGCGGAGATCCGCCCGTCGATCCCCTCGTAGCGGAAGGTCTCGGTCACCACGCCCTC
>DASWIG010000074.1:0-9139 GCA_036397835.1 Thermoanaerobaculia bacterium
GGCTCCGGCGGACGCTCAGACCCTCGACGCCGCCTTTGCCGAGCGCTTCGGCGCCCTTGCTCTCGACTGCGTCCACCGCGAGTACCCGAACAAGATCGCCCACGTGCTCTCGAGCGACGCCGACGCGCGCCCGCCGCGCGAGCTGACGCCCGCGTTCTACGGCTGCTACGACTGGCACTCGGCCGTCCACGGGCACTGGCTGCTGGCGCGGCTGGCCCGCACCTTCCCCGACACCGAGGTCGCCGCCCGCGCCCGCGCCGCGCTGGGGCGCAGCCTTACGGCCGAGAACGTCGCCGGCGAGGTGCGCTACCTCGAAGGCGAAGGGCGGGTGTCGTTCGAGCGTCCCTACGGTCTCGCCTGGCTCCTGCAGCTCGCTGCCGAGTTGCGCGAGTGGGACGATCCGGATGCCCGCGCCTGGGCCGGCGTCCTCGAGCCGCTCGAGCGCGCCGCCGCCTATCGGCTGAAGGAGTGGATGCCCAAGCTCACCCACCCGATCCGCGGCGGTGAGCACTTCCAGACCGCCTTCGCTTTCGGGCTGGTCCACGACTGGGCGCGCACGGCCGACGATTCCGAGATGGCGGATCTCGTGTTCTCGCGCATCGCGGACTTCTACTTCGACGATCGCGGATGCCCGCTCGACTACGAGCCGTCTGGTCACGACTTTTTCTCGTCGTGTCTGGCCGAGGCCGACCTGGTGCGCCGGGTCTCGCCGCCCGGCGACTACGCCGCGTGGCTGGGGGCCTTCCTGCCGGAGATCCCCCTCTACGACGACGAGGCGCAGTGGCTGGCGCCGGCCGTGGTCAGCGATCCGGGCGACCCCAAGCTGGCCCACCTCGACGGGCTCAACCTGAGCCGCGCCTGGATGCTCGAAGGCATGATCGCCGGGCTGCCCACCGGCGACCCGCGTCTGCCGGCGCTCGCCGCCGCCGCCCGCCGTCACCGCGAGGCCGGTCTGCGCGCGGTCACCGGCGAGCACTACGAGGGCGGCCACCGGCTCGGCAGCTTCGCCATGTACCTGATGAGCGGGCGAGGCGGCGGCTCCGTGATCTCCTCGGGACCCTTCGACGTCGTCTTTCGCGGCATCGACCGCGAGGCCGCCAGGGACGTGGTGCTCTACCGGGCGGAGAAGGCCCTCGCCGACGCCACCGGCTTCCTGGGGCTGGAATACGACGGCCGCGTCCTGATCGAGGTCAGCCCCCGCTACTGGATACCGCACCAGTTCCGCAACTGGATCAAGATCCCGGCCGGCCGGATCGTCGAGCCGGACGAGAGCGGGATCTCGATCGTCCACGAGTTGACGCACGTGGTGGCGGCGAGCGCCTACCGGCCCGACCGTTTCTACGACGACGGCCTCGCCGTCTACCTGCAGAGCCGCTTCGGCGTCGCCTCCTCCTACCCCAACTTCGGCCGTGACCTGCACCGCGAGACGGCGCGCGCCGCCGCCGACGCCGGCGGCAATCTGCCGCTCGCCGAGGCCGAGGCGGCCCGCAACGCCTCGACGAGCGGCGACCAACGTCGTCTCGCGTATCTCCAGGAAGGCTCCTTCACCCGTTTCCTGATCGAGCGCGACGGGGTGGAGAAGTACCTGCGGGTCTTTTTCGGCGAAGGCCTCGAAGAGGTCTACGGCAAGGACCTGGCCGTGCTCGAGGCGGAGTGGCTCGAGCTCCTGGGCGCGCTCGAGCCTGAAGAGGCCGGATAAGAGACCCGCCGGAGACCTGACTCAGGAGAAACCCTTGCGAGCCTGTTTCACCGCTTTGGCTCTGGCCTTGGCTCTTCCCCCCTGCTTACAGGGCGCCGTACGGCACGAGGTGCGATCGCCGAACGGCGGGCTGACCGTCGTCGTCCTCGCGGGCGACCATCTCGCCTATTCCGTGATCTCGGGAAACGGCGTCCTGATCGCTCCGTCGCCGATCTCGATGACGTTCGGCGACGGAACCGCGGCCGAGCGGTGCCTCCGACTGCGGCCGGCGTCTACGGCTACGATGACAAGCGCAAGATCGGCTTGGCCAGTTCGACTGACACCGATCGGCTCGATAACGCTCGGGATCGGCCTAGCCGATGATCGTCCAGCGGCTCGGATAGGACCGCGGCAATTCCTCCATCTGCAGGTCGAGCGTGAGATTGGCTTCGCATGGCCGAGTCGAAATACTCCGAGAAGACCGTTACGCCGTTGAGCTGCGCCAGATGCCCGACCCGGCCCGTCAGTCCCTTGCCGTGCGCCTCGAAAGTGAAGCCCTTGGCCAGCAGCGGCACGATGTTGCGGTCCAGCTCGAGCGCCCGTTCGATCTCGCGGCGCAGACGGTCACCGGTCATCGCGGTTGGTGGGCTCACAGCGACGCGCAGGTCACGACGTTGGAGCCCGGATCGTACGTCAACGTCGAGTGCGTCACGTCGTCGACGCAGAACATGAACGTGACCGAGCCCTTCTTGGTCCCCGTGGTGGCGAGCGTCACCGTGCCGCCCCCTCCGGTGGTGCCGGCCACGGTTTCGTTGAAATCGCCGGTGAACGTTCCCGTGACGCCGGCGCCGTCGACAGGTTGGCCGTTATTGTCGACGATCGTCACGGTGGCGGTGCCGCGCTTGTTGCCCTGGCCGGCGCTCTGCGTGCCGACGGTGATCGCGCCGACGTGCATCGTGCTGGCGGGCGGTGGCGGCGGAGGCGGCGGCACGCCGCCGGCGAGGTAGCTGTCCAGGTTGTCGTAGTAATAGACGTCGCCGGTGAACGTGTTCGGCGCGAAGAGCAGGACGATCGTGTCGACGGCGCCGTCCGACGTGCTCGGGTCCGGACGGTCGAGCAGGGGGAACTCGATTCGTTCCCACTGGTTCTGCGTCGAGGTGAAGACCTGGTAGCGGCTGTGGCGCCCGGTGGGGTAGTTGGTCGGCGTGGCCAGGCTCGAGTCCTCGAGCTGCAAGAGGAGCTCCGAGCCCACCGGCGCCGCAGTGTAGAGGTCGATCACGAATTTACGCTGCTTGGTGATGTATTCCGACGCGTCCGGGATGCTCGTCGTGCCGTAGACGATCACGTCGAATTGCTCGCCGGAGCTCCGCGTGTAGCGCGCGGAGGTCGCCGAGGTGTTGACGCCGGACGGATCCGGGTTCGCCACCTCGGCGAGCGTGCCGGTCACCACCCCCAGGGTCACGTTGGCGGGGTCGTCGAAGTTCTCGAAGGTGAAGTCGAAGGCGTAGGGGGGCTCGACCTCGACGTCGACCGCGAGCTGCTCGTTGCCGCAGCCGCTCGTGACGTCGACGGCCACGTCGCCGCCGGTGTCGCCGAAGTCGACGGTGATCGAGCTCGTGCCCTGGCCGGAGACGATCGTGGCGCCGGCCGGCACGGTCCAGTTGAAGGAGCTGCCGCTCGCGGCGTTGCCCACCGCATAGACCACGCCGCTCTCCATGTGCGAGACCACGCGGTCGCCGGCCAGGTGCGGACGGTTGCCGTCCCACACGCGCACGTAGTCGACCTCGAGGACCTGCGGGAAGACGGTCGTCGCGTCCGGGTTGCCGGGAAAGTTGCCGCCCACCGCCACGTTGAGCAGGAAGTGGAAGCGCTCGTCGAAGGGCCAGTTGGCGGGCGCCACGTCGGCGCTCGTGCGGCTGAGGTAGAGCACGCCGTCGACGAACCAGCGGATCACGCCGGGCTCCTTCTCGAGCGCGAACTCGTGGAAGTCGTCGGCGAAGGCGCCGGAGTGGAGCGCGTAGCTGGCGCCGGACTGCTGGTGCGTCGACGGCGAGGCGCCGTAGTGGATCGTGCCGTGGACGGTGGCGGGCTGGCTGCCGATGTTCTCCATGACGTCGATCTCGCCGGAGGCCGGCCAGCCGCCGAAGACCTCGTCGGTGGGCAGCTTCCAGAACGCCGGCCAGATGCCCTGGCCGGTCGTCATCCTGATCCGCGCCTCGAAGCGCCCGAAGAACCACTCGCCCTTGTTCAGGGTGCGCAGCCGCGCCGAGGTGTACTGGCGGTTGCGCACCCTTTCTTCCTTGGCGGTGATCTTGAGGGTGCCGTTGGACACGGTGGCGTTCTCGGCCTTGTAGTACTCGAGCTCGTTGTTGCCCCAGCCGCAGAGGCCGATGTCGCAGCCGTCGCCGATCATCGCCTCCCACTTCGTCGTGTCGAGGGCGGCGCCGTCGAACTCGTCGGCCCAGACCAGGTTGGGGCATGGCTGCGCCGGGAGCGTCGCCGCGGTGGCGCAGGCCAGCACGACGACGGCCGGCAGCAGGAAGAGGCAGTCGATCTTTTTCATCACGATCCCCTTTCTCGGTTCATTCTCCGCCCGCGGGCGCGTGCTGCCGCAGCAGCGCGGTCACCGCCGCGGGGTCCATATCGCCGTTCACCAGGAAGAGAAGCTGGTGAAGGATCTCGTCGGTCATCGCCCCGCCGGAGAAGTTCTTGAGCTTCCTGAAGGCATGTCGCGAAAGACGGCCGCCATGAAATCGTCCGGCGACGCTTCCGACAGCGACGTGCGGCGCATCCGCTCGAAGACGAAGTCCACGACCGCCCGGCCCTGGGCGCGCCGCCGAAGCCCTGGCCGCCGAGCCATCCCATCAGCAGGGCGTTGGCGCCCAAGCCGCTGACGTCCACGGCGCCGCCGCCGACTAGGACGACGACGAAGGGCTTGCCGGTCGCGCGGACCGCCGCGATCAGCTCCAGGTCGGCGGGCGCGAGGCTCGCCGAGGGACGGTCCCAGGCCTCGGCGTCGTGCGACGCCTCCACGGCGGCAGAGACGCTTGCCAGTTTCGGCGACGGCTGGACGTCGCGGCCGAAGAGGAGGAGGGCGAAATGGCGCGGCCGCAGCTCCGCGGAGAGCGGCTGGCGATCGCAGAACGACGGCACGAAGGGGACACCTGCGTCTCGGGAGCCAGGTAGAGTCGAGGCTCCTGGACGGATCCCACAAGTCCATCCGCTGAAGCGCGTCCCGGAAGGCCACGATCGTCTTGACCACGTCCTCGACGTCGGCGACGTTCTCCTTCCACCGACCTGCCTGCTCTCGCGGGCGGCCAGCGTCTTCAAGTCGATCGCTCCGCTCATGCTTGCGCGGATGTTACCAGATCCGATCCGTGAAGCCGTGATACGATTCACGTACGCCACGGGTCATGGACACGTGTGCGTCGAGAGAGGAGTCTTCGAGACCTGATGAGAAGCTCTCACCCGACGAATCCGGGCTCGCTGTCCGAGGCGCAGCTCGCTCGCCGGAAATTGCTGCGGATCGGCGTCTACGCGGCGCCGGCCGTGATCGGCAAGCTGATGCTGTCGAGCGCCGCGTCGGCCCAGCCCCCCGTGTCCTGCAATCCCCAGAGCTGCTTTCCCAACGGCGGACCTTGCGGCCCTCAGATGGCGTGAAACCGATGGGCGTCGCCAAGGTCTTTCCCGCCGTCCCCGCCCTGCTGGCCGCGCAAGCGGATTCCCTCGAGGTCACGGACTTTTCCGCGGGCTGGAGCTTCCACGCCGCCGGCAGGCTGGCCGGGGAGGCGCGCGACTTCCTCGACGCCGGCGCCCCGGGCCCCGGCCTGCGCTCGTTGGGCGGCGGCCATCCCGCGGTGGCGCTCTTGCGGCGGCTGGCCGGCGCGCCGGCGGTGCCGCTCACGCCGGCGTCGGCCCTCGAGCTCGGCGGCTTCGACACCCTTTTCCTCGAGCTTACCGGCGCCTGCAACGAGCACTGCGTCCACTGCTACGCCGAGTCCGGTCCCCAGGTCGCTGCCGCGCTGCCGCGCGCGACCTGCGAGGCGGTTCTCCGCGACGCCGCCGAGCTCGGCTTCCGCCGCGTCCAGCTCACCGGCGGCGACCCTCTGCTGTGCCCGTTCCTGCCCGATCTCGTGGCCGCCGCGGCGGCTCTCGGGATCCCGGCGTGCGAGATCTACACCAACGGTCTGCTGTTGCGCGAGCCGTTGCTCGACCTGCTGGCGCCGCACCGGCCCCTGTTCGCCTTCTCCTTCTACTCCCATCGCCCCGAGGTGCACGACGCCGTCACCCGCGCCGCGGGGAGCCAGCGCCGCACCCTCGCGGCCGTGCGCCGGGCGCTCGAGCGGGGTCTCGCCGTGCGCGTCGCCGTCGTCGTGATGGAGGAGAACGCGGGCGACGTCGGCGCCACGGTGGACCTGCTCGAGTCGGTCGGCGTCACCGAGATCGGCGTTTCCGGCAGCCGTCCGGTGGGCCGGGGACGGCTCTACGGGGGTACCTGGGACGGCGGCCGCCGGAGCGCCGGCGCGGCGGTGCACCGGGGCGCCGAGGCGCCGGGTCGGGGATCGCTCTGCGTGACCTGGGACGGCCGCGTCGTGCCCTGCGTCTTCAACCGCTCGGACGTCCTGGGCCGGCTCCCTGAAGAGCGGCTCGCCGCCGTCGCCCGCCGGCCTCGCCGGCCGCCCCCGTCGGCGCTGGGGGGCGCTGAGCTGCTCGCGCGCGTCCGGCGGTCGTTGCAGTGCGTGAGCTGTCAGGCCACGGCCTATCTGCTCCGCCTCGGAGCCGGATCGTAGGTGAGGCGATGCTTCCCCGGCGCAAGGCTCACCTGCGTGCTCGCGAGCTGCCCGACGGCGCCACCATGGTGATGGCGCCGGACGGCTCCATGGCCCTGCTGCTCAACCCGATGGGAAGCGTGGTCTGGCGGCTCTGCGACGGCCGCCGCGGCGCTGCGGAGATCGCCGGCTTCATCGTCCGCGAGCTTCCGGACGCTGCGGCGCAACGCGTGCTGAGCGACGTCGAGAGCCTGCTCGGGGAGCTGCGCGTCGCCGGCCTGATCGACGACGCGGCAGGGGAATCGCAGCCATGTGGATCCATCGATTCCGAGCTCTGAGGACCGGCGTCCGCGTGGCCTGCGACGAGGCCGGCCTCGTCGAGCCTCTGCGCCGGCTGATCGCCACCTTCGAGCCGCTGGCCACCGACGCCGGCGTGGAGCTCGCCTACGAGCTGCGCGCCGCCGGCCGGCAGCGGCCCGAGCTGCGCTGCGGCGACAGGTCGTGGCCGACGCCGGACGACGTCCTCGACCTGCCGCCGATCTTCGAGCTCGACTTCTACCGCCAGGCCGTCGCCCGCTGCCGCGACGTCTGGGCGTTGCACGGCGCGGCGGTGGTGGTGGGCGGTCGCGCTCTGGGCCTCGTCGCTCCTTCCGGCCACGGCAAGAGCACCCTCGCGCTGGCCCTCGTGGAGCGCGGCGCCGGCTACCTTTCGGACGAATGCCTGGTCGTGGACGAGCGCCTGGAGGTCGGCGGGCTGCAGCGTCCCCTGAGCCTGGGCTGCCGGCCGGCGCCGCTGCCCGCGGGCTTCCAGGTGGTCGACTATCCGGTACCGGAGCGCGACCGGGGCCAGGACGTGGCGGTGCTGGTCCATCCGCCGGCCGCCCTCCGGCCGCGCGGGGCCGCGCCGCTGGCGGCGCTGATCTGCCTGCGCTACGCGCCGGCGTCCTCCGGGGCCGAGCTCCGGCGGCTGTCCGCGGGCCCGGCACTGGAGCGTCTCTGGGCCTCCACGCTCAACGTCGGCGAGACGGCGTTGGACATCGCCGTCACGGCCGTGGAGCGGCGCTCGGTCTATGAGCTGGCGAGCGGCGCGGTGGCGCCGGCGCTCGCGGCGCTCGCGGCTTTCGGCGACATTAATTGTCACGGCCGCGTATGAAAATGTTTCCGTCCGCCTGTGGCGTTTTTCACAGGACCGGCCCTCGTCTGTGAAGCGTTTCACAGGAAAAGACCCTCAAACTCCACAAAAAGCAGGGATTTGTGCGGTGGCACGCTCTTCGCACAAGAGCGGGGTGATGCTGGGCTGATGCCCGTCCAGGAGGTAAGAGCCGATGAGATTCCGCCCCGCCGTCCCAATCGCCATCACCCTGATCGTCGTCGTCGCCTCGGCCGCCGCGGCGCAGGCGCCGCCGGTGAGCGCGCGCGTCGACGCCGTCGAGCTGCCGGCGCTGGCCCGCCAGGTCGCCGTCGGCGGCACCCTGCGCCTGGAGGGCGTGGAGCTGGACGACGCGAAGAAGCTGGCGACGTTCGAGCTCGAGCGCTTCGAGGTCTTCGCGCCCGACGCCCGTATCGTCGTCCACGGCGAGAACGGCGAGAGCGTGCTGCCGGCTCCCGACAACCGTTACTTCCGCGGCACCGTCGCCGGCGACGTCCGTTCTTCGGTCCTGGTCACGGTGCTCGCGAGCGGCGGCGTACGCGGCATCGCCGCCGGCGGCGGCGACTCCTGGGTGCTGGCCGCCGAGCCGGCGGGCCTGCTGGCGCGCCGCGTCGACGCCACCGAGCTCGCCGCCAAGAGCGGTTCGTTCACCTGCGAGAACGACCACTTCGACATGCCCGAGGACGTGAGCCTGTTCGACGACGCGCTGGGCGCCCTCGCCGGCCTCAAGCCCGTGACGGGCAAGGCTCGGGAGCTCGCCGCAAAGGCCGTGGGCCACACCGCGCGCGTCGCCGTCGAGACCGACTACGAGCTCTATCAGAAGCTCGGCGGCGCCACGGCCGCGGCCGACTACGTCGGCGACCTGTTCGCGTTCGCCTCGAGCCTCTATGGGGCCGAGATCGAGACCTCGCTCCTGGTCTCGCACCTGAGCCTCTGGTCGACCAGCGCCGACCCCTGGACCCAGAGCTCCGCGGGCTGCGGCATGATGCAGTTCGGCCGCTACTGGAACGACAACAACGGCACCGTCGAGCGCACCATCGCCCACTTCGTGAGCGGCAAGAGCTCCGGCTCCGGCATCGCCTGGGTCGGCGTGCTCTGCAGCGGCAGCTTCAACTACGCGGGCGGCGAATCGAGCGGCTGCCCGGACCTGGTGCCCGACGTCGACAACTACGGCGGCGCCTACGGCTACACCTCCGGCATCGACGGCGACTTCGACCTCGACAACCCCACGGTGCTCTGGGACATCGTGGCGGTGAGCCACGAGATCGGCCACAACTTCGCCTCCAAGCACACCCACTGCTACGCCGGAATCGCCGGCAATCCCAATCCCGTCGACGAGTGCTACAGCGGCCAGTGCGGGAGCACGGGCTGCTTCTGCGACACGCCGAGCCTGCCGGGTCCGACGGGCGAGGGCAGCGGCACGATCATGAGCTACTGCCACCTGCGGTCGGGTGGCTACGGCAACCTCTCCCTCACCTTCGGCACCGGCCATCCCTACGGCAACGCGCCGGGGCGGGTGCCCGACGTGATGCGCGCCCACGT
>DASWIG010000075.1:0-4964 GCA_036397835.1 Thermoanaerobaculia bacterium
TCCGGGCGGATCGCATAGGCGTCGGGCCAGCCCTTGACGGCGATCCCCTGAGGGTTCATCCCCCTGGGCTCCAGAGTGGGGAACCGCTGTGGGAACATGCGCTGCGCATACGCCTCGGCCAGGCGCTGGAACATGGAGGGAGACCCTTCGAGGCCGCGGAGCCTCTCGATGGCGTCGAAGATCGAGGCGCGTGAGGGGTTCATGGTCGATGACCGGGGCCAGCAAGTTCCCGGCGCGCCTCCTCACCGAAGACGGGCCGGGATCCGGACCGACTCGACTCATACCTCGTATGGGCTCATGTCTCGCGGCCCTCCAGTAGACTCGATCAGGCTTTCTCGTAGGCTTTCAGGAACTCCTGGCGAGGTATCCTCGCCTGCGTCAGCATGGTGCGAAGCGTGGAGGACTTGATCTTGCGATGGTTCGGCATGGTCAGCGGAGTGGTTGTGCCGTCGACGTTTTCACGAATCATGGCGATATGGTTCCCGTCTCGAACCATCGTGAATCCCAATGCCTCGAGTGCCTTGACCACCCGTTCCTTGGGCGCGTCGATCGGAAGCTTGGCGGCCATCAGACTGCGATGGCCGTTTCCGCGATGAAGACTTCCGTGGCTGCGTCTTCTTCCTCGAGCACCTCACGCCCGAACGTCTCGAGGTGGAACTGGATGGCCGATCTCGCCTCGGCGAGGGCCTCTTCGCAGGTGTCGCCTTGAGCCACGACGACGCCCCGGAGCCCTACCGGGTACGCGACGTAACCGTCCGGATGCTTTTCGACGATGATCTTGACGTTCTTGAGCATGGTGTGAGCCTGTACCCAACTGTGCGAGGGAGTATACAGCAGAGTCGCGGTCATGTGCTCAACAGGACCCCAGAGTCTCGGGGCCGGCCGTAGTAGACTCGGCAGCGCATGTCCCGACGAGCCAATGTCCTCGGCATGGTGCTGGCGGGCGGCGAAGGCCGCCGGCTGGCGCCGCTCACCGAGGAACGCGCCAAGCCCGCCGTGCCCTTCGGCGGCCAGTACCGGCTCATCGACTTCGTGCTCTCCAACCTGGTCAACAGCGGCCTGCGCAAGATCGTGGTGCTCACCCAGTACCTGAGCCACAGCCTCGACCGTCATCTCGCGCAGACCTGGCGTCTCTCGCCCCTGCTCGGCAACTACGTCGTCACCGTGCCGGCGCAGATGCGCACCGGACCGCGCTGGTTCGCCGGCTCGGCCGACGCCATCTTCCAGAACCTCAACATCCTCGGCGACGAGGAGCCGGAGTACGTGGCGGTCTTCGGCGCCGACCACATCTACCGGATGGACGTCGGGCCGATGATCCGCCAGCACATCGAGAGCGGCGCCGGCGTGACGGTGGCCGCCATCCCGGTGCCCGTCGCCGAGGCCTGCGCCTTCGGCATCATCGACGCCGGCGACGACGGCCGCATCCGCTCGTTCGTGGAAAAACCCGCCGAGCCCCCGCACATGCCCGGCGACCCGGCGCGCGCCTTTGCCTCCATGGGCAACTACGTCTTCACCACCGCCGTGCTGCACCGCACCATCATCGCCGACGCCGACGACCCGGACTCGCAGCACGACATGGGCAAGAACATCATCCCCCTGCTGGTGACGACCGGCGAGGCCTGGGTCTACGACTTCGGCGCGAACGAGATCCCCGGCCAGACCGCCCGCGAGCAGGGCTACTGGCGCGACGTCGGCAGCCTCGACGCCTACTACCAGGCGTCGATGGACCTGGTGGCGACCGAGCCGGTCTTCGATCTCTACAACCGCGAGTGGCCGATCCTCACCTGGCAATACCCGTACCCGCCGGCCAAGTTCGTCCACGAGAGCCGCGAGCGCACAGGCCAGGCCGTCGACTCGCTGGTGGCCGCCGGCGTCGTGGTCTCCGGGGGCACGGTGCGGCGCTCGATCCTGGCGCCGCGGGTGCGCGTCAACTCCTACGCCGTCGTCGAGGACAGCGTGCTCTTCGACAACGTCGCCGTGGGCCGCGGCGCCGTGGTACGCCGCGCCGTGATCGACAAGAACGTGCGTGTGCCCGCCGGCGAGAAGATCGGCGTCGACCTCGCCCGCGACCGGAAGCGCTTCACCGTCTCCGACGACGGCGTGGTGGTGATCGGCAAAGGCCGAGTGCTCGGTTAGCGCAGGGAAAGCGGGAAATCTTTCCCTGCCTGACACCGTCGACGCAGGCCCGGCGCCGACGGCCAGCCGCTCCTTCCGTGTGGCATGGAACTTGCTGCTCTACTTGGGCGTCGCGAGTGTGGCCCGAAGGTGATCACGGCGCCCCGCGACGGAAAGGAGCCGACATGAGCAGGAGAAAGAACTTGGGATCTCTCGTCCTCGCTGCCCTGGTGGCGGTCCTGCTGGCGGCGCCTCTCGCCGCCGATTGGGAATCCGGGATCGCGGCCTTCAAGGCGGGCGACTTGGCCGGCGCCGAAGCCGAGTTCCGGGCGCTGACCGAGGAGCGTCCGGACTGGGCCGGCGGTCACCTGATGCTAGGTCAGACGCTGTTGCGCGACCGCCGCGTCGACGAGGCCTTGCCCTTCCTGGAACGCGCCCACGAGCTCGCGCCTCAGGACCTCAACACCGCCCTGGTGCTGGGTCAGACCTACGTGCAGCTCGAGCGCTTCGGCGACGCGGCCAGGGTGATGCAGGGTCACGACCCGGCGTCGCTGCCCGCGGCGCAGAAGACCGCTTTCTACCGTACCCGGGCCATCGCCGCCGTTCATTCCGGTCAGGAGGTGAAGGCGATCGAGGACCTCGAGGCCGCCATCGAGCTGGCGCCGGAGGACGCGGATCTCCATCGCCAGCTCGCGCAGGCCGCACGTGGCGCCGGCCTCACGGCGGTCGCGGTCGAGCACTACAACCATGCCCTCGAGCTCGACCCGAACGACGTCGCGGCGACGCGGGCGCTGGCGCAGCTCCTCTATGACCGTGCCGTGAGCGCCGGCGCAGGGGCCCAGGCTGGCCTTTGCAGGGACGTGGTCCCGCACGCCCGCCGGTTGGTGAAGCTCGACGAGAGCTATGAGAACCTGGTGCTGCTCGGCGAGGCCGCGCGCTGCGCCGGTCTCAACGAGATCGCGGAGAGCGCCCTCGAGCTGGCTCTCGCCCAGCGCTCCGACGAGTGGTGGCCGCATTTCGCCCTCGGCCGCGCGCAGGCGCGTCTGGGAAAGTGGACGGCCGCGGAGGCCGCGCTCAAGACCGCGATCGCGAAGAACGTCCCGGAGAAAGACAAGGCCGCGGTCGTCAAGCAGCTCGGCTACGTCTACGAGCGGCAGGGTCGGCTCGACAAGGCGCTCGCGCACTACTCCCTCGCCGGCGACGCCGAGGGCGTCCAAAGGGTCGAGCAGAACCTGATCGCGCGAGAGGAAGAGGAAGTGCTCGCGAGGCTGGCCGAAGAGAAGCGGCGAATCGAAGAGGAGCTCAGGCGCCTCGAAGGGGAGGGCGGCCTGTAAGACGTTGCAGTCGACCTTTCAATTACCAGGGGCAGACGCCGCCGCCGCGGCGCGGAGCGAAGACAGGTCGTCAGGGCCCCAGACAGCGCCTGCGGCGGCTCTGCCCCTGTTTCTATTCAGGCCCTGATGTTGCGAATCGCGTTACGAGTGTCAGCGCGAACCCTGAGCGATTCCGGCCAGACGCCAGTGACGGCCTGAGCCCTGAGCGATTCTGAGCGGATCTCCGCAGCAGCTCGACCTGCCGCGACACCGGGCCGGGGCCTACGAGTCGAGTCATGGGGAGGCAATGTCAAAGTAGACGCGTCCGTCCTCGCCCACGGCGTTCGAAACGAACAGGGCCTCGAGCTGCGGCTGGTCGAGAAACGGCTCGACGACCATCTCGTAGACCTCGCCCGCGCGGCGCTGGGTGAGCGCGGTGCGCTCGCCGTCGAGCAGCACCCGGTGGGCCACCTTGACGCGCGCGGCGTCGAGGTCACCGCCCACGACGTCGTACTCGAAGACGGCGAGGGCCTCGCGGTAGGGGGCGATCTGGGCGAGGGTAGGGATCGGCGAGCGCGCCCGCAGGCGTCCGCGTACCCGCCAGCTCGGTACCGCCGGACGCGCCGCGAGCTCGGCGGCGTAGCGGCGGTGGTTCTCCGCCACCTCATCGGCGTCGAGGGCGCGGCCGTAGACGGCCACGCCCTCCACGGTGCCGAGGAAGGGACGGTCTACGTTCTGCGACTCGTTGCCCACCATCAGCGCCCGCGGCTTCCAGTGGTGGAAGCCGCTCTGGATCTCGACCGTCGTGAAGACCTCGCGGCCGTTCACGTAGGCGTTCAGGCGTCCCGGCGTGTAGGTCACCGACACCTGGCTGGGACGCCCGATCGGCACCGGGCCGAGGTCGAGCTGGGGACGGTCGGCGTTGGGGCCCGTGGTGCGCGTGCGCAGCCGGAAGACGAGCCGGTCGTCTTCGAGGCCGAGGGTGAAGTTGCGGGCGTTGTCGCCGCTCGAGAAGGTGAGGATGCGCCCCGGACCGCTCACTTTGGCGGCGGGCGTGACCGTGGCTTCCACCGTCAGCTCGCTGGTGCGCCGGCAGCCCGCGAGCACCGCGACGGCGCTCTCGTCGTCGACCCTGAAGACGCCGCCGACCGTCACCATGGCGAAATGGCGATCGTAGACGGCGCGACCCTGGGGCGTCACCAGGCAGGTGCGCAGGGCGCCGGAGTCGGGGTCCTCGACCTCGTTGGCGGCGTCGTCGGTGCGCCACAGGAAGAGGAGGCCGCGGCGGTCGGTGGGCCACGACGGCGGCGCCACCTCGAGGCGGGTCTCGGCGAGCACGTTGGGCTCCTGGGCGTGGTCGCGCACCCCGGCGACGGTGAGCACGTCGGCCGCCGTGACGTCGCCGGCGAGCTCGAGGACGACGGAGCGCCGGTCTTCGGTCAGGCGTTGCGCGGCGATCTCGCGGCCGGAGGCGAAGGCGAAGCGCGCGCCGGCGGCGTCGACCTCCTCGTCGAAGCTGACGATGACCTCCCTGCC
>DASWIG010000076.1:0-2056 GCA_036397835.1 Thermoanaerobaculia bacterium
CGGTTACGGACCTCGTCCTCCGGCAAGCACGAAAGCGCCCTCTCGAAAGCAGCGACGGCACGATCGAGCTGGTCGAGGTAGAAGTAGCACTCGCCCTGATCGACCCAACTACGGCCTTCCCCGCGCACGTTGCCCGCGAGCTGGTGCTCGTAGCCCGCCTCCTTCGCGCACAGGAGGGCGAGGTGGAAGTCGCCCTCGTAGGCGCAGACGACGCCGAGCCGCTGCAGCACGTCGGCCGCGAGCACCCGGTCGCCGCCGCGCTCGGCGAGCCCGAGCGCGGCGAGCAGGGCCTCCCGCGCCTCGTCGAGCCGGGCCTGGGCGCGCCGCGCCGAGCCGTAGACGGCGAGGAGACTGGGGAGCCGTTGCGGCTCGGCGCTCTTGAGGGCCGCCTTCGCTTTTCGGACGGCCAGACCGGGATCGTCGTCGCGCAGCGCGTCGAGCCGGCGCAGCTCTTCCTCGGTGAGCCGCGCCGCGTCCGGCGTCTGCGGCGTCTCCCAGCGCTCCAAAGCCCTACGCACCACGGGATCCCTGAACGGTCCCGTGGGACGCCTGACGAGCTCAACGGGATCGAGGTCGGCTCCCAGGATCTCGACCCAGAAGCGGGCGGGGGCCACGTCGAGCTCCCTGAGAGCATGGAAGAGCGCGCCGAGCTCCAACCTTCCGCGCCGCCGCCACTGGCGAAAGGAGCCGTCGGCGATCTCCAGCGCCGCCTCGACCCGCTTGACGGATCCGTGCCCGGCGCGGCGAAAGAGCCGCCGCAGCACGGCGTGGACGCGCCGGACCCACAGCTCGGAGGATCCTTCGTCCGTCGACATTCCGGCGACGATACCACGCGAGCAAGGCAGGCGCGCCGTTGATCGAAGAACGGGGAGCGCCGTCACGTTTTCGGCGTTTCGTTGCTGGGAGCTTGCCGGACCGCGGCCAGCCCGGCTAGCGTCGGCCGCGTTCTGAAAAACCGGCGTGCGGTGCCTGATTCCGCCGAAGGGGGGCTCATGAACGAGGAGCACAGTTGGCGCTACGCGCGTCTCCTGGTCGAGCTGGGCGTCGGCCTGCGCCGGCGGCAACCTCTCTACGTCTACGGGCAGGTCGCCCACCGCGAGCTCGTCGCGATGCTCACGGAGGTGGCCTACGAGGCGGGGAGCGGCCCCGTGGCGACGCGCTTCTTCGATCCCTTGCAGCACTCGGCGTTGATCCGCCGTGGCCGCTTCGAGGACATCGAGCTGTGCCACGTCGAGGACCAGGCCTGGTACAGCGAGATCATCCGCCATGGCGGGGCGTACGTGTGCCTCCAGGGGCCCGAGTTCCCCCGATTCTGGGACGAGCTCGCCCGCAGCCACCCGGAGCGTCACGCGGCCTATCAGCGCGGCGCGAGGGAAGCGCTGAGCGGGTTCTTTCGTTTCGGCGTCGACGTCGTGAGCATTCCGTGGGTGGCGGCGCCCTGGCCCACCGCGGGCTTGGCGCGCGAGGTCTTCCCGGGCCTTGCCGAGGGCGCGGCCCGCGATCGGCTCGCCGAGCTGATCTTCGAGTTCACGTACGCGAACCGGGAGGACGCCCTCGAGCTGGCGGCGGCACGGGACCGCCGCCTGAAGCGCCGCTGCCGCCTGCTCGACGAGCTCGGGATCCGCGAGATCCGCATCGTGGGCGGGGGCAGCGACCTGCGGGTGGGCCTGTCGCCAAGGGCTCGCTGGCTCGGTGGCAGCCACGAGACCGCCGGGGGCCAGACCTGTTACCTCAACATTCCGACGGAGGAGGTTTTCACCACCCCCGACCGCCGGCGGGCTTGCGGGCAGCTCGAGGTCACGCGACCCTTCCGCCTGAACACCGGTCCGCTGGTGGAAGGTCTCACGTTGCGTTTTCAGGGCGGACGGGTGGTCGAGCTCGACGCCTCCCGCGGCCGGGAAGGGTTCGAGCGCTGGCTCGCGACGGACGCAGGCGCTCGTCGTCTCGGCGAGATCGCGCTCGTCGGCGAGGACTCCGCCATCGCCCGCAGCGGCCTCTTCTTCGGCCTCAATATCCTCGACGAGAACGCGTCGTCGCACGTGGCGCTCGGCAAAGG
>DASWIG010000077.1:0-10857 GCA_036397835.1 Thermoanaerobaculia bacterium
AGCGGCGCGATGCTCAAGCCCGAGAAGCCGGCGGCCAAAGAGTAGGGGCGGTGGAATCCGCCTGGACAAAGCTTCTCCGCTGACGCTTTTCCTTTGCCACCCGAGGGTGGGCGCCGTTCGTAATACGCTTCGTAACCTCCTGCGCAGGAAAATGCGTGGTGGTGAGAGGCGGCGGGCTCATTACGATGCCGCGGGACCTGATAGATCACGAGCGGCCAAGGAAGAGGCACACAAAAATGTCAAGGGTTCGCAATCTTACTGTTCACCTCGTCTTGTCGCTGGCGCTGGCCTCGGTGAGCGCTCTGGCGGCGTCGGACGCGGAGCCGGAGCCCACGGCGAAGGGCGAGCCGAAGCTCCAGATTCACGGCTACGTCACGCAGGCCTACGCGATCGCCGACGGCCTCCAGGTGCTGGGCATCACCGAGGACGGCACCTTCGACTACCGCAACGTGGCGCTGCAACTGCGCTACGACGCGACCAAGAGGAATTCCTTTCTCCTCCAGTTGAGCCATTCGCGAACGGGCGAGAGCCCGTTCCAGGAGCTCGAGAAGGACGTCGAGATCGACTGGGCGTTCTTCGAGCATCGTTTCCCGACCAACACCAGGGTCCGGGTAGGCCGCTATCCGGTTCCTTTCGGCATCTACAACCAGGTTCGGGACGTCGGCACGTTGCTCGAGTTCTACCGGCCACCGGTCAGCGTTTATTTCGAGGGCGCCTTCACCACCGAAAGAGCGGACGGCGTCGTCGTCTCCCATAGCCTGGGCTGGGCCGACGACGCCTGGTCGCTGGACATGGAGGCCTACTTGGGCGAATGGGAACGTCTGGAGGCCTTCGCCCCCTTCGTCTTCGGCGTCATCGAAGCCGAAGCCAAGGACGGGTTCGGCACTCAGTTCTGGCTCAACACGCCCGTCCAGGATCTGCGCTTCGGTCTCGCGTCGCAGCACTACTCGCTCGAGAATCGCGGCTTCTTCCAGGCCGATCCCCAAGGCGACCCGATCAACGTGTATCTCTTCAGCGTCGAGGCCGATCTGGACCGGTTCGCGGTTCACAGCGAGGTCTACTACCTCGACCTGGTCGTAGCCGGGGTGCCGCAGATCGATTTCTGGGCCTACTATGTGCAACTCTCGTACCGCATCAGCGACCACGTGCAGGTCTCTGTGCAATACGAGAGGAGCGACTCCCAAGTCCCCGATCCAGCGATACCGGACATCTCGCCGTTCTTCGAGGACCTCGGCGCGTCGGTCAGATACAGCTTCACGCCGCACTGGGTGTTGCGTCTCGAGCTGCACCAGGCGCGGGGATCGTTGTTCGATGAGTTTCCGGCGGACTTCATCCTGCCGGCGGAGTCGGACTACGGCATCCTGAGCCTGTCGTTCAGTTTCTGAGCTCCTGAACGAGAGCGTCAAGCCCCAGAGCCCACCGACGAGGTGGGCCAAGGGAACCGCGACGAAGACCGACTCCGTGGCGTCCACGAAGATCGTGGAGCCCGTCGCCAGCTCGTAGACCACCTTGACGAACGTGCCCGCGAGGACCGCGGCGACGGCCCAGGCCAGGCCGCGCCGGCCGTCGCGGACGGCGCGGCGCCAGGCGTCGGCGGCCACCGCCGTCACCAGCGCGCAGTCGACGCCCGAGAGGCCGCGGTACGTGGCCATCCCGGGGTGGAGGATCCACACCGCGGCCGAGATCAGGAGCGCCGCGCCGCCGACGCACACGAGAAAGGAGCGGGTGCCGGCGCGACGCTCCCAGACGATCCCCAGGCCGGCGAAGACCAGCAGGTCCCAGACCAGGTGATCGAAGGACCAGTGGGCGAGATGGCCGGTGAGGGGCCGCCACGCCTGGCCGGCGGCGACGGCCTCCCGGTCGTAGGCCAGCCAGTCGCCGGCCCGCGGAACCAGGAAGACCGTCGCCGCCAACGTCGACAGGGTCAGCGCGGCCCAGGGCGCTCGTCTCACGGTGTGCGGCTCCGCCAGGCGAGCAGGCCGAGGACCGCCAGCAATGCGGCCAGGCCGGCGCTCCAGGGATCGAGGGCGCCGCCGCCGCCGAGGTTGACGCTGCGCCGCGAGGAGGTCGCCGGCGTCGCCGGCTGGTCAGCCGCCGGGTTTCGCGACGCGGACGCGGGCGCCGTCCGCTGGGCCACCACCGGCTTTTTCTCCTCGTCCTCCGCGACCGGTCCCAGGGCCATGGCCGAGCCGCGGCGCAGCTCTTCGAGCTCGGCGCGCAGGCGCTCGTGCTGGCGCCGGTCGCGGGCGGTGCGCAGGGCGTTGCGGCGCTCGATGCGCCAGCGTTGGTACTCGGCGTCGTTCTCCAGCACCAGGAACGACGTGTATTCGGTGACGATGGAGAAGGCCTCGCCCAGGCGCACCACCTCGTCGGCCGCGGCGTCGCGCGAGCCCTTGCGGTCGGCGTCGCGCAACAGGCTCTCGATGCGGTGCCAGGCCCACATGCGCTCGATCTCGGGACTCGACTCGTCGACGTCGGGGAAGTCGAGCTGCACCCACTCGTCGATCGTCTCACCGCCGACGTCGGCGCGCACGTGGACCCGGGCGGTGCCGCCCTGGCGGTAGCGGCCGTAGAGGCGCACCGGCGCGCCGTGGAAGAGGTTGGGCAGCGTTTCGGGCTCGAGGTCGTAGACGCCGACGCCTTCGACGGCGATCTCCAGGTCAGTGCCCACCGGCCTCGTCAGCTTGCGGCGGAAGGCCCGGGCCTGGCGCTCGAAGTCGTCGCCGCGCGAGATGAAGGCGGCCAGCCCGCCGGCCTCGTCGGCGAGCTGCGAGAGCAGCGGACGGTTGACGTCATTGCCCACGCCGATGCAGAAGACGCGGCTGCCCGACGGCTGGCGGCCGATCATCTGCAGCAGCGTCGCGCGCTCCTGCTGCTCGGTCATGCCGTCGCTCAGGATCACCACGTTGAGCGGCCGGTCGGCGTCCTTGTACTGGTAGGCGAGCTCCAGGGCGGGACGCAGGACCGTGCCGCCCTGGGCGCGCTGCGAGCGCAGGAACCCCAGGGCCTCGTCGCGAGCCACCCGGTCGGCGGCGCGGAGCTGGCGGAAGACGGTCTGCGGCGCCACGTTGAAGCTCATGACCTCGAATCGGTCCTCGTCGCCGAGCTCGTGCAGGAAGGCGTCGATCGAGCTGCGCGAGACGCCGAGCTTGCCGTCCTCGGCCATGCTGCCGGAAACGTCGAGGATGAAAACGTAGTCCATCCCCTGGACCTTCGTTGCGAGCTCCTCGCCCGCCGTGAGCGTCAGCAGGAAGAAACCGTCGTCGCCGGCCTGCCGGGAGGTGACGAGATCGAGGCCGGTGCGGGGCCTGGCGGTCCGGAAGACCAGCACCACGTCGCGGCTCAGGTCGCCGCCGTCGGTCTCCAGGCTGGCCTGGTAGTACTGGTCGCTGTGGCGCACGACGAGGAAGTCGCCGCCGTGACTCGGGCTGCCGATGTCGACCACCGGCACCGCCGAGCTGACGTTGAGGTCGAGCGCGAAGCGGCCGGTGGTGCGCGAGTCCACGTCGCGGCGCGTCAAGGTGGCGAGCGGGTAGACGTAGGTCGCCTCGTCGTGGTCGAAGTCGAGCTCCTGGTAGTAGGTGACCTGGACGCGCTGCTCGGCGCCGGGGCCGATGGGGAAGATGCGCATCTCGAAGCTCTTGTAGTCGTTCTGCTCGAGCAGCCCGGGGTCGCGGCGCTGCTGCTTGTAGCTGTCGTAGATCTCGCGCGCCCGCTGCTTCTCCAGGACCTCGCCCACCATCTCCTTGCCGCCGATCCACATGCTGAAGTTCGATACCGAGGCGCCGGTGGGCACCGGGAAGGTGTAGAGGGCCTCGACCTGGCGGTTCTCGGTGTTGCGAAAGACCTGGGTCACCTCGGTGACCACAATGCCGTTGTTGAACGTCACCGCGACGCTGTGCTCGGCGATTTCGAGCACGCCGCCGAAGCCGCCGTCGGCGATGAGCAGTCCGGCGGCTCCGGCGGGAGCCGCGGCGAGGCAAAGCGCCAGCGCGAGCGCGGCCGGCAGCGGTGATCGCGAGCGTACGGAGAAACGGTGTCGGATTCTCATGATCGGTCTCCTTTCGCATGGCTTCGGGGGGCCATGGCTTGCCGTTTCCCGTCCCTGGAGCAGCGTCCGTGCCAGTTTCCCGCGCTTTTTGTTTTCAGTGATTTACGGTCCGGAGGGCTGGCGGCCGCAGCCCGCGGGCTGCACCTGGACGGCCGCGGTGCAGCCTGCCGGCTGCACGGGTTGGATTCCACCGGCCCTGCCGTCATAATCCCGGCCCGTGACGAATCCCGGCGGCGTGCGGGCCGTCATCTTCGACATGGACGGCGTCCTCGTCGACTCCGAGCCCTTCTGGGTGGAGGCGGAGCAGGCGGCGTTCGCCCGCGTCGGGCTCGACCTGCGGCCGGAGGACATGGCGAACACGATCGGGCTGCGGATCGAGGAGGTCGCGCGTTACTGGTACCGGCGCCGACCCTGGGAGGGGCCGGCGCCCGAGGAGGTGGCGCTCGACGTCCTCGAGCGCGTCGTCGAGCTCGTCCGCGAGCGCGGACGTCCGATGCCCGGCGCGCGCCGCGCCCTGGACCTGTGCGCGTCGCGCGGGCTGCCGATGGCGGTGGCGTCGTCGTCGCCGGGGCGGCTGATCCGGGTCGTCCTCGCCCACCTCGAGCTCGACGGCTTCTTCGTCGCCGCCGTCTCCGCCGAGGACGAGAGCCACGGCAAACCGCATCCCGCGGTCTTCCTGACGGCCGCGTCGAGGCTCGGCGTCGAGCCCCAGGGCTGTCTGGTGATCGAGGACTCGATCAACGGCGTCATCGCGGCGAAGGCGGCGCGGATGAAGTGCCTCGCCGTCCCCGATCCGCGCCAGCGCGACGACCCGCGTCTGGTCCTGGCCGACGAGGTGCTGGGGTCGTTGGAGGATCTGGACGACGCGGTCTTCAGCCGGTGGTGACGGCGAGTCAAAGACGCGCACCTTGACGAAAACCTCGGAGAAGCTTTAGGATGACTCGGAGGGCGGAAGAACATGAGCCGAGGACTCGACACCACCGCCGCCATCGAGGCGATCTTCGAGAAGGGCCGCCTCCGACCGTTGAAGGCACTTCCTCTTGAGGAGGGTGCCCAGGTACGCCTCCGTCTCGAGGTGCGTTGGTCCGAGAGGGCGACCGAAGCACCCGTTCGATCATGGAGCAAGATACTTTCCCTGGCGGCGTTTAGCGACTCGAAGTCGAGCCAGCTTGATCGCGCCATTGTTCTCTCTCTGCTCGCCATGTCAATTGTCGATCTGGTTCCTGGTAGCTTTTCTGCAGGCGCGACGTTTCTGGTCTCCTTGCCGATTCTGTTCACGATACTGTCTTATCGAGCCCTTGGAGACGGGGCATTTTTGGCGCTGCGGACCGAATAGTGGCTTGCAAGCACGAGTCTTCATGGTCGCGGCTCGCGCTTTCGGTCGTCGCCTCAGTCAGGGTACACGCTCCGCTCTCCAAACGCTATCCGGTGGCGGGAGTGCGGGCCGCGGTGATCTCCGACCGTCGCTCCAGCAGCCCGTGGTGGCGCAAATAGCGAAAGAGGGCCCGCGCCGCCACCTCGTGTCCCAGCGCGGAAGGATGACCGTCGTCGGGCCCGAGCGCCAGCGGCGAGCCGAGGTAGCTCCCCGCAATTCCCCTGTCCGCCAGGTACTTGCGGAACGTCGGCGCGAGGTCGACGACGCGGAAGCCCAGGTCGGTCGCCAGCTCCAGCGCCCGGCGATTGAGGGAATCCGGCTCGGCGAGGCAGATCGACAGAACCTCGAAGCCTTGCTCGCGGCTCAGTCTCAGGAGCTGACGCAGGGCCTGCGCGTAGGCCTCCCAGCCCACCATGTCCCGCAGCTCGGCCGGGACTCCCTCTGCCACCGGAGCCGGTTCGAGGCCGTGCTCGGCGAGCTTCTGCACGAACGTGAGATCGGAGCGCCACCGCCGACCCTTCACGAGATCGGCGAGGAACGAGCGCCGCAGCGTGAGCACGTCGCGCTTCCGGCGTACGAAGTTGGGCAGCTCGAGGTCGTTGCCGACGAATTCCAGGATCACGAGCTGCGGACGGTACGCCAGGGCCTTCTCCTCGAGCGTTTCGACCTCCATGACCGTGTTGTAGCCCGGCACCGCCGTGTTGAGGAACCGCGCGTCCAGCCGCGGAAGCCGCTCGCGGGTCAGCCGCTCGAGCACGGCGAGATAGGGCTCCTCGTCGGTGACGCCGTAGCCGAACATGAAGGAGTCGCCGAGACCCACGACGCGCAGGCCCGCCCGCGCGAAGTCCTCCGGGGCGTGCGGGCTGCGCAGCCCCTGGCCGTTGGTCCTCACCCGCACCCCGGCGTAGGTCACGTCGAGCCCGGGCTTGAGCTCGTAGACGACGCGGCGGTGGCGGGACAGGCGGATGAGGTGACCGAGGTCGGCGGGACCGTCCGCCGGCGGCTCGACGCCGTCGGTGAAGCGGGCGTCGAGGAGCCCGGCGTCCTCGACGCGGGCGAAGAGTCGCAGCCCTGATTCGATCGCCAGCAGCGTCAACAGCGTCGAGAGCACAGCCAGCCACACGTTGCCGCGGCGATCGCCGATTATCACGTCATCTTCCTCCCAATACGGTTTCCGCGGTCCACGTTATGGGATCGTCGCACTTCCTACGGCTGCGGTCAAGAGTCCTTTGGGCGTCGGCGGGGCTCGGGCACACGGCCCGTAGTACCATGACGGCGTGGTCGACAGGAAGCTGGCCTTTCCCGACGTCTCCCTGCCCGCCGAGGTGGTGGCGGACCTGTGGCGCATGAACCCCTGGTGGGAAGGAAAGCCGCAACAGCCGCTTCCGGACACCCGGCGCCACCTCGTGCGGCTCATCCGGCGCCGAATCGAGTACAAGCTGGCGCCGGTCGTGGTCGTGCGCGGACCACGCCAGATCGGCAAGACCACGGCTCTGCTCCAAGTCGTGCAAGACCTCCTCGACGAAGGGACGCCTCCGCTCAACGTCTTTGCCGTGCAGTTCGACCAGCTTCCTGAGCTCGATCAGCAGGAGCCTGTGCTTCGTTTCGTCGACTGGTACGAGCGAGCGGTCCTCGGCAAGACGTTGAACCAGGCCGCCCACGATGGCGAGGCCACTTACCTCGTGCTCGACGAGGTCCAGAACCTTCCTCACTGGGCGCCCCAGCTCAAGTTCCTCGTCGACCGCACGCAGACGACGGTCCTCGTCTCCGGCAGCTCCGCGTTCCGTATCGAGGCGGGCCGCGACAGCCTGGCCGGCCGCATCACCACCCTCGAGGCGAGCGTCCTGTCCTTGACCGAGATCGCGTTCTTTCGGGGGCTGGACCTCGGCCAGCCCTTTCTCGAAGACAACGGCCTTGCCGTTCTTCAAGGCAAGACATTCTGGCAGGAGCTTGCCGCGCACGGTCGCCGCCAGACGGCCCGCGACGAGGTCTTCGCCGCGTTTTCCCGCCGCGGCGGCTACCCGCTGGCCCATCGACGTCTCGAGGTGCCGTGGAACGTGGTCGCGGATCAGCTCAACGAGACCGTGATCCGCCGCGTGCTCCGGCACGACCTCCGGGCCGGCGCCGAGGGCGACGAGCGCGATCCTTTGCTTCTGGAAGAGACGTTCCGGCTGGCGTGCCGCTACGCCGGACAGACTCCGGGGCTGCAGTTGCTGGTGCGCGAGGTGCGGCGGGCGCTCGTCGCCGACCTGGGAGGGGACAGCGTGGAGCGTCATCTGCGCGCCCTCGCCGATTCCCTGTTGCTCCGGCTCGTGCCGCCTTTGGAGCTCCGCCTCCGGCGAGGGCGCGGGCGTCCCAAGATCTGCCTGGCCGACCACGCGCTCCGGGCGAGTTGGCTCCAGGAGGACATCCCACTCGATCCGCCGACCCTGGCCCGGAAGCCGGAGCTTACGGTGGTCGCGGGTCACCTGGCGGAAAGCGCACTGGGGACCGCGTTGTGCTCGATTCCCGGGTTGGACGTCGCGCACCTGCCGGCGAGGAACGGCGAGCCGGAGGTGGACTTCGTCTTGACGACGGGGGACGTGCGGATCCCGATCGAAGTGAAGTACCAGCGGCGGATCGACCCTTTGCGGGACACTGAGAGCCTGCGGACCTTCATCGAGAAAGCCGCCTATCGAGCACCGTTCGGGCTTCTGGTCACTCAGACCGACGAGGCGACCGTCGACGATCCGAGGATCGTGGCTTTGCCTCTCTCTTCGTTCCTCTTGTTGCGTTGACACCTGGAACGTCCACGTGACCGCCGACCACACCGACTGGATCCGCGCCTTCGCCCCCGCCACCGTGGCCAACGTCGCCTGCGGCTTCGACGTCTTCGGTTTCGCCCTCGAGCGGCCGGGGGACGTGGTCGCGGCGCGGCGACGCAAGGCGCCGGGCGTTGAGATCGTGGAGGTCACCGGCGACGGCGGACGCCTGCCGCGTGACGCCGGGCGCAACACGGCCGGCATCGCCGCCCGCCACCTTCTTGCCGAGGCCGACGCCACGGCCGGCGTGGAGCTGCGCCTCGCCAAGGGCCTGCCGCTGGCCAGCGGCCTCGGTTCGAGCGCCGCGAGCGGGGTAGCCGCCGCGGTCGCCGTCGACGCGCTCCTCGGCCTCGGCGCGCCGCGCGAACGGCTGCTCGCCGCCGCCATGGAGGGCGAGCGCGTGGCCGTGGGCTCGGCCCACCCCGACAACGCCGCCGCGGCGGTCTACGGCGGCTTCGTGCTGGTGCGCCCCGGACTGCGCGTGACCGAGCTGCCGGTGCCCGCGGGCCTCTCGTGCGCCCTCGTGCGCCCCCACGTCGAGATCGACACCGGCCTCGCCCGGGCGCTGCTCGGCGACCACGTGGAGCTCGGCGCCGCGGTCGCGCAATGGGGCAATACCGCGGCCCTCGTCGCCGGGCTCTTCCGCGGCGACCTCGAGCTGGTCGCCAGCGCTTTGCACGACGCCGTGGCCGAGCCGGCGCGCTCGCCGCTGGTGCCGGCCTTCGCGGAGGTGCGGGCGGCGGCGCGGCGGGCCGGCGCCCTGGGGTGCAGCCTCTCGGGCTCGGGGCCGTCGATCTTCGCGCTGTGCGCGAACCCGGGCATCGCCCGCAGTTGCGCCGCCGAGATGGCGGCGGTGCTGGCCGCGGCCGGCGTCGCCCACGATGTCGTGGTCTCGGCGCTCGGCGTCCCCGGCGCGCGGGTGCTGCACGCGGAGGAAGCGGTGACGTGCGCTTCGTGAGCACGGCGGGCAAGTGCCCGCCGGCGGACCTCGCCACCGCGCTCCTCCAGGGCCTCGCCCCCGACGGTGGCCTCTACCTGCCCGAGTGCCTGCCGGCGTACCCCGGCGGCTTCTTCCGCCGGCCGGCGACGACCATGGCCGACGCCGGCTTGGCGCTGCTGGGCCCCTTCCTCGACGAGGTGCCCGCGGACGTGGCCCGCCGCCTGGTGGCCGACGCCCTCGATTTCGACGTCCCCTTGGTGGAGCTCGAGGACGGCGTCCACGTGCTCGAGCTCTTCCACGGCCCGACGCTCGCCTTCAAGGACGTGGCGGCGCGTTTCCTGGCCCGCTTCCTCGCCTGGCTCGCCCGCGGCTCCGAGCGTCCGCTGACGGTGCTGGTGGCGACCTCGGGCGACACCGGCAGCGCCGTGGCCCAGGCCTTCCTCGGCGTGGCCGGCACCCGGGTGGCGGTGCTCTATCCGCGCGGCAAGGTCTCGCCGCTGCAAGAGAAGCAGTTCACGACGCTCGGCGGCAACGTCGAGGCCCTGGCGGTCGACGGCGTCTTCGACGACTGCCAGCGCCTGGTCAAGGCGGCCTTCGCCGACCGCGAGCTGCGGGAGCGGCTGTTCCTGACCTCGGCCAACTCGATCAACGTCGGGCGTCTGCTGCCGCAGATGGTCTACCACGTCCACGCCGTGGCGCAGCTCGGCGCCGGCGCGCCGCCGCCGCTGATCTCGGTGCCGAGCGGCAACTTCGGCAACCTGACGGCGGGGCTGCTGGCCAGACGCCTGGGGATGCCGGCGGCGGGCTTCGTGGCGGCGACCAACGTCAACGACGTGGTGCCCGAGTACCTGGAGAGCGGCGTCTACGCGCCGCGTCCGTCGCGGGCCACCATCTCCAACGCCATGGACGTGGGCGACCCCAGCAACTTCGCGCGTCTCCTGGCGCTCTACGGCGACGACGCCGCCGCCCTCCGCCGCGACCTGCGCGGCAGCCGTCACGACGACGACGCGACGCGTCGCGCCATCCGCGAGGTCTACGCGCGCACCGGCTACGTGCTCGACCCGCACACCGCGGTGGGTTATCTCGGCCTCAAGGAGGCGCAAGTGGGGGAGGGGTCCGATCGCCCGGGCATCGTGCTGGCCACCGCCCATCCGGTGAAGTTCCGCGAGCACGTCGAGCCCCTCATCGGCAGGGCGATCGAGGTGCCGGAGCGCCTGGCGCGGTGCCTGGAACGGGAGAGCCGGGCGCGTCCGCTGGCGGCGGAGCTGTCGGAGCTCAAGGCCTTCCTTCTCGATTGGGGGCCATGAGAGTGTCGTCAGGCGAAGCCTCGGACACTGAAAGGAAGGAACCATGAGACGACTCCTCATTGCCGCCCTCATCGCTTTCGGGATCGCCGCGGTCGCATGCGGCAAGGACGACGTGGGAGAGGTGAAGGACGTGGGAGACGCGGAAGACGTGACCTTCTTTCCCACCTACGGCTACCGTGAGGGCGACCACTGGACCATTCCCTTGCGCGTCTGGGTCCACGAGCCGCGCGGCCTGGCCGAGGACGTCGTCACCCGGTTGGCGTCGGCGGCGGACGATCCGGGGCCACGGGAGCTCGACAATCTCCGCCGGCGGATTGCCGATCTCGTGGCGGACGACGAGTCCGGCGAAGCCGTCGCCTTCAAGTTCGACGGCGACCCGGACG
>DASWIG010000078.1:0-4518 GCA_036397835.1 Thermoanaerobaculia bacterium
AGCTCGGCGCCGACGAGCTCGGCGTCGGCCTGGGCGTAGCGCACAACGGGTAAGCCGTCCTCCTCCTCGCCGGTCAGCGACTGGAAGATGAAGTCGTCGAAGCGGTTGGCGAAGAGCGTGAGCTCGCCGGTGAAGCGGCCGCTCTGGCGGCGCAGCGACACGTCGAGCCCCAGGCTCGTCTCCTCGTCGAGCGTCGGATCGCCGATCTCGAAGGTCTGGGTGGCGACGTGGGGGCCGTCGGAGTAGAGCTCCTCGGCGTTGGGGAGCTTGGTCGAGCGCGCCAGGGAAACGCCCACGGAGTGGACGTCGTCGACCTTCCAGACCAGTCCGGCGGAGGCGCTGAGGCCGTCGAAGTCGCGATTGGGGAGATCGCCGACCGGATCGAGGTCCTGGCTCTCGAAGCGGCCTCCGAGCTGGAAGACGAGCCGGTCGCGCTCCCATTCCTCGAAGGCGAAGACCGCCCAGCTCCGGGTGACCGAGGCCGGCACGAACGCCTCCTCGCCGATCGCTTCGAAGTCACGGTCGCGGACCTGCAGCCCCACGGAGCCGCTCCAGTTGCCGCGCTGGCGCTGCACGAGCTCGAGGCGGGCCTCCCATTCGTCGTTGAAGAACGAGGTGCCGATCTCTCCGCCCTCGAGCTCGAAGTGCTCGTAGTCGCCGATTCCGAAGCGGACCTTGAGCGCCTGGAAGGCGCCGGAGATCTGGCTGATCTGACCTTTGAGGTCGATGCGGCGCTGCTCGAGGTCGATGCGGACGTCTTCCTCTTCCTCGCCGTGCTCCTCTTCTTCGCCGTGCTCCTCTTCTTCGGCATGCTCATGACCGCCGGGCAGGCCATACTCGGTGTCCAAGCCGCTGACGGAGACGCCCAGGAAGCCCTTGTCGCCGAAGAAGTAGGAGGCGCCGACGGCGCCGGAGGTCGTGTCGACGTCGCTGTTGGGGAGGGTCTCGCCGGGGACGTCGAGGTCGTCGGTCTCGCGCCGCAGGGCCGAGGCGTGCCACGCCAGGCGTCCGTGGCCGCCGTTCAGGGTCACGGAGCCGCCGCGCTCGTCCGACACCGTGCCGCCGCGCAGCTCGAGCGAGCCGGAGATCGCCTTGTCGAGCGGATAGTCGGGGATCCGGCCGTCGATCACGTTGACGACGCCGCCGATGGCGCCCGAGCCGTAGAGCAGGGTGGCGGGTCCGCGGATCACCTCGATGCGCTCGGCCGATCCCGCCTCGACGCTCACCGCGTGGTCGGCGCTGGTCGACGAGGCGTCGTTGGTGCCGATGCCGTCCTGGAGCATCCGCACCCGGTCGCCGCCGAGGCCGCGGATCACCGGACGGCTGGCGCCTGGGCCGAAGTAGGTCGAGGTGATGCCCGGCTCCTGGGCGAGGGTCTCGCCGAGCGTCGGCGCGAGCCGCAGGCTGAGCTCCTCGCCGCTGAGGACGCTGACCGGCTGGGCGAGGTCGAGGCGGCTGCGCGCCTCGCCGCCGGCGGTGACGACGATCTCGTCGATCTGGCTGGCGAGCTCGAGGCGGATCTCGACCTCGACGGTGGCTCCGGGGACGACCTCGACCCGCGCCAGGCCGCTGCCGTAGCGGCGGCTCACCGCCTGGACGAGGTAGGTGCCGGGCGGCACGCCCGCCAGCTCGAAGCGGGCGTCGGCGCCGACCTCCGCGCGGCGGCGCAGGTCGGCGAGCGAGACGGTGGCGTCGGCGGCCGGCTCGCCCGCCGCGTTGACCACGCGGCCGGAGACGGCGCCCGCTCGAGAGCTCGCGGGCTGAGCGCTCGAGGGGATGGGAAGGCACAAGAGCAGCAAGAAGATCCCGGCCGCGGCCGGGCTGAGTAGGCGTGACATGGCGATCCTCCGAGGCGGTGCGGCTGAGCAGCCGCGCAATCGTTGTTTTCCTGATCCAATGTGTTCCGCCGCACGCCGCCAGGAAACGGGACGTGCGGTCCGATACAACGCTTTGTGGGGAGGATCAGGCGCGCGGAGGAGCGCGGGGCTGCGCGGGACCCCGCCGCGGGCTCGCCCAGAGGCGGGTGGCGTCGGCGGAATAGGCGGCCCTGGCCTCGAGCCCGCCGAAGAAGCGCGGCGCGTCGGCGGCCAGCACGTGGACCTTGCCGAGCAAGGCGCAGAAGGAGCACGGCGCGATCACCGTGCGCTGGGCGGGCTCGAAGTAGGCGTCCTCGTGCTGGTGGTCGCCGTCGACGGCCCGCAGGACCACGCGTGACTCGTCTACGGGGGGCCGGGAGCCGTGCTCGAGATAATGGTCGGGCTCGAGCGCGATCGGCAGGACGGACCCCAGGCCGAGCCCCAGGAGGAGCCCGCAAACCAGACCGAGTCGCGCGCGCGAGGACCACCTCATCGGCGGGAGTATATCATGCGGCGAGCCCGACCGCACGCGGGACTACGGATTCGCCAAACAGGCCGCCGGCAGCGCTCCGTATCCTCGCTCGCGTCGCCACGGCCCACCGGGGCCGAGCCGAAGAAGGCCGGGCCGCCGCCGGCGGCGATCGGCACGGCGCCTCGGCCGGCTACAATCGAGCCCTATGAGGTCCACGAGCCCGATTGGGTACTCCCTTTTCCTCCTGACCGCCTTTCTCGCCTGGCCGCCGCCGGTCGTCCTGGCGGCCGGCGAGGTGGAAATCCGCTATCTCGCCAACGCGGGGTTCCTGATCGCGGCCGGGGACACGAAGGTCCTCGTCGACGCCCTCTACGGCGACGGCATCGCCGGCTACCCGGTGGTGCCGCCTTCGCTCCGCCGCCGCGTCGAGGCCGGCGAGCAGGAGCTCGCCGGAGTCGATCTGGTCCTTGCGAGCCACCGCCACGGCGACCACTTCGACGCCCACGCGGTCGCCCGGCACCTCGGCGCCAACCAGGACGCCCGGTTCGTCTCCTCCGAGGAGGCGGTGGCCAGCCTGGCGGCGGTGGACCCCGGGCTCGCGGATCGAGCGACGGGCCTGTGGCCGCCGGAGGGCGAACGGGCGAGCGTCGAGCACGCCGGAATTCGAGTGACGGCGCTCCGCCTCCACCACGGCGACGCTCCGGCCCAGAACCTCGGACTGCTGGTGGAGATCAGCGGCCTCAAAGTGGCGCACCTGGGCGACACCGAGGTCACCGCAGAGGACCTCCGTTCCCTGGGCTTGGCCGACGAGGGAATCGACGTCGCCCTGGTTCCCTACTGGTACTTCATATCGTCCCGGTTGCGGAGCGGGATCGGCGAGCTCGGCGCCCTCCAGGTCGTGGCGATGCACCTCCCGGCGCCGGATGCGCCGCCCGCGTATCTCGCGCCCGCGAAGAGCTTCGACGCCCTGGTCGAGGCCGTCCGGGCCGCGGATCCCGAGGCCTGGATCCCGCTGCGTCCCCTGGAGGAGCGGAGGTTCCGGGCCCGGTCCTGACTTCTTGTTCCCCTCTCCAGGAGGTCCGCGATCATGCGGGCGTGGGAGAAGAGACGGCGGTAGCTGCCGTCGTGGGGGGGTCTTCTTCTTCGCCATGACGGACGCACTCTACGACACTCTGGACCTGGGAACCAGAGATTCCTCTGGCCGAAGGTGTTCGGAGCCCCCGCCCGTTTGCTGGTGTCCTTTCGGCAAGGACACGTTTGCTGCGAGGACTGCGAGGTCATGCAGCTCCATCCACGCTGCGGGCCGGCTACGACGAACGGCCGACGCCCCCTCTTATCGACTCGCTCGCCGCCGCGGGTACTCTACTCCACCCGCCGACCCTCCGATCTGCTCTGGCCCGCAACACCAGAATCGTGTATGCTCTGCCCAGCACGCCGTCGGCGATGGAGTGGGGCGTCGCAGCTTTCCGCCGGACCTGTCTCCTGTGCCCGATGTGTTATGCGGCAGGGAGAAGTGTAATGACTCCGAAGCCAAAGCGCCCTGAATGGCTGCACGAGCCGCCGGCAGACGGCGTGATGAGGCACGTCTTCGTGCATCACCTACCGCACTACGCGGAAAGCCTCTGCTGCGGCTTTGTTCAGGTCGCATGCACGACACCAGCGGGGAAATGTCAGGCGTGCGGCACACGGCTGTCCACGTGGCGGCCGTGGTTCCCGGATGAGGTTTATGAGTACGCCGTGATTCTCGAGGACTATCATGGGAGGCCACCGTCGGAGCTGCGAGAGCGCTATTTTCAAGCGACTGTAGAAGACAATGCCTTCCAGTACTGGTGCGCGACGTCCCCGCCCCAGTTTGGGCCCACCGCGGAGTGGAAGCCTGTCTCTATATTGTTGTTCCGCGCGATTTTCGAAGTGCTGCTGGACCAGTTCCTCTGGAGGGTCATGCATGCCCAGGTCGCTCCGTCGGATTACGCCAAGGAGTACGCGACTTTCCTAATTGATCGGACAAGAGGTCTCGCGGAACGCCTCGGAAGTCTATATAAGTTCGTCCACTGCTGTCCAAAACAGCTTGGACGCCCATTGGTGGAGCCCGAGGAATGGGGCTCGAGGGGCCGGATTTGGCGAGAATCGGGGCTGAGGTCTCCATGGTTCTCAACGGCAGCTGTCCAAGACGGTCTAGATCAGCAGCAG
>DASWIG010000079.1:0-8389 GCA_036397835.1 Thermoanaerobaculia bacterium
CTAGGGAGACGCCGGTGCCGGATCGGCAGGAACGGCGTCGGGCTCCTCGCCGGCGGCCGGATCGGTCCCAGGGACGTCTCCGGTCTCCTCGGGCGGCGCGGCGTCGGGGTCGGATCCGCTCTCGGGCAGCGTCTCCTCGCCTTCGACCTCGCCGCTCTGGCGCCGGGAAGGACGCACACGGTCGGCCTCGTCGTCGAGACCCGCCATGCGGTAGTCCTTCTCGGTGGAGCTTCCGATCAACTGGTAGCACCGGTCGAATTCCGCGGCGGCCTTGCGCCTCGCGGCTGCGGCCTTCTGGACTCGGCGGCGCTGCCTGCTGATCTCCGTGAGCGTGTCACCCAGCGACTGGACGTCGTTGCCCAGACCTTCGACCAGGGTCTCGGTCTTGACCTCGACGACCAGCCACGCGGGCGGAGCCTTGAGCTCCAGGCCCGGCTTCTTGAAGCGCGCCCACGCCTTCTGTCCCTGCCTGTAGACGGTCACCGGGTCTTGCGACACGGCCCCGTCGAGCCCAAGTCGGAGGAGCTCGTCCTCGTCGTAGAGCCCCAGGCAGACACGGCGCAGGTCGACGAGCTTGCTCCCGAGGAGCGTCGTCAGCCCGTCACGCGCGGTCAGCAGCCGGGTGAGTGCCTCGACCTGTTCGCGGTGCTCGAGGTCCGCGGCGACCACTTGCTCGCGGCAATGCCGGAGCTTGCGGCCTTTGAGGACGAAGAGCGCCGTCAGGTCGAAGTTCTCGTCGGGCCCGATCACCGGGGCGAAGAATTCTCGGAGACCCTCGGCGGCTTGCACCGCCGTGAGCTCGAGACTCGCCTCGAGGTCCAGGCCCGTCCTCACGGTTCGTGTGGCCCTGATGGAAAGTTCCATTAGTCCACCTCCTTTTCTGGTTGTGCGTGAGGTCCCTCACGCGGGTTGGTTTGCCGGTGCTCGGCCGGGAACCTTTCCCGACCTCACCGCCGGCGCTTGTGACGGTCGAAAGATTAGGGCAACGGCGAAACGAAATGCAAGGCCTTTCCGCAAGAAATTTCAAACTTTTTTCTACGGGATCGTAAGTAGCAGAATTCAAACGACTTGCACGGTGGAGAAAACGTTGCGGACGACTTTCGGCAGTTGCCGAAACCCGTGCAACCGTTGCGGACGACATCCGGCAGTTGCCGAAACCCGTGCGCAACGCTTATGAACGACGTTTTGCAGGTGCAGATAACGCTCAATATTGCTTATGAACGTTATTCTGCAGGTGGCGAACGGCGTCCATATCGCTCATGGACGGCGTTTGCAGGCGGCGAACGGCGTCCATATCGCTCATGGACGTCGTTGGCAGGCGCTACTTCGCGTCCATCTCGCTCACGGACGCCGATGGACGGGTGGCGCTCCTCGTCCATATCGCTCGTGTGGTCTGTTCGGCGGCGCGTCGGACCCTAGCACAGTGATCCTGGGTAGACTGGGACACGGAGGTTGAGATGCGCCATCAGGATTTGACGCGGGAATCAAAAGCGGGTTGGCTGCTGGCGCTCGCCTGGGTCGTCCAGGGCGCGATGCTCGTGACGATCGGGGGGACGGCGGCGTTCGGCTTCCTCGCGCTCTGGCTGCCTCTGGCCCTGGTCTTCCCGCTCGTCTTCCGGCCCGGCCGGCTCGGCCTCGAAGCCTGCGGCGTGGCGGCGTCGCTCGGCGGTCTGGGTATGGCGGTCGGCACCGGCATCGACCTCGCCGCCGGAGAGGCGCACGCGGCGCACGGAATGCCGGGACACGGCGTGGCGGTGCTCGTGAGCTGGATGGCGGCCCTCATGCTCGTCTTCTGCGTCGCCGGCTGCCACAGGCTGTGCCGCGTCGGCCGTCCGGCGCTGCGCTTTCACCTCGCCGCCGTCCTCGGTATGCTCGCCGGCATGACCCTGGGCGGCGCGGCCTTGAGCGGCACCCTGAGCTCGCTGGCGGGCTCCCACCTCCTGGGAGGCCATCTCGCCATGCTCCTCGGAATGACGGCCGGCACCGCCGTCGGCACCGGATGGTTGCGCCCGACATGAGGTTCCTACTGCTGATGACGGCGCTCGCCGCGTTGCCCGCCGCGGCGGCCACGCTCCCGCCCGGCTACGTGGACGACCGGAGCTGCAAGATCTGTCACCGCGACCAGTACCTGCCCTACCAGGAGGTGGGCATGGCGCGCTCCTTCTACCGGCCCGATCCGGGGAAGGCCATCGAGGACTTCGACGCCACCTATTTCCACGAGCCGTCGCGGCGTCACTACGAGATGGGCTTTGCCGACGGCCGCCTGACGTTCCGCCGCTACCAGCTCGACTCCGGGGACGCCCGGGTCAACGTCTACGAGCAGGAGGTGGACTGGATCCTGGGCTCGGGCCACACCTCGCGGACCTACCTCTTCCAGACGCCGAACGGCGAGCTCTACCAGCTCCCCGTGGCCTGGTACACGCAGACCGCGAGCTGGGGCATGGCGCCGGGCTTCGACGACGCGGCGCACCTGGGCGTCACGCGCCGGGCGCGCCGCGAGTGCCTCTTCTGCCACAACGCCTACGCTGACGTGTCCCCCGGCGACGACCACCACTGGGGCCCACACACCTATCCCACGGACCTCCCCGAGGGCACCGGCTGCCAGCGCTGCCACGGCCCCGCCGGCAAGCACGTGCGCGCCGCCACCGAGGAGATGAAAAACGTCGAGAAGGTGCGCTCGTCCATCGTCAACCCGGCCAAGCTGCCGCCGCGGCTTCGCGACGACGTCTGCGACCAGTGCCACCTGCAGCCCTCGGTGGCGCTAGCAGGGGTGCGCCGCTTCGGGCGCGGCGACTTCTCCTACCGCCCCGGCGAGCCCCTCGCCGACTACCTGGTGCAGGTCGACGTCGACGCCGAGGGCGAGGCGCGGGAGGAGCGCTTCGAGATCAACCACCATCCCTACCGCCTGCGCCAGAGCAAGTGCTATGAGGCGAGCGGCCGCGAGCTGAGCTGCCTGACCTGCCACGACCCCCACCGCAAGGTGCCGGCGGCGCAGCGCGCCGCGCACTACCGGGCCGCCTGCCTGGGCTGCCACCAGGTCGACGCCTGCCGCCTCGACGAGATGACGGCGGACGCGTCGCTTGCGGGCACGGATCCCGGCGACTGCGTGGCCTGCCACATGTCGCGGCGGCGCACCCAGGACGTGGTCCACGTGGTGATGACCGACCACCTGATCCGCCGGCGTCCCGGCGGGCCGGAGCTGCTCGCGCCGCGCCAGGAGTCGGCGCCGGTGCTGGTGGACGTCGAGATCCTCGATCGCGAGCGCGGCTCCCGGGGAGCGCTCGCCGAGGTCTACCGGGCCATCGCCGTGCTGCGGGCGAGCGCCAGCCCGTCCGCCGTCGACCACCTCGCGAAGATGCTGCCGGCTGCCGCGCCGCCGCAGATCGATCCCTACCTCGACCTCGCCAAGGCACAGATCAGCTTGCACCGCTTCGCGGACGCCGAGCGTACGCTCCTCGGCGTGCTCGCACGCTGGCCGGGACACCCGCTGGCCCGCGAGTGGCTGGCGCTCGCCCGTTTCCAGCTCGGCCGGGAGGACGCGGCGGTGGCCGAGCTCCGGGAGCTCGTCCGCGAGCATCCCGGGCGGGCGGAGCCGTGGTTCAACCTCGGCCTCTTCCTGACCCGGGCCGGCGAGCTCGAGGAGGCGCTCGACTGCTTGCGCCGGGCGCTCGCCGCGCGTCCCAACATGGCGCCCGCCTGGTACTACGCGGGCGTCGTCTCCGGGGCTCTCGGCCGTCCGGACGACGCCGCCGCCGGCTACCGGCGCGCCCTCGAGATCGATCCCAACCACGACCGGGCACGCCTGGCCTTGGGCGAGGCGGCGCCGGAAACCTCAACACGAAGCACACTAGGAATCACACCATGAAGCTCAACAGAATACTCACGATCATCCTCGCCCTCGTCCTGACCTGCGCGCTCGCGAGCCCGTCGGCCGCGGCCGTCGACGTCGACGGCCTCGACTTCGAAGCGCTGGCTTCCGGCCTCGACTCGCCGGTGGCGATCACCCACGCCGGCGACGCCCGCCTCTTCGTCACCCTGCAGGCGGGCCGGGTGGTGATCTTCAACGACGGCGGCGTACGGCCCCGGCCTTTCCTCGACGTCAGCGAACGGGTGGGCAGCGGCGGCGAGCGCGGCCTGCTCAGCGTCGCTTTCCACCCCGAATACGCCGCCAACGGCTTCTTCTTCGTCAACTACACCGACCGCTCCGGCGACACCGTGATCTCCCGCTTCTCGGTCACGGCGGACCGCAACGTCGCCGACCCGGCGTCGGAGGCGGTGCTGCTCAGCATCGACCAGCCCTTCGCCAACCACAACGGCGGCCAGCTCCAGTTCGGCCCCGACGGCTTCCTCTACGCCGGCACCGGCGACGGCGGCTCGGCCAACGACCCCGGCTGCCGGGCCCAGAACGGCGCCGTCCTGCTCGGCAAGGTGCTGCGCCTCGACGTCGACCAGAGCGTCGACGCCCCGCCCTTCCACGGCATTCCGGCCTCCAATCCCTTCGTCGGCGACGCCGGCGTGGCCGACGAGATCTGGGCCCTCGGCCTGCGCAATCCCTGGCGCTTCTCCTTCGACCGGGCGAGCGGCGACCTGTGGATCGGCGACGTCGGACAGAACGCGGTCGAGGAGGTGGACCGGCAGGCCGCGGCGAGCGGCGGCGGCGAGAACTACGGCTGGAAGATGATGGAGGGCACGAGCTGTACCCGCAACACCGGCGGCTGCGGTTTCGCCATCCCCGGCTGCGACGCGCCCGAGTACACGCCGCCGGCGTTCGAGTACGCCCACGCCGCCGGCCGTTGCTCGATCACCGGCGGCTACGTCTATCGCGGCGACGCCGTCCCGCAGGCCCAGGGCGCCTACTTCTACGCCGACCTCTGCACCGGCGAGGTGTGGACGGCGGATCCGGCCACCGGCGAGGTGGCGCTGCTGGCGCCGCGCGCGCCCTTCCTCACCAGCTTCGGCGAGGACGCCGCCGGCGAGCTCTATCTGGTGGCCGGCGGCACCCTCTACCGCCTGACCGGCCCGGGCGGCGGCGGGGGAGGTGGCGGGGGCGGTGGCGACTGCCCGCTGGAGCCGGGCGACCCGCGGTATTGCTCCGAGTGCGGCCCTTGCGGCGAGGGCGAGGGCGGCTGCCGCGGCGACGACCAGTGCCAGGAGGGCCTGGCCTGCGCCGAGGACTTCGGCGAGCTCTTCGGCCTGCCGCGGACCGCCGACGTCTGCGTGACGCCCGGCGCCGCGCCGCCTCCGGCCTACGCCGCCGTGGCGCTGCCCGCCGCCGGCGACCTGACGGTGATCGAGGCCCGCGCCATGAACGGCGCCGGCCAGGTGGTCGGCCACGCCGCCTCGGACGCGGAGGACGATCCGCGCACCGCGGCCTTCCGCTTCTCGCCGCGGGACGGCCTCGAGCAGCTCGACCCGCGCGGCAACCTCCGCTCGCGGGGGCTCCTGATCAACGCGGCGGGCGACGTCTTCGGCGTGATCTACACGGGCAACGGCGTCACCCGCAACGGCGTCTTCATCCACCGCGAGGGCGGGGGCTTCGACCTGCTCACCCGCGGCTCCAACGGGCCGATCCGCCAGAGCTTCGAGGCGGTCGACCTCAACGACGCCGGCGACGTGGTCGGGAGCGTGAGCCTCGGCGACCGGGCGACGCCTTACCTCTACCTCGCCGGCGACGGCTGGCACGACCTCTCGGCCCTCGACGAGCGCCTGCGCGCCGGCTCGGCGGTGCCGGCCGCGCTCAACGAGGCGGGCGACGTGGTGCTCGTTCTCACGCGTCCGGGCTCGGAGCCGGGCACGCCGCGACGCGACGCCTTCCTGGTGCGCGGCGGCGAGGTCGTCGCGCTCGGCGAGCTCGGCGGCGGCTCGACCTTGCCGCTCGCGCTCAACGACGCCGGCCGCGTCGTCGGCGCCGCCACGACCGGCGCCGGCGAAACCCACGCGTTCGTGGCCGAGCCGTCCGGCGCGCTGCGCGACGTCCATCCCCGCCAATTCGCCGCCAGCGTCGCCCTCGGGGTGATCGCCAAGGGCGCCGCCGGCGGCCGGATCACCCGCGACGCGCTCCCCGACACCCTCTTCACCTGGGATCCGCGCCGCCGCCAGAGATTCAAGGTCCAGGCGCGCGGACCGGACTTCCTGGACCTCTACGCCGAGCGCCAACAGCTCTTCGTGCAGCTCGGCGTCGTCACCGTCAACGAGCGGCTCGAGATGGCGGGCGGCACGCTCTACGTCGACCTCCTGGGCGAGCTGCGCCAGGGCGTCTTCCTCTTCAGCCTGCCCCACGGTCTGACCAACGCGCAGGACCTGGCCGACGCCGCCGGCGCCGGCGGCGAGGTGACCGAGCTGATCGACCTCAACGACTGGGGCGCCTTGCTGGTGCGCCGCGCCGACGGCGGCGTCGTGGTGCTGACGCCGGACGGCGGCGCGCCCTGAAGGAGAACGCATGACGGGTGGAGACCTGGTAGCGGACGTCCTCGCGCGGCGCGGCGTCAAGTTCCTCTTCACGCTCTGCGGCGGCCACATCTCGCCGATCCTGGTCAGCGCCAGGCGGCGCGGCATCCGGGTGATCGACGTGCGCGACGAGGCCGCCGCGGCGTTCGCCGCCGACGCCGTCTCGCGCCTGACCGGGACGCCCGGCGTCGCCGCGGTGACCGCCGGCCCCGGGGTGACCAACACCCTGACCGCGGTCAAGAACGCGCAGCTCGCGCAGTCGCCCCTGGTGCTTCTCGGCGGCGCCACCGGCACCATCCTCAAAGGCCGCGGCTCGCTCCAGGACATCGACCAGGTGGCGCTCTTCGAACCCCACGTCAAGTGGCTGGCGGCCGTCGAGCGGGTGCGCGAGCTGGCGCCGGCGGTGGAAGAGGGCTTCGACTGGGCGCGTCTCGGCGTGCCCGGGCCGGTGTTCGTCGAGTGCCCGGTGGACCTCCTCTACGAAGAAGGCCTGGTGCGCAAGCTCTACGGCGTGGGCGAGGGCGCGACGCCGCCGCGCTCGCTGGCCGAGCGCGCCACCCGCTGGTACCTCGGCCGCCACCTCGCCAGGACCTTCCGCGGCGCCGGCAAGGCGCGGGCCCGCGAGCCGCGCGAGGTCGCTGCGGTGCGTGCCGAGGGGCGGCAGGTCCGCCGCGTCCACGCCGACCTCGCCCGCGCCGAGCGGCCGGTGGCGCTCGTCGGCAGCCAGGCCCTGTTGCGGACGGCGGCGGCCCAGGAGCTGGCGGCGGCCCTCGATCGGTTGGGGATCCCCGTCTACCTGAGCGGCATGGCGCGGGGCCTGCTCGGCGCCGCCCATCCGCTGCTGCTTCGCCACCAGCGCCGGCAGGCCTTGAAGGAGGCCGACCTGGTGCTGCTGGCCGGCGTCCCCTGCGATTTCCGCCTCGACTACGGCCGCCACGTGAGCCGCAAGGCGCGGCTCCTCGCGGTCAACCTCAGCGACCAGGACCTGACCCGCAACCGCCGCCCGGACCGCGGCGTGCTCGCCGACCCCGGCGCCTTCCTCGCCGACCTCGCCGCCGGCGCCGCGGACCACCGCGATCGCTGGCGCGACTGGCTCGACGCCCTGCGCCGGCGCGACGCCGAGCGCGAGAAGGAGATCGACGCGCGGGCGGCGCGCGAGACCGACCACGTCAATCCGCTCTACCTCTGCCGGGAGATCGACCGCGCCCTCGACGAGGACAGCGTGCTGGTGGCCGACGGCGGCGACTTCGTGGCCACGGCTTCCTACACGGTCCGCCCGCGCGGTCCCCTGCGCTGGCTCGACCCGGGGGTGTTCGGCACCCTCGGGGTGGGCGGCGGCTTCGCCCTGGGCGCCAAGCTGGTCCGCCCCGAGTCCGAGGTCTGGCTGCTCTACGGCGACGGCTCGGCGGCCTACAGCATCGCCGAATTCGACACCTTCGTGCGCCACGGCCTGCCGGTCATCGCCGTCGTCGGCAACGACGCCGGCTGGACCCAGATCGCCCGCGAGCAGGTCGAGATCCTGGGCGACGACTGCGGCACCGTCTTGCGCCACACCGACTACCACACGGTGGCCGCGGGCTACGGCGGACGGGGGCTGCGGGTCGACCGTCCGGAGGACGTGCCGGGGGTCCTGCGCGAGGCCAAGGAGATCGCCCGCGGCGGCACGCCCGTCCTGGTCAACGCGCTGATCGGCAAGACCGACTTCCGCAAGGGGTCGATCTCGATGTAGGGACATCGTGGAAAGCCGCGGCGAGGTGCGGTGAAGTGCTATACTCCAAGCCACCGAGGCGGGCCCTTTCCGGCCATGAGGAGGACTCGTCTTGAAATAGTCTGGACCGAGGACGAGCTCGCGTCGCATGAAGGTAAGAGACGTGATCAAGTTGGTCGAGAAGGATGGCTGGTTCGTCGTTCGGACGAAGGGCAGTCATCGCCAATACAAGCA
>DASWIG010000080.1:0-5535 GCA_036397835.1 Thermoanaerobaculia bacterium
TTCTCGGCCCGCTATCTGAACGACACCACGGTCCGCCTGGAGCGCCGGAGGAACAACGACGAGTTCCCGGCCTGGGTGCAGGGCATCGACTTCTCGGGCCTCAACCAGCAGATCGCGGCGGCCGGCGGCGATCCGCCCAACCTGGTGGTGCCGGGCGACGGCTACACCCTCGCCCCCGGGGCGACGTTGACCGTGACCTTCCAGGTCACCGTCGACGATCCGCTGGCGCCGGCGATCAGCCAGATCGACAACACGGCCACCCTGAACACGGATCAGCAAGGGCCCTTCATGGCCTCGGCGACCGACGACGTCGTGCGTCTCGGCGTGACCGTCGAGCCCAACAACGCCGGCTTCACCGTCGCCGGCGGCTCGGTGACCTACACCCACTTCGTCACCAACGTCGGCGAGGCTCCCGACTCCTACGCCCTCACCCTGATCAGCGAGCTCGGCTACGCGGTCGAGCTGCTCGACCCCGACACCGGCGCCGTGATCGCCGTCGACAGCAACGGCGACGGCGTGTGGGACGGCGGCCAGCTCGTCAACACCGGCACCCTGGCGGTGGGCGAGAGCGTCGAGTACCGCCTGCGCGTCAACGTGCCCCTGGGCACGCCGCTGGGCACCGAGGAGACGACGGCCCTGATCGCGACCTCCGACCGCAGCGCCGGCACCTTCGCCTTCGCCACCGACGAGACCACCGTGGTCGACTCGATCGACTTCGGCCCGGTGGCCCTCGACCCGGACCACAGCGGCGTGGTCGCTTCCGGCGGCTCGATCGCCTACACCCACACGGTGACCAACAACACCGGCGCCCCCGACACCTTCGACCTCACCGCCTTCCCGACCCTGCCGGGCTGGACGGCGACGATCTACAACGACTCGAACGGCGACGGCGTCTACACGCCGGGCGTCGACGTGGCGATCGCCAACACCCTGCAACTGAGCGACGGCCAGCTCCAGACGATCTTCGTGGTCGTCGAAGCGCCGCCGGGAGCGCCGGCGGGCGACACCGACGTGGTACACCTGACCGCCATCTCGCGCAACGACCCCGCGCTCTTCGACGCCGCCACCGACACCACCACGGTGGTCCCCGCCACCACCCATGACCTCAGCGGCGGCGGCACCCGCCTGGTCACCCCCAGCTCCACCGCGGTCTTCCCCGGCACGCTCAAGAACCTGAGCACCGCCGCCGACCGCTTCGACTTCACGGTCACCGCGTCGCTCTTCTTCGGCCTCGACGGCCTCAATCACCCCACCCAACTGTGGATCGACACCAACGCCGACGGCGTGCCGGACACCCAGATCGCCGAGGACGCCGACGGCGACGGCGACTGGGACACCATCGCTCCGGGCTTCGACGTCGACGGCGACCTGAACCCCGACGTGGCGGTGGCGGGCGGCAGCGGGCTCGCCTACGAGCTGCGGCGCCCGGTCGATCCGGCCCAGCTCGCCTACCGCGATCCGGTCACCCTCGCCGCCGTCTCGCAGGCGACCGGCGAGCGCGACAGCGTGACCGCGACCAACTTGCTGCCGGCGGCGACCCACGCGCTGCTGGCGGGCTTCGAGGTCTACGCGGCGGGCGGCGAAGTGGTCGTCGAGTGGACGACGGCCTCCGAGGTCGGCACCGTGGGCTTCTACCTGGTGCGCACCGACGCCGCCGGCCGCCAGGAGCGGCTGCCGCGCCAGCGCCTGCTGCCGAGCCTGCTGCACGCGCCGCAGGGCGGCACCTACCGCTTCGTCGACGCCGGCGCGCGGCCCGACGCGCTCTACGGCTACCGGCTCGTCGAGGTCGACGTGCGCGGCGCCGAGCGCCGCTTCGGCCCCTTCGAGGCGGTGGCCGACCGCCGCCGCGGCGAGGCGCCGTCCAAGCTGCTGGCCACCGGCTACGTGAAGCAGGCGCACACGTCGCTGCTGGCGCCGCCCGCCGATCCGGCGGTGCCGCCCAAGGCGTCCGCGCCGCCTTCCGGATGGGTGCGCCTGCCGGTCGACGCCGCCGGGATGGCGTTCGTGGCGGCGGCCGACCTGGCCGCGGGGTGGGGCGAGACCGAAGCGACGGTCGCGGCCTGGATCCAAAGCGGCCAGGTCCGGGTCGCCCTCAACCCGTTCCCGCTGCCCTTGCCCGCCCCGTGCGCGGCGAACCCGGGCGGCATCTTCCGCGACGGCTTCGAGAGCGGCGACACCTGCGCCTGGTCGGCGCTCGTCGACCCGCGCTACGTCACCACGCCGATCGCCTGGCTGGGCGCCGCCGGCGGCGCCGGTCTCTACTTCTACGGCGAGGCGATCGACAGCCCCTTCACCACCGACAACGTCTACTGGATCAGCCGCGGCGCGGGTCTCCTCATGGGCAGCCGCGACGGCGGCGCTCCCGCTCCGGCGGCCGGCGGCTCGTTCCCCGAGCGCCTGCACTTCGAGCAGGAAGCCTTCCCGCTGACCTCGGTCATCAGCAATCCGGACAGCGATTTCTGGTTCTGGGACTTCTTCCTCGCCGGCAACGCGGCCCACGGCAGCAAGAGCTTCACGGTGACGACCCCGGCCCCGGCGGCTGGCACCGGCGCCACCCTGACGGTCCGGCTCCACGGCCAGACGGACGACCCGGACGTGACCCCCGACCACCACGTGGAGGTGCGGTGGAACGGCACCCTGGTCGGCGAGGCGCGGTGGGACGGCGGCACGGCCCACCGCGTCGACCTGGCGGTGCCCGCCGGCCTCGTCGCGGGCGGCGCCAACACCGTCGAGATCACCTCGCGGCTCGCCGCCGGCGTCGTGGGCGACGTCCTCTACCTCGAATCGCTCGACGTCGCCTACGCGCGCCGTTACCGGGCCGCGGGCGACCGGCTCGAGGCCGGGGCCACCGCCGCCGTGGTCACCGTCGAGGGCTTCAGCGCCTCCGACGTCACGGTCTTCGACGTCACCGATCCCCGGCGGCCCAACGTCGTCGTCAACGCCACGCTCGACGAGGTGGGCGGCGAGCACCGGGTGAGCTTTGCGCGCAACACGGCGGCATCGCGGTACCTGGCCCTGCGGCTCGACGCCCTTCCCGCCGCCGCGCTCGAGGTCGACCTGGCCTCCGGCCTGCGGTCCGCGGGCAACCGCGGCGCGTACCTGGTGCTGGCGGGGGCCGGGCTCGAGACCGCGGCCGAGAGCCTCGCCGACTACCGCCGCAGCCTGGGCCTCGAGGCCATGACGGTGCGGCTGCAGGACGTCTACGACGAATTCAACGCCGGCGTCGCCAGCCCGCTGGCGATCCGCGACTTCCTCGCCCACGCCGCCAGGCGCTGGCAACTGCGGCCGCGCTGGGTGGTGCTCGCCGGCGACGGCTCCTTCGACTACAAGGACCTCCTGGGCGCCGGCGACAACCTGGTGCCGGCGTTGATGGCGGCCACCGCCGACGGGCTCTTCCCCTCCGACCACCGCTTCGCCGACGGCGGCAAGGGCGTGCCGAGCGTCTTCATCGGCCGGATCCCGGCGCGCACCAACGCCGAGCTCGCCGCCTACGTCGCCAAGCTCCAGGCCTACGAGTCCGCGGGCGGCGCCTGGCGCGGCGAGGCCGTGTGGGTGGCCGACGACGCCGACGAGGGGGGCGAGTTCCTGGCCGACACCGAGACCCTCGTCCCGCTGGTGCCGCTGGCCGCCGAGCGCGTCTACGTCGACGACGTGGGCGCCGCCGGCGCGCGCCAGGAGCTGCTGGCGGCGATCCGCTCGGGCGCCCTGCTGGTGAGCTACCTCGGCCACGGCGGCCCCGACCGCCTGGCGGACGAGGGCCTGCTGCTGACCGGCGACGTGGCGAGCCTCGACAACGGCGAGCGGCTGCCGGTGCTGACGGCGCTCACCTGCTCGGTGGGCCGCTTCGACTTCCCGGGCTTCGCCACCCTGTCGGAGACCCTGGTGCGCAGCGCCGGCGGCGGCGTGATCGCCGTGCTCTCGCCCTCCGGCCTGTCGTTCAACGCCGAGGCTCGTCAGCTCGGCGAGGCCTTCCTGGGCCGCGCCCTGACGCCGTCGAAGACGATCGGCGAGGCGGTGGCCGGCGCGCTGGCCGAGTACGCCGCCAGCCCCGGCGCCGACCGCGACCTGCCCTACCTCTTCATCCTGCTGGGAGATCCGGCGATCCGCCTCGACCCCTGAAAGGCCCGAGGAACAACACCCATGTACCTCACCGATCACCAGTGGATGTCCCAGTTCCGGAAGCGCTCGTCGGCCGAGCGGATCCCCATCTCAGGCATCCTCGAGCTCACCACGAGCTGCAACCTGAAGTGCGTCCATTGCTACCTCGGTCCCCAGGAAGAGCAGCGCGCCAAGCGCGGCCTCGAGATGTCGACCGAGCGCGTGAAAGAAGTCATCGACGAGATCGTCGCCAGCGGCTGCCTCTACGTGGTGATCACCGGCGGCGATCCCATGGTGCGCAAGGACTTCCCCGAGATCTACCGCCACGCCAAGGAGCGGGGCCTGATCGTCACCGTGTTCTGCGACGGCATCCTGGTCACCGACAAGATCGTCGAGCTCTTCCAGGAGCTGCCGCCTTTCAACGTCGACGTCAGCCTCTACGGGGCCACCGCCGAGACCTACGAGACCGTCACCCGGGTGCCCGGTTCCTTCCCCAAGATGCTGCGCGGCATCGAGCGCTTGCGCCAGGGCGGCATCCGCTTCAGCCTCAAGACGGTGCTGATGACGATCAACAAGCACGAGGTGCCGGCGATGCGGCGCATCGCCGAGAAGCTGGGAGTGTCGTTCCGCATGGACGCGGCGATCTTCCCCTGCCTGCCCACCCACGACCACGAGCCCCTCGGGCTGCGGGTCGACCCGCGCGAGGCCGTGGAGCTCGAGCTCGCCGATCCCGAGGTGCTCAAGCAGTGGACCGACTACTCGGACCTGCGAAAAGACCAGCCGCCCGCCGAGAACCTCTACACCTGCGGCGCCGGCGTGACCAACTTCTACGTCGACCCGCTGGGCTACGCCTCGCCCTGCCTGATGACCACCCAATACCGGCACTCGCTCGCCGACAAGAGCTTCGCGAGCCTGTGGGCGCGCGAGCTCAAGCAACTGCGCTCGAACAAACCGCGTGCCGACTACGGCTGCAACTCCTGCGAGATGAAAACGGCCTGCACCGGCTGCCCGGCCTTCAACTACCTGGAAAACGGCGCCGAGGACGTCAAGAGCGCCTACGTCTGCGAGACCACGAAGCACCGCTGGAACGCCATCCAGGAGGCCAAGTCGCGGTCGCGCCTGCCCGTGCTCCGGACGGAAGCGTCTACTACTGGGACTTGCGGCACGTCGTGCGGCTGCGCCGAAGCGACGGCTTGAGGATAACCAGCATGATCGACACCTACCGAGATCCCATGACCGCCCGGCCCTCCCGGCCGCGCCGCGAGCCCTACGAGAAGCCGCGGATGCGCACCATCGAGCTGGTGGCCGAGGAGGTGCTCGCCGTCGGCTGCAAGCTGTCGATCGCCCCCGGCGGCCCCATAGGAGCGACCTGCACGGCGGCGTCGTGCTTCGCGGAGGGCTCGTGAGCGCCGCCGCGCCGGACGCCGTGGACGGCCG